>DKEX01000056.1 GCA_002452295.1 Firmicutes bacterium UBA6811 | reverse complement strand
AAGTCCCACCACTTGTCGACAATCGTGCCGTCCGGGTCGTGGGCTGCGCCCGTGAACTGCACGAAAAGCGGAGGCTCGCCAACAGTCGGGTTAGCGGACGCCTCGTCTATGACCGGCGCCTGGTTGGTGGTCACGTCCATCGTCGCGTGAACCACGACCTCCGGCTCCTCCGGGTCGTTGCTATTCACCAGGATATCCGCAGTGTATGTACCAAGCGGCAGGCTCCCGGCCCTGAACGTCGCCGTCACGTCCACGCTCTCGCCGGGGGCAACTGATCCGGTGGACGGGCTGACTGAGAGCCAGGCTGGCACGAACTCGATAGCGAGGTTGTCGTGGACATAGTTTGCGTTGAAGCATACCTGCAGCCCGACAGCGCCTGCAGAGTCCTCGATGCCGATCGTGGCCTCGTTGAGACGGGTGCCTAGCATCGTCAGATACTGCATGACAATCCGCCCGTCAGGATACAGGATCGCCTCCATCGTGTATGGACCGCCACTGCCATACCTGGGCACCTGGTAGTACTCCACGATGAACCTGTTGTTCGCGGCGTCATGGTAGTAGTAGACCTTCGGACTACCGCTGGGATTCAGGTCGTCCCAGAATAGCGCCATGAGGTCGTTCGGCTGTGCCGGGTTCGGGATTGGATCGTTTGAAAGGTCGCCCAGCGTTGAGCCGAACGTGAGATAGCCGTTAGAGCAAATGGAGATGGACGTCTTATCCTGCCCATAGAACGGGAACGTGAAGGGCAACGCCACCGTGACGCCGGCATCGTCCCCAAGGGTCACGGGGGTGCCAACTCCCGTGATATCCACCCAGGAGAACGTCGGCCCGCCCGCCTCATCGCTGTCTTTCCAGACGTACCCGAACGCATCAGGTCCTCCGTGTCCCTCTGTCACCGGAGGTCCAACCCTCGGATCGACTTCGTCCTTTCCGACCTCGATGTGCGGGATCGCCGCCGGTGCCTTGGCCATGCTATCACCGGCACCGAAGTCGACCGAGATGTCAAAGTTGAGGTAATCCTCGCCGGTATTCGTGATGGTGAACGTGCGCGTCTCCACCTCGCCCTGGCGAAGCTGAGCGTACAGTGACGTCGGGTTGACGCTTATGTCGGGCGGCCCGGCCACATCCTGCAGCAGCGCCCTGTGCAGGTTCAGGCGCCCGTGCGAAACCAACTTACCCTCGAACGCGGGCTTGCGGTCGCAGGTCCTGATGAGGAGATCCTTGATGGTCAAGGAGCCGTTCTCCGGCGCAGGACCGGAACGGAACGGAGCTATCTCGGGGAACTGAGCCATCAGGATCGCAGCCGCCCCTGCCACGTGTGGCGTGGCCATCGAGGTCCCGCCAAAGTATGCGTACGGCGGATCATACATGTCGGTTGGCACTGTGGACAGGATGTAGTGGCCCGGTGCGGCGAGGTCTACGGTCGTCGCGCCCCAGCACGAGAAGTATGCGAAGTTGTCGTTCCATTCGCTTGCTGCAACGGAGATTACGTTGTCCAGGGGGAAGCTGGATGGATAGTGCGTGTTGTTGGGGTAGCCTGCATCGTTGTCAGAGGCGCTATTGCCTGCCGCGCACGCGTGGAGAAGCGCACAGGCCTCCATCGCGTCCTGCAGCACCTCGTCGGGTGGCCCTGTGTAACCCCACGAGTCTGTGGTGAGGTTGGCGCCGTTGTTCCAGGCGTATGCGAACGCCTCCACCGCATCATCGGTGTACCCACTTCCGTATTCCAGGAACTTGAGGCACATGATCTTGACGTCCCACGCCACACCCGTGACACCGGCGGCGTTGTTGCCAACTGCGCCGACTGTCCCGGCGGTGTGAGTGCCGTGGTCGTCGATGCCGTCGTAGACCGAGTTGTCTTCGTTGACGAAGTCCCAGCCGTAGATGTCGTCGATGTATCCGTTCCCGTCGTTGTCAATGCCGTCCCCAGGAGTCTCACCAGGATTCACCCAGATGTTTCCCTGGAGATCTGGATGGTTCCACTGGATACCCGTGTCGATGTCGGCGACCACGATCGTGGGCGCATCGTGCCGTATGTCCCACGCCTCCGGCGCATCGATGTCGGCATCGGGCGTGCCGCTCATACCCGGGTAGAACTCCTGGCCGGTGTTGTTGAGGCCCCACATGTAGCTGAAGTACGTGTCGCTCGGGATCGCACGCACCGTTGGGCCGTCAGCATACAGTTTGCGATTGGGCGCCGCATACCTGACCCGGCTGTCGGCCCTGAGCACCCGCGCCGCATCTTCGGCGCGCACACCGGCAGCAGCCTTCACATGATAGATCCTGAGCCCATCCGGAAAGGCCCTGCTCGGCTTGAAGTAGATCACCTTGAGGACTTCCATCCCCGCGTGTCTGAGCACGCCCAGGGCGTCCTCCTTCAGAACCGCGTCCTGGAACCTCACCAGGTACTCTCCTGGCACGAACTCCTCGCGCGCCTCCTGCCACGCGGCACGGACCTCCGGAAGCACCTGGGCGCCCTTCGCCTTCTCCTTTGCAGGAGCACCAACGGAGACCGCCAGCACAACCACGCAGGCCAGCGCGGCAAGGGCTAACCATTTAGCATGCTTGCGCGTAACCAAGATTACCTCTCCTCCTTCACGCTTGAGTACGGCACCTGACACGGGAGCCGTTGCCGTGTGATGTGTTGAGCCGATCCCTGCCCGTTCGATCACCTCCCGCCGGCTTTCGCTGGCTACCCGAAAAGCAAACAAGGCCAGACAAGGACTAAGTCCTTTGCCTGGCCTCCGGTCTTTCCGGTCAGCCTAACGAATCTGGGCATTTGAGGCCCCTACCTCGTTCAGCGCTTTGCAGATCTTGGCTGGGCCTGGGTTATGCCTTTTCTGATCAAGTCATACGACACGCAAGAGAGGACTCCTTCTCGTTTTCTGCACTTTGGCATTAAATTTCCTTGTGGCACTTATCTGTCAGCTTATCCGGACAGTGTCCTCCTGCAAGGACGCCTCCTGTGTACCAAAACCCGGACTACCCGGCCGCCTGGAAAAGGATGCGAGAGACCGTGCCTCTTCAGTAGGCCGATATTCTTCGAGCCCACCAGCGTCGCCCTCCAAGATGCGCGGATGCACTGGCGCCCCCACCTGTGCAGGTAGAGGGCGCTAGCAGTTACCACAGCTATCAAGGTGAAAGGCTGGCTCTTAAACGCACAGGCTCGCTTAGAGCTTTATGCTCAGCGAGAGCCTGTGGGAGTCGGGGAGCAGGTTATGGGTCTGGTATGCGTAGTCCACGGAGAAGCCGGGCATGACGACGCCTAGGCCTGCCGTGAACGAGGTCCGCCCCTCGCCCCATATGGCTCCGCCGCGAAG
>DKEX01000111.1 GCA_002452295.1 Firmicutes bacterium UBA6811 | reverse complement strand
ACGGTCTCGCCGATCATGACCACGGGCGCCAGCGCGCACGCGCCGAGGCACCTTACGGCCTGCAGAGTGAAGAGCCCGTCCTTGCTGGTGCCGCCGATGTCCACCCCAAGCTCTTTCTTCATCGCCTCGAGGCAAGCCGCTGCGCCCCTCACATAGCAGGCGGTGCCGAGGCACACGTTCACGGTCCACTTGCCTTTCGGACGCAGCGAAAACAGCGAGTAGAACGTGGCAACGCCGTATACCTCGCTCTCCGGCACCCCGAGACCCTTTGCGATCTTGGACTGCAAGTCCTCGGGAAGGCAACCGAAGAGCTGCTGGGCCTCGTGGAGCACGGGAATGAGCGACCCCGGGGTGTCCTTGTGTTTGGCGATTATCTCGTCGAGCATCCCATATCTATCATCAGGAGTCTTTCCCTGGCACTTGCAGGTGCCGACACCTTCACCGGGCCTGGATGCAACCTCGAGCCGGGCTCGCTTTTCTTTCGTCTTCGCCGCTGCCATGTCAGATGGCCTCCTTCCTGGCGCCAGTGGCCGGGGCGGCTTCCTCCGCACTCCGGTATGTCGTGTGAAGGAGCCTGTGTGCGACCTCGCTGCCGGGCTTGCCGAGGAACTCATCGTAGAGCCTCCGCACGGCGAGGTTCTCGTGGGACTTGCGGACCTTCATGTGCCGGTCCTCCGCATACAGCGCTGCTGCCCTCTTCGCTGCGATCTCCGGGTCGCACGACCTCGGCTGTCCGCCGCCCTCGACGCACCCGCCAGGGCAGGCCATGATCTCTACGAAGTGGTAAGACGCCTTGCCCTCGCGTATCCTCTGGAGCAGCCTTGCAGCGTTTGCGAGTCCGGAGGCCACCGCGATGCGGACCCCCTGGCCGCCCACGTCGACGGTCGCCTCGCGTATTCCCTCGAGGCCCCGGACTTCCGCGAACTCCACCTTGCCCGCGGGCTTCTTCGCCGCGACCTCGGAGACGGTGCGCAGCGCCGCCTCCATCACGCCTCCCGTCGCGCCGAAGATGGTCCCCGCGCCTGTGGAGATGCCGAGGGGAGCATCGAACTCGCCGTCAGGCAGGTTCGCGAAGTCTATCCCTGCGGCCTTTATCATGCGGGCAAGCTCCCTGGTGGTGATGGCCACATCGACGTCGCGCACGCCCGAAGCGTTCATCTCGGGCCGGGCCGCCTCGTATTTCTTGGCGGTGCACGGCATGACCGAGACACTGAATGTCTTCTCCGGCGAGACCCCTGCCTTCCTGGCGTAGTAGGTCTTTATGACAGCCCCCATCATCTGCTGCGGCGACTTGCACGACGAGACGTTCCCAAGGAGATCCGGCAAGAACGTCTCGCAGAACCCCACCCAGCCGGGGCTGCACGAGGTTATGAGAGGGAGCTTTCCTCTGGACTTGATGCGCTCTAAAAGCTCGTGGCCTTCCTCCATGATCGTGAGGTCCGCCGCGAACTGAGTGTCGAACACGGCGTCGAATCCGAGCCGGTGGAGCGCCGTGGCAAGCTTCCCGGTGACGGCGGTGCCTGCAGGAATGCCGAATTCCTCGCCGATGGCGGCGCGCACGGCCGGCGCGACCTGCACGACCACGTGGAGGTCGGAGTCGGCTATTGCATCTAGCACGCGCTCCCATTCCTCTTTCTCGCTTATGGCTCCCACAGGGCACACCTTTGCGCACTGGCCGCACGAGACGCACTTCGACTCTGCGAGCCCGTGCTCGAACATGGGCGTCACGCATGACCGGGTGCCGCGATACGCGAACCCGAGCACTCCCACGGCCTGTACCTCGTTACAAACCTTCACGCAGCGGCCGCACAGGACGCACTTGTCCGGCTCACGCACCAGCGCCGCGCTGGAGGCGTCAGGCTCGCTGTGGACCTTCTCCCTGCGGAACCTCGCGTTACGTATCCCGAGACGCATGGCGAGGTCCTGGAGCTCGCACCGCCCGTTTCTCTCGCACTTCAAGCAGTCGTGAGGATGAGCGGCGAGCAGGAGCTCGAGCACGGTGCGGCGCGCCTCGCGCACCGCGGGGGTGTTCGTGTGCACCACCATGCCGTCAGCCACGGGCGTCACGCACGACGCCGGGAGCGTCCTTGCCCCCTCGATCTCTACGACGCACACCCTGCAGGAGCCTATGCGCCCAACTGCCGGGTGGTAGCACAGCGTCGGTATGTCTCGACCCGCACGCCGCGCGGCGTCGAGCACGGTCTCGCCCTCGCGCGCCTCGACCTCGCGCCCATCTATCGTGAGCCTGAACACCTTCACCGGTGCGGTATCGGTAGGCGGCACCGCCGGCCGGGAGGGAGGGGCTTGAGTTTCTGGTTGTTTCTGCGGCTCTCTCTGTGGTAGGGCGACGTTCATCTCACTCACCTCCTGGCGACGGCCCGGAAGCGGCAGGCGCTCACGCACGCGCCGCATCCCTGGCACCTGTCGACATCGATCGCGTAGACCCTGTGCCTTCGCGTCCGGGCGCCGGCCTCCTCCCCGGCAACCTTCGCCATCTGGTCCTCGGCCTCGGCTGCCACGGGGGAGATCGCGTCAGCGGGGCACGCTTTCGCGCATAGCCCGCATCCTCTGCACCTGTCGGCGTCGATCCGGTACCGCATGAGGGCCGCGCACACGCCCGCAGGGCACCTCTTCTCGTGGATGTGGGCCTCGTATTCGTCCCTGAAGTACTTGATGGTGCTGAGCACGGGGTTCGGGGCCGTCTGGCCCAGCCCACAGAGGGCTGTGTTCTTTATCGTCCTGCCCAGGGACTCGAGGGTTTCGATGTCCCCCGGCTGCCCCTTCCCCTCGGTGATCCGGGTCAGGATGTCCAGCATGACGCTGGTGCCCTCCCTGCACGGGACGCACTTGCCGCACGACTCGTCCTGGGTGAACTGCAGGAAGAACCTGGCGATATCCACCATGCAGGTGTCCTCGTCCATGATGATGAGGCCGCCCGACCCCATCATGGCTCCCAGCTTGACCAAGGTGTCGTACTCCATGGGCGTATCGAGGAAGGCCGCCGGGATGCACCCGCCCGACGGGCCGCCTGTCTGGGCGGCCTTGAACGCCTTGCCGCCCGGTATCCCACCGCCTATGTCGTACACGATCTCCCGGAGTGTGGTGCCCATGGGCACCTCCACGAGCCCCGTGTTGTTGATCTTGCCGGCCAGGGCGAACACCTTCGTGCCCTTGCTCTTCTCCGTGCCGATGCTCGCGAACCACTCTGGGCCGCGGAGGATGATGGGCGGGATGTTCGCCAGGGTCTCGACGTTGTTGATGACCGTCGGCTTCCTCCACAGGCCCTCGTTCGCCGGGAACGGCGGCTTGGGCCTGGGCATGCCGCGCTTGCCCTCCACCGATGCCAGGAGGGCCGTCTCCTCGCCGCACACAAAAGCTCCTGCTCCCACCCTGATGTCGAGGTCGAAGTCGAACCCCGACCCGAAGAGGTTCCCGCCAAGCACGCCGAACTCGCGCGCCTGGCGTATGGCGTGCGAAAGCCGCGACACGGCGAGCGGATACTCGGCCCGGACGTATACATAGCCCTCGGTCGCGCCGATGGCGTAGCCCGCGATTGCCATGGCCTCGATGACGCTGTGCGGGTCGCCCTCGAGGACGCTCCGGTCCATGAACGCGCCAGGGTCGCCCTCGTCGGCGTTGCAGACCACGTACTTCTGATCCGCCCGAACCCGCGACGCGAACTCCCACTTGAGCCCCGTGGGGAACCCCGCCCCGCCGCGCCCACGGAGGCCCGACCTCTTGACGATGTCTATGACCTCCCTGGGCTCCATGTCGGTGAGCACCCGCGCAAGGGCCTCGTACCCGTCGCGCGCCACGAACTCGTTGATGTTCTCGGGGTCTATGACCCCGCAGTTCCGAAGGACTATCTTGACCTGCTTCTTGAAGAAGTCGATGCCAGCGAGGGTAGGCGCCAGTTCCCCGTCGGGGCGCCTGTGAAGCAGCCGCTCCACCGGCCTTCCTTTCACTATGTGCTCGCGCACGATGTCCGGGAGGTCCTCGGGCCGCACCCTCTCGTAGAGCGTGCCCTCAGGGTAGACCACGATGACCGGGCCGAGGTCGCACGACCCTATGCAGCCGGTCTGCACCACCTTGACCTCGCCCATCACGCCCTCGGCCTCGAGGCCGTTCATGAGGGCATCATATACCGCCTGGCAACCGGAGGACACGCACCCGGCCCCGGAACATACCAGGATGTGCGCACGGCAAAACGGGCTCATTCTCCGTTCACTCCCCAGCTAATTCTCGTCGAACCTTGCCTCCATGCGGGCCTCGCGCATCTTCCGCTCCAGATGCGCCGCGCGCTTGAACCACGTCCCGTCGGGGTACGGAAGTCCGTATTCTCTCATGGCCTTCTCATACTCCAGTTGAAGGTCGGGATCCACGTCGTGTGCCGGCTCGCGGCATGCAGCCTCCTCCTTGAGCGCCACCGCTGACATGCTGGATTCCTCCTTTGTGCCACATTTCACAATCGACGGCTTCTTTTCGGCGCCTTCCGGCTCCGCACGCCGCCTGCTCCGCGCGCTTGCAACCGCCCCGGCGCCGCCCTGTTTCACCGCAGATTGTCTTCGCCCCACGGATGGGAGCAATTTGCGTGCCAACCGCGGCCACACGAAAGCAAAAACCCGCCGGCACCGCCTGTGAGCGGCGTCCCGTGCGGGTTTCCGCTGTTTATGGGCCCTGGCTGCGGATCATTGGCAGCCTCGGGATGTCCAACATGTTGGCTTATGCGTTCAATTTCTTGGCGCCAGCCCTGCGCTGGGCGTCTCCCCCTGTCATCCCCAGCCTCTTCATCATCTCGTTGAGCGTGGTCCTCTTGATCCCCAGGATCTCAGCGGCTCTCGCCTGCACGCCGCCGGCCTTCTCGAGCGCCTCCGCAATGAGCTCGCGCTTGTAGCGCGCCACCGCATCGTCGAACGCCATGCCCGCAGCGCCAACAGCGTCCGCGTCGTCTCCCCCGCCGCCGCCTGTGCCGCCGCCCGTTCGCCTCCGGGCGATCTCCTCGGGGAAATCCTCCGGCGCAAGCTCGTTGCCCTCGGCCAGCACCACCGCGCGCTCCACGGCGTTCTCGAGCTCGCGCACGTTCCCCGGCCAGTCGTGCGCCGAGAGGGCCGCCATGGCCTCAGGCGAGAAGCTGATTGGCCCCTTGAGAAGGCTCGCCCCGCACTTGCGCGCGAAATGCTTGGCGAGAAGGGGTATGTCCTCGCGCCGCTCCCGCAGGGGCGGGAGGTGGACGGTGATGACGTTGAGCCGGTAGTAAAGGTCCCTCCTGAAATCCCCGCGCTCGATGGCTCCCTCCAGGTGCTTGTTGGTCGCGACTATCACGCGCACGTCCACGCGTCGCACGGAGGTCTCCCCCACGCGGATGAACTCCTTGCTCTGGAGAAAACGGAGCAGCTTCGCCTGGAGCGCGAGGCTCACATCGCCGATCTCGTCCAGGAACACCGTGCCGCCGTCGGCCTCCTCGAAGAGGCCGCGCTTGGTGGAGACCGCCCCGGTGAACGCCCCGCGCGCGTGCCCGAAAAGCTCGCTCTCGAGCAGAGTCTCGGGCAGGGCGGCGCAGTTTATGCTGATGAAAGGCTTCGCGGCACGCAGGCTCTGGCGGTGGATCTCGCGGGCGATAAGGTCCTTGCCCGTGCCGCTTTCGCCGCGGATGAGCACGGTGGCGTCGGTCCTCGCCACCTTCTCCACCAGCCTGAAGACCGCCTGCATCTTCTCGCTGGTGCCGATGATGTCGGCCGACCTCTCCCTGATGGACTGGAGCTCGCGCCGGAGCCTCTGGTTCTCGAGGGCGATCTCGCGCCGCTCCAGCGCCTTCTTCACGACGAGCTTGACCTCGTCCACCTTGAACGGTTTCGGCAGGTAATCGAAGGCCCCCGCCTTCATGGCCTCCACCGCGCTCTGGACGGTGGAGTAACCCGTGATGACCACGACCGGGGTATCCGGCAGCGAGCGCCTGGCTTCCTCGAGGATCTCCATGCCGTTCACTCCCGGCATCATGAGGTCCGTCACGATGACATCGAGGTCTGCTCCGGACCTGATCTCCTCGAGGGCGCGCTCGCCGCCCGACGCGCACACCACCTGGTGCCCGTCCTGGGCGAGGACAAGCTGCAGGAACTCGCACATCTTTTCCTCGTCATCGACCACCAGCACAGTGCCTCCAGCCACTCGGCATCAAGCCTCCCCCACGCAGGACGGCAGGTTGATCGTGAATGTCGTGCCCTTGCCGACCTCGCTCTCGACTCTGATGGTGCCTCCGTGTTTCTCGACTATGCTCAAGCTCACCGAAAGCCCGAGCCCGGTGCCCTTCGCCACTTCCTTCGTGGTGAAGAACGGGTTGAAGATCTTCCCCAGGTTCTCCTCGGGGATCCCACACCCGGTATCGCTGATCACGATCTCGACGGCGCCTTTCGCTGCCAGCCCTGGCGCTGCCACGCCGCCCGCGGCGGCCGGTCGGTGCATCTCGCCGCCCACCACGATCGCGTGGCCGTTTCCGTTGGCCTCCGGGACGACACGCACCGGATTACCGGGAGCGACTTTCGGACACGCCCTGGTTGATATCGCGAGGAGTCCGCCGTCAGGCATCGCCTGGATGGCGTTGAGCACCATGTTGAGGAGCACCTGCTGCAGCTCGCCTGCGTCGATTGCGGCCTCAGGGTCGCCGGGGTCGAGCCCGAGCCGCACCTCGATGCCTCTGTGGGCCATCTGGCCACCGAATATCTTGAGAGTGCGCTCCACCGCCTCGTTGACCTTGCACTTGCCTGACGGCGTCGTGCCGGGGCGTGCGAAGCTCAGGAGGCTGCGAACGATCTCGGCGATCCTGTCGGCCTCCTCAGCCATCGTCTTGAGGTACGACGCGCCCGGGCTACCGGGGTCGGTGGTGCCTGCCAAGACCTCGGTGTATCCCGATATGAGGGTGAGCGGAGTGTTGATCTCGTGGGCCACGCCGGCTGCAAGCTGCCCCAGGGCGGCCAGCCTGTCGGACTGGATGAGCTGCGTCTCGAGCTTCCGCCTCTCGGTGATGTCCTGGCTCAGGAGCACGGCGCCGTACACGTCGCCGCTTTCGTTCTTGAGGGGGCTCACCTTCAGGTTGACGACGACCCTGTCCCTGCCATCTCCACCGAGTTGATAGGTGACCTCCCCGATCTCGGTGGGGACCCCACGCCTGATGGCGCCCTCGAAAGCCCGCCGGCAGGCGGGATTATCGAGCGGAGGCAACACGTCGAATATCTTGCGCCCGATGGCCCCGTGCGGCGCCTGGCGGCTCACCCGCCCGCCCGCGTCGTTGAAGCTGGTGACGACGAGGTTCCGGTCTACAACCACGATCCCCTCGGTAATGCTCTGGATGATGTCCTCGTGGTACGCCTTCATCTCCGCGAGCTGCCTGTTGTGGACCTCGAGCTGCTTTATGAGGTAAGGCAGGCACATCTTGTTCTCGGCGAGGCGCTGGAACACGGCGACAGCCTTCTCGCGGCACGTGTTGTAGCCGCACGCACCGCAGTCGAGCTCGTCCTCCGGCCTGGTCTTGTCGAGCTCTCGCAGGATGCGCCGGATGTCGGCCTCAGTGGGCACGGGAAGCGGTATGTTTCTGGGCCGGAAGGCGCGTCTCGCCCCGATCTCCGGAAACACCGGGCATGACGCGGTGATGGCGCCGGCCCCATCGGCCCTGCCCTCCGACTGCCTGGCGAAATCCACGGCAACGCGGCGGCGCCCGTACCCTAGCAGCGGGCTCGTGATCATCGGCCCGTTTATGCAGCCTTCGCAGAACAGCATGTCAACGAATTCCGGGCACTCCCGCCCTCGCCGCAGGGCCTCGAGGAACTCGATGCAGTTGTCCTTGCCTTCCACCGTGATGATGTCGTTCTCCAGGATGTCGGCCTGGAACGCCGCGCTCCGGAGAAGCCCCCCGGCGACCGGGTACAGCCTGCCAAGGCGGGCAGCGGGCTGGTCGAAGGGCGCATCGGGGAGCGCCTCCACCCTGGCCGGGACGTCGTCGAGGAGGGCGCGCATCTCAGCGAAAGTGAGCACGGCATCGACTGCATCAGCGACCTCCGCGTCGGTGGCCTCGCTCTTCTTGGCGACACACGGGCCGATGAACACCGTGCGCGCGCCGGGGTGCTCGCGCTTCAGCATCCTGCCCGCCGCCACCATGGGCGACACCACCGGGGCAAGCCTCGGGATGATCTCCGGGAACCTCACCTCCACAAGGTTGACCACGGCGGGGCACGGCGTGGAGATGACACCGCGACGCCCTTCCTTCTCAATCAGCCTGATGTACTCCTGCGTGACCCGCTCGGCACCCCACGCGACCTCGTACACGCCGATGAACCCGGCCCGCCGGAGGGCCTCAACCACCTGCCCGGGACGGAACTCCCCGGCGAACTCCACCACGAAGGACGGCGCCAGCATGGCGTAAGCGGTCCCGGAGCGGAGCGCTTCCCCGACTGCCGGCAGGTCCTCCTGGATGTGCTTGGCGTGCTGCGCGCACACGCGCACGCAGTAGCCGCAGGCGATGCAGAGGTCCTCCATGACGGCCGCCTGGCCGTCCTCGACCTTGATGGCCTTGACGGGGCAGTTGCGTACGCACGCGTAGCAGCCCTTGCACTTGCCCTTGATCGTTGTGACGACGTTCACAAACAGCGCCCTCCCGCCGTTCGGACAGGGCCTCCCGTCAGGCATTGTCGCTGCCGGCACTTCCCGTGCTGACAAGCCCGCATCGCGCGGCCTGCCTGCCGCCATCCGTCGCCCGCCGGGAGCCAGCCGCTGAAACCTGCAAGCCTGCGTGCAAGACCGAACCACAGCCATTATACCATAATGCGCCACGACAACTGCCGCTGGAATCTCCAGCAAGTCCGCAGCGAGCCTCCAGCCTGCAGCGTGCGCCCGATATCCCTCCTCTTCCCTCTTACGCTGGCGCGGGAAGCTGTCCAAAGCTATAATTAGCGTGAAGAGGAGAGTAGAGTGCCTTGCACGAAGCGGAGGGGAGTTCATGATCAGGAAGATCCTTGTGGTTGACGACGAGGCCCCCATCCTGGAGCTTGTCAGGTTCAACCTGGAGAAGGAGGGGTTCTCGGTCATAACGGCGTCCGACGGGGAGGAGGGCCTCAGGCGGGCCCGGAGCGAGTCCCCCGATCTCGTGATCCTTGACCTCATGCTTCCCGGCATCGGCGGGATCGAGGTATGCCAGCAGCTCCGCCGCGAGACGAGCGTGCCGGTTCTCATGCTCACGGCGAAGACGGAGGAGTTCGACAGAGTGCTGGGGCTGTCGGTGGGAGCCGATGACTACGTGACCAAGCCGTTCAGCCCGAGGGAGCTCGTGGCGAGGGTGAAGGCCCTCCTGCGGCGTCGCGACATGGACCTCGAGGAGACGAAGGCGCGCGATGCGTCCGGCCGCATCCACGCGGGCGACCTCGTGATCGACACCGGGCGCTTCGAGATGGAGGTCCGGGGTGAGCGCACCGAGCTCACGCCGAAGGAGTTCGAGCTTCTGCGGGTCCTCGTGGCGAACAGGGGGAAGGTGCTTACCAGGGACTTCCTCCTTGAGAAGGTCTGGGGGTATGAGTACGGCGGGGACACGCGCACCGTGGATGTGCACGTGAGGCGCCTCCGCCAGAAGATCGAGGAAGACGACTCGCGGCCCGCATACATCCAGACGGTGCACGGGGTCGGCTACAGGTTCAGGGAGGACGTCTGAGTAGATCGCCACCAGTTCGCGCTGCTTCTCAGCGCGCAGGTCCTCGCCAGGGCTGCCGGTGTCGCCATCCGGGGACGGCGCGTAGCGGCGCGGACTCATGGCGCCATGGCTAGACCCTGAGCACGATACGGAATGCCGCTTTGGAGCAGCAATGCAGACTCGAGGAGGTGGGGTCCCGCAATGGTCCTGGGGTACCGGAAGAGGCTGACTCTCACATACCTCCTCGTGATCCTTTCGGCACTGGTCCTGATCGGGGTGTACCTCACCCGGGCCATCCAGGGCTACTTCATCGCCCGGCTCGACGACGAGATGGAGGCCAAGACTTTCCTCGTCTCCGAGCTGGTGCGCCAGGGTCTCGAGGAGGAGCGCGACGTAACCGCCATGGACGCGCTCACCGACCGCATCGGCCGCGAGATCGGCCTACGAGTGACAGTGATCAGCCCTAGCGGGGTGGTGCTCGGAGACTCCGAGGAGGAACCGAGAACCATGGAAAACCACGCCACCCGTCCTGAGGTGTTGGAGTCGCTGAAGACCGGCACCGGTATGGCAGTGCGCTACAGCACCACCCTTGGCACGCGGCTGAGGTATGTGGCCATGCCTGTCATGTCCGCCGACGGCGACAGGGTCGTGGGGTTCGTCAGGCTGGCGATGTCGCTTTCGCAGGTGGACCGGTTCATGGGGATCATCAGGCGGCTCATCGTGCATGCCGGCACCCTTGCCCTCCTGATGGCGGTGGTCCTCAGCGTGCTCCTGGCGAGGAGCGTCGGCAACCCCTTGCGCGACATGGCCGAGGCGGCGCGGCAGATAGCCCGCGGCGACTTCGGGCGCAAGATCCGGGTGGCGAGCCCCGACGAGCTTGGCCAGCTCGGCGACGCTTTCAACTACATGGCCGCGGAGCTCGAGCACAACATCAGCGAGCTTTCGGAGCGCAAGAACCGGATGGAGACCATCCTCGGGGCGATGGCCGACGGCGTCATCGCGGTGGACCCGTCCGGGAGGATACTCCTGGTGAACCACGCCGCCTGCGAGATGCTGGGCATCTCCGAGGAACGGGCCCGTGGTAAATGCGTGCTGGAGGCGGTGCGCAATCACGACCTGGCCGAGTCGCTGGAGTCAGCGAGGCGGGGCGAGGCCGACACCCGCGAGACAAGGCTGCGTAACCCCCGCCAGGCATACATCGGGGTTCGGTCAGCCCCCATCTTCGAGGCGGAGAGAGACGCGGTGGCGGGGGCCGTGGCCGTGCTGCACGACGTGACGGAGCTACGGCGGCTCGAGCAGATCCGCGCGGACTTCGTGTCCAACGTGTCGCACGAGCTTCGCACGCCGGTCACGTCCATCAAAGGGTTCGTGGACACCCTGCTCGACGGGGCGATGGAGGACAAGGAGACGCTGCAAAGGTTCCTCGGGATAATCAGCCACGAGACCGACAGGCTGGCCCAGATAATCTCCGACCTCCTGGAGCTCTCGAGGATCGAGTCGAGAGGCACCGAGGTGCGCAAGAGCGCCGTGTCGCTACGCGGCGTGATCGACGCAGCCCTCGGAATAGTCCAGGACAGGGCGCGGCAGCGGGGCATCGACATCACCGTGGACATCGACCCCGGGTTCCCGCCGGTGCCGGCGGACGAGGCCCTGCTGGTGCAGGTGTTCGTGAACCTCCTTGACAACGCCGTGAAGTACACGCCGGAGGGCGGGCACGTGAAGATCAGCGCCTGCCGCGACAAGGGCGGCGTGACGCGCGTGGACGTGACCGACACCGGCATAGGCATAGCGCCGGAGCACCTCCCCAGGCTATTCGAGAGGTTCTACCGGATAGACAAGGCGCGCTCGCGCCAGCTCGGCGGCACCGGGCTCGGGCTATCCATCGTGAAGCACATCGTCGAGCGCCACGGGGGCAGGGTGTCCGTTGCGAGCACGCCTGGGGTGGGCTCGACGTTCTCGTTCATGCTTCCGGATGCCGGATCGCCGGCAGCTGCAAGCCAGCAGCCACCGAGGCAGCGACGCACCGGCAGCGACGAACCTCGCGGGCTGTAGGCTCTGGCACGGCACACGGGCACGGGCTCTGTCAGGCTGCACAGGGCGTAGCAGCGTAGCAGGCCCGATGCGGGCTACAGCAGGCCACGTGGATCGCCGCAGGCTGTGGGGGATGCCGCAGGCCATGAAGGATACCGCTGGCGGTGCGGAGCGTCGCAGACTGTCCTCCTTGTAGGCCATGCAGGCCGCACAGCGATAGGCTACAGACCTGCCGGTTAACATGGATTTAGCATCCCTGCAACAACACTTAACAGGGGCACAACACAGGGGCAACACCGCTGTGTCAGAATCGGACGGGAAGATAGCCAGGCTGCACGTCAGGCATCAAGCACGGCGAGACTGTCAGTTGCACCGAAAGCCAGCCCAGACGGGGCAGCCAACCGCAGAGCAAGGGAGAGGGCTCCTGTGATAGCAAGACCGGTGGTGACGGTCGCAACGCACGCGACCGAGACGAGACCCGGCGGCGCCCGGCGCGCGCCGCAGCCGCAACCGACCGCTGCGGCTCCGTCCAAGATAGAGACCTCGGCGCTGAACCTCTTTTACGGCTCGTTCCGCGCGCTGAAAGACATATCCATCTCCATCGACGAGCACAGGATCACCGCGCTCATCGGGCCGTCAGGCTGCGGAAAGTCAACGTTCCTGCGGACGCTGAACCGCATGAACGACATCATCCCGGGCGTCAGGATCGAGGGGAACGTCATCATCGACGGCCAGGACATCTACGGGCCGGGCATTGATCTCGTGGAGCTCCGTAAGCGGGTGGGCATGGTGTTTCAGCGTCCCAATCCCTTTCCCATGTCCGTGTTCGACAACGTAGCCTACGGCCCGCGAATCCACGGGCTTGCGACGAAAGGCACGCTCCCTGACATCGTCGAGCGGAGCCTCAGGGCGGCGGCGCTCTGGGACGAGGTGAAGGACAGGCTGAACGACTCGGCGCTGGGGCTATCAGGCGGCCAGCAGCAGAGGCTGTGCATCGCCAGGGTGCTCGCCGTGGAGCCCGAGGTGCTCCTCATGGACGAGCCGTGCTCGGCGCTCGACCCGATATCAACGGCGAAGATCGAGGACCTCATGATCGACCTCAAGCGCGACTATACGATAGTGATAGTCACCCACAACATGCAGCAGGCGGGGCGCGTCTCGGATAAAACAGGGTTCTTTTTGTCCGGCGAGCTTATAGAATATGGTGAGACCAGGGACATCTTCGAGCGCCCGCGCGACAGGCGCACCGAGGACTACATCACGGGCCGGTTCGGCTGAGGCCCGCGGACTCAGAAGCCCAAGGGGGAAGTGTTGGCAGTGACAAGACGGGCTTACGAGCAGGAGCTTCGTGCCCTTAACCAGGACATCCTGCTGATGGGGAGCATGATCGAGGAGGCCGTCCACCTGGCCATCGAGGCGCTCGCCCGGCAGGACGTTGACCTTGCAAAAGAGATCATAGAGGATGACAAGCGCGTGGACGATCTCGAGCTTGCCATCGAGGACCGGTGCTTGAAGCTCCTCGCCTTGCAGCAACCCCTTGCCGGGGACCTGCGCATGATCGCCACGGCCATCTGGGTGATCACCGACCTCGAGAGAATGGGCGACCACGCCGTGAATATATCGGAGATAGCCGTGCGCATCGGAAACCAGCCGCTTATCAAGCCCCTCATCGATATCCCGAGAATGGCCGGGATCACCGAGGGCATGATCAAGGGGTGCCTCGACGCGTTCGTCGCCCGCGACCCGGAGCTTGCGCGCAAGACGTGCCGCACGGACGACCAGGTAGACAAGATCTACGAGGACCTCTTCGACGAGCTCATGGGCTTCATAGTGAACAGCCCCGACACCCGCACCAGCACCCAGGCGGCAAACCTGCTCTTCGTGGCGAGGTTTCTAGAGCGCGTGGCCGACCACGCCACCAACATCGGCGAGCGGGTCATCTACATGGTAACCGGGCTGCGGGAGAGTTACTGACGAAAGGAAAGGGACCCGCATCATACGAGCGGGTCCCCTGCGATCCGTCTCAAGGGTCGCTGCGGCCGCTGCTACCGCCTGGCTCTCATCGCCTGGAAACAGTCGGCGCAGTAGACCGGCTTGTCGTTGCGGGGCTTGAACGGAACGGTGGTCTCGGCACCGCAGTTGGAGCAGATGGCCGGGAACATCTCCCGGGGCTCCTGGCGCCCGCCGAAGCGACCGCCGCGGTCGGCCTGCTTCCTCGCAGCCCGGCAGGCCGGGCAGCGACTGGGCTCGTTCTCGAACCCCTTCGATGCGAAGAATTCCTGCTCACTTGCGGTAAAGGTGAACTCCTGTCCGCAGTCCCTGCACGCGAGGGTCTTGTCCTGGTACATAGAAAACCTCCTAGATGTAGCCCTAAAGGGCTCTATTTTGCCGTATCCTTTGGGCTACGTGTGGAGGCAAGAACTCCGAATCAGGAGCGGGTCTGCTGGTCCAGTCAACCCTCAGTCTTAGGCTTTTAAAGTATACCACTTCCTGGAGGCCGTTACAATACCCGCAAGAAAAATAAAAAAGCCTTCCGGCAGCGACCTACTCTCCCGCACCGTTACCAGTGCAGTACCATCGGCGCTGGAGGGCTTAACTTCTGTGTTCGGAATGGGAACAGGTGTTTCCCCTCCGCCATTGCCACCGGAAGAGCTTATAAGCTTTTNNGTGCACCTTGAAAGCTGCACAGTCTGGGATGGTTCCATCGGCTTACTAGGTCAAGCCCTCGACCGATTAGTACCGGTAAGCTAAAGGCATCACTGCCCTTACACCACCGGCCTATCAACCAGATCTTCTCTCTGGGGTCTTACCGGCTTTGCGCCGTGGGAGATCTAATCTCGGGGCGGGCTTGGCGCTTAGATGCTTTCAGCGCTTAT
>DKEX01000012.1:6515-8913 GCA_002452295.1 Firmicutes bacterium UBA6811 | reverse complement strand
TGCGACCTTGTCCGAATCAATCGCACAGGCGCTCATGGCATACGGTGTGGCAGGTATCCTCGCCGCTGCGCAAGTCACGGTCTCGCGACATATGGGGAGAGCACAAGCGAGACTGCCAAGGGCAGGCCCCACGCAGGCAAAGAGCCGACGGGCGAGAATCCACAGGCGAAAATCCACTGTTGACAAGTGAGGAAAGGTGTTGCTAGAATAGGGGCAACTGGATCTGGAACCGCGAGTAGACGCAAGGGCGGAACCGGAAGTAAAGAACATACCAAAGACGTTGAAGGGGAAGGTCGCCACAGAAGGCCCTCATCCTGAGCGAGCGGGGGATGGTGCAAGCCCCGCGGAGATTGGGTGTGGCGAGTGGGCCCCAGAGTCGCAGGCTGAAAGGTCGGTGTGCGAGCTATCCTCGCAGCGCCGCGAGGGTGCGGCGGAGGGTAGGCGCGGGGTACAGGGTGGAGGCGGCAGCGCATCCCATCCGAGAACGGCCGAGTAGGCCTTAGCCGGAAGCCACCGTTACAGGGCAGGGATATCGCCGGAGGAGTCGTCGTTCCGAAGGCCGTATCCTGGTAACGAGTGGGGCAGGGTCTTCCTGCCTCACCAGGGTGGCACCACGGGCACATTTCAAGCTCGTCCCTCACGGGACGGGCTTTTTTGTATGCCAAAGCCGCCGTGGCGACCATGCCGCCTGATGGCGGAGCGGCACTCGGTAGAAGCGGAGGCCGGTTCCCGGCGTCTCGGCCGTGCCGGGCGTCGCTTGCGGCGAAAGGGCACCAACGGAAGAGACAAGGCCTGACCCGAACCCCGTGCGGGGTGCAGCGAAACCGCGCGACACAGGCACGTCGCGCGGGGAATCTGGAGGCGCTGAAGGCGATGTATGATCTCAGGGTAGTAGTTGACGAGATTCGGGGATTCTGTGATCTCCCGATGCATGTCGGGGACTACTTCGAGGTGAGCGGCGGGCGCATCACGATCCCTGACGGAAGGCACATGTGCCTGTGGGCGCTCCAGAGCATCCTCCCGATGCTCCCGGCAAAGGAGCGCAACATCGTCGAGGACAACGACTGGCTCTCGGACACCGTCCGGGTCGCGTGCCCCGACCCAAACGGCATGGTCATATTCCGGATCGAGCGGGTGGGCGAACCCGCGGGCGAGGGAAGGAAAGAGCATGACGGGCGCACCGGCCGCGACGCCTGCAGCGGCCGGGGCCCGCGCCCCAGGATGCTCGTGAACGAAAAGCTCTGCGCGGGGTGCCGGGCATGTGAGCTCATCTGCAGCTTTACGCACGAGCGGAAGTTCTCCGACTTGCTATCAAGGATACACGTGGACAAAGTCGACGAGGACGGGATCGACCGTCCGCTGGTGTGCAGGCAGTGCGGAAACGCAAGGTGCGTAGAGGCATGCCCCAACGGGGTCCTCTCGCGGGACCCTGAAACCAGGTGCGTCGTTGTGGACGAGACCCTGTGCAGCGGGTGCGGCGCGTGCGCCGACGCATGCCCCTTTGGCGCCGTGGCTTTCCATCCCGAGACCGGGGTCCCGCTCATCTGCGATCTCTGCGGCGGGGACCCCGAGTGCATCAAGAGATGCCCAACTGGCGCGATTTCGTACGGTCTCGCGGGCGCGATAGGCGAGGCAAGAGGGCACGGTGCAGGCTGCGCATCGGGGAAGTCCGCCGAACCGGTGCCGTCCGGGACCGCCAAGTAGGTCGCCATGAATTCACGTCGGCTTTCGGCGCACAGGTCCTCGCCAGGGTTGCCGGTGTTACCATCCGGGGACGGCGCGTGCGGTGAGATGCGTTCGAACAGGAGGCAAGGGTCCATGGGGTTCTTCGGCTATGCAGGAAGGATACTGGATGTTGACCTCGGCGCAGGCGGAGGCGCAGGCAGGGCCTTGATAGAGGCGCTCGACGCGCGGGACGCGATGCAGTATGTCGGTGGACGTGGGCTCAACGTCGCGCGGCTCGTCCGAGAGATCGACCTCGACGTCGATCCACTCTCCCCCGAGAACGTCCTCATCATCGGCACAGGCCCCCTCGACGGCACACTNNTTCCCCGGCGCTGCCCGTGTGAACTTCACCTCGAAGTCCCCGCAGACCGGCATACTTGGCGACTCCAACGCAGGCGGATTCTTTGGGCCGGAGCTGAAATTCGCCGGGTATGACCAGGTCATAATACGCGGACGGGCCGACAGGCTCTCTTATCTCTTCATCTCCGACGACGGGGCCGAGGTCCTTCCTGCCGGGGACCTCGCGGGCCTCGACGTGTGGGAGACGCAAGAGGCGATGCTCGCGCGGCACGGCCGCCGGGCGCAGGTTGCCTGCGTGGGCCCGTCCGCCGAGCGTGCAGTCAGATTCTCGGGCATCTTCTGCAACCTCGTGCGCGCCGCGGCGCGGACCGGA
>DKEX01000012.1:0-6492 GCA_002452295.1 Firmicutes bacterium UBA6811 | reverse complement strand
TCGCCCACCCCGACGAGTTCCTCGACCTCATCAGGGCGCTGGATGGCAGGATCCTGAACCACCCCGAGTACCGGATTAGAGTCGCCCTGGGTACCACTAGGCTCGTCTCGGCTCTCAACGCCGCCGGGTGCCTCGCCACTCGCCACTTCCAGACGGGAAGGTTCGAGCATGCAGACGAGGTGAGCGGCGAGAGGCTTGCCGCGCGCCTCAGGGTAAAGGGCAAGGCGTGCTTTTCGTGCACCATCCCGTGCAGCAGGTTCTTCGAGGTGAAGTCCGGGCCATACGCTGGCCTCAAGAGTGAGGGACCGGAGTTCGAGGGCCTTGCGGGCTTCACGTCACGTGTCGGCGTCCCCGACCTTGAGGCCGGCCTTGCCACCCTCGACATATGCAATCGCGCCGGGATGGACGCTATCTCCACGGCGGAGTGCGTGTCCTTTGCCATGGAGTGCTTCGAGCGCGGGATCATCTCGCGCGAAGAGGCCGACGGGCTCGACCTTACCTGGGGAAACATCGGCGCCGTGCAGACCCTGGTCCGCAAGATCGCAGCGCGCGAGGGCTTCGGGGACATGCTCGCAGATGGGGTCCGTGAAGCGGCGCGCAAGATCGGCCGGGGCAGCGACGACCTCGCCATGCACGTGAAAGGCCTCGAGGTATTCATGGCTGACCCCAGGGGCATCAAGGGTTACGCGCTGGGCAACGCGGTCGCAAGCCGCGGCGGCGACCACCTCCGGTCAGAGCCGTCCTTCGAGTTCACCCAGGACGCCGAGGCGGCCGTGCGAAGGTTCGGGGCAAGGGAAGCGGCCTTCAGGCTCGAGCACAAGGGCAAAGGCCGTGTCGTCAAGCATTTCGAGGAGCTGTGCGCCCTCGCTGACTCGCTCGACGCGTGCAAGAACACCATCGTGAACATGGAGGTCCTGCCGTTCGATGACGCGGCCGCCGTGCTGCGGGCCGCCACCGGCTTCGACTTCGACGGCGCCGAGGTGCAGGCGGCCTGCGAGCGCATCGTGAACCTGGAGCGATGCTTCATCACGGCGCTCGGGGTCAGAAGGGCGGACGACACCCTCCCGAGGCGCTTTCGGGTGGAGCCGATGCCCGCCGGGTGCGGGTCTACGAGCGGCAGCACGGTTGCGCTCGACGAGATGCTCGACGAGTATTACGAGGCCCGGGGGTGGGATGTCGAGACCGGCGCTCCAACCGCGTCCACATTGAGAAGACTCGGCCTGGACGAGTGGGCAAGTCGCCTCGCAGACCGGGGCGTGCCGATAGTCGACCGGTAAGAATCCCGATAAGAAGCAAGGAGGTAGAGAAGAGATGAAGCTGGTGGTTTCACGTCGAGATCAGAAGGAAGTGAGGAGCATGATGAGGACGGATGTGGCCCAGGTAAGGAGGGTAGCCGCGGGCGCCCGCACTGCGCTGTACCTTGCGGTCCTGATGGTGCTCGTCGTGGGCGTGGGCACGGGCCTTGCCTTCGGCAAAGACCTGCCCCCGGTCAAGATCGGCGCTGCAGGGCCGTTCACGGGGGATCTCTCCAAGATCGGCCTGGATTCCCTCAACGCCATCCGAATGGCCGTGGATGAGGCGAACGCCGAAGGCGGTGTGGGTGGCCGGAAGATCGAGGTCGTCGTCGGGGACGACGCAGGCGATCCGTCGCGCGCGGTCATCGTGGCCGACAAGTTCTCCATGGATGGGAGCGTGCTGGGCGTGGTGGGGCCGATGAACAGCGGCGCCGTAAACGCCGCCCTGCCCACCTACCAGAGGGCTGGTCTCGTGCTCATCAGCCAGTCGGCCACGAACCCGTGTCTGACCGAACTCGGATACAAGGTCATGCACAGGATATGCCCGAGGGACGACGCCCAGGGGCCGGCGGCAGCACGGTTCATCGTGGAGCAGCTCGGCGCGAAGAACGTCTACGTAATCGACGATAAGGGCGCATACGGGCAGGGGCTCGCCGACCAGGTCGCCGCGGCGCTCGAGAAGGCAGGCGTCAAGGTCACGCGCGGTCAGATAACCCCGGAGGACAGAGATTTCTCGCCCATCCTCACACGGGTCAAGTCTGCTACGCCGGACCTCCTCTACCTCGGACTCCCCAACCCTGCCCAGGCCGCGGCGCTCATAAAGCAGGCCGTAGGGCTCGGGCTTCACCCCAAGCTAATGGGAGGGGACGGCCTCAAGGAGAAGGACCAGCTCATCGCGGGCGCAGGTGGAGCGGCCGAGGGCATGTATGTGACAGCCATAGGCCGCGACATCAAGGACGTGCCCGAGGCGCAGGGCTTCATCAAGAAGTTCGAGAGCAAGTACGGCGCTATGAGCATCTTCTCCGGGCAGAGCTACGAGGCGACGAAGATCCTGATAGAGGCCATGAGGAAAGCCGCCGGGAATAATCCCGCCGGGCTCACGCGCGCCGCGGTGCTGGAGGCGGTCCACAATACCCGAGGTTACCGGGGCATACTCGGATTCCCGGTGAGCTTCAACGCCAAGGGCGACGTAGTCGGCGCGAGCATCTACGTGTTCCAGGTGAAGGGCGGCGACTTCGTCCAGGTCAAGGAGTACCCTGCCGAGGCCCGGTGACCGTGGTAAGGCCAGCGCGGGTCACCAACGGACTGCCTGCGCGCGCTTCCGAGGTCGTCCGAGTCCGCGCACAGGCTGCCGTAAGGCGCGGGCGCGCCGGCGGCATGACCATCCGCCGTTATCCGCCGTCGCCATTCGATGGGGGATGGGACGCCGACCCCCCCTGGGCGCGCCCGCGCCACGGTCCTGGCATCCGCCCGGATATGTGGTGGATAGCCAGGAAGCAGACGAGATGCCTGCAGGACAGGATCCCGGACAGGACCAGGGAACGCGCAGGACAATGTATGCTGGAACAGCGGCAACAACAGTGGCAGTGACAGTGACAGCGACGGCAACAAGGAGATGGAGAGGCGGGATACGAGTCCCATGGAACAGACACTCGCACAGTTGCCCCAACAGATCGTGAACGGCCTCACGCTGGGCAGTGTATATGCCCTGCTCGCGCTGGGCTACTCCATGGTCTACGGCATCCTCAAGATGCTCAACTTCGCCCATGGGGACGTGTTCATGGTGGGCGCCTTCGCCGGATGGGGAGTGCTCTACCTCCTCACCAGGGGCGGTGCGCTCGCGGCGAACCCGCTGCTCGTGCTCCTGGCCATGACCCTGGCTGCAGTGGCCGCCACTAGCCTCCTCGGCGGGGCGATCGAGCGTCTCGCATACCGCCCGTTGCGCGGAAGCTCACGCCTCGCCCCGCTCATCTCGGCACTCGGGGTGTCCATCATCCTGGAGAACGCCGCGATGCTGCTGACCGCAGGGCGCGCCAAGGCGTACCAGACGGAAATCCTGATCCCGCCCGGCTGGACCGTATACGCAGCAGGGGCTACCATCTCCGCGACGCGCCTTGCCATCATCGCGACGTCGGTAGCCATCATGCTCGCGCTCGACTTCGCTGTCTCCCGCACCATGCTCGGCAAGGCCATGCGCGCCACGAGCGAAGACCTTGAGGCCGCCGAGTACATGGGGGTCCGCACGACCGGCGTTATCGCGACGACGTTCATAATCGGGTCGGGGCTTGCGGGGGTCGCGGGGGTGATGATCGGGCTTTACTACATGCAGGTGGACTTCATCATGGGTTTCTCGGCGGGCTTGAAGGCTTTCACCGCGGCCGTGCTCGGAGGCATCGGGAGCATGAGGGGGGCGATGGCCGGGGGGATCGTCCTCGGGCTTGCCGAGAGCCTCGGGGTGCTCTTCGTCGCGCCCGTGTATAAGGACGCCATCGTCTTCTCGGTGCTCATCGCGACCCTCATATTACGGCCCGCGGGGATCCTTGGAGCGCGCGCCCACGAGAAGGTGTGATGTCGCAAACCTACGGGGATGCGATGGCCGAGCAGATATAAGGGGGGGCAAGGCCGGAAGCCCGGAGGCGACTGGCAAACCGGCGCAGATCGATGAACGCACACCTGGTTGAGGAGATGCGATGGTCATGAAGAACGGGGAAAGCCTGAAGATGCCCGCGGGAGCGTGCGATGCAATGGCACGGGCGTGCAGCAACGGAGCGCCAGGCGGCGTGCGTCGGGCACAGGCCCCGGGAGCATGCGGGAAGGAGCGCACCCGAACCGGGGGCATGGGGCCGGTTGCCCGGGCGATGCAGGCGCTTTCGGCCGCGCGCTCGCTGCCTCGCCCAGGCATCGGCAACACGGTGTATGTCGCCGTCGCCGTCCTTGCCCTGATCCCGCTCCTCACGCACAACTTTTATTACCTGCGGGTGGGCGGGACCGTCGGCCTGTACCTCATTCTCGCCATCGGCCTCAACATCGTGGCCGGCGAGGCCGGTCTCCTCGACCTCGGGTACGTCGCCTTCTACGGCATCGGGGCCTACGTATACGCATTCCTCTCGTCGCCCCACTTCGGCCTGCACGTGCCGTTCATCCTCAGCACCGCGTGCTCGATCGCGGCAGCTGTCGTGGCGGCCCTTGTCGTGAGCCTTCCCACGCTTCACCTTCGCGGCGACTACCTTGCCATGGTGACGCTGGGCTTCGGGCAGATCGTGCGCATCCTCCTCAACAACCTGGACCGGCCCGTGAACATCACGAACGGCCCCAACGGCATAGTGGGGATCGACCCTCCGAGCATCCTTGGCGTGAACTTCGCGCCGCTCGAGATGTCATACTGGCTCATATGGGCGTTCGCGGTCGTGGGCGCCGTTGTCACCAGCCGCATACTGCGCTCGGGCGTCGGCCGGGCCTGGGCCGCGCTTCGCGAGGACGAGGTGGCCGCGGGCTGCATGGGCGTGGACGTGCCGCGCTACAGGGTGATGGCTTTCCTGTGGGGGGCGGGGCTCGCAGGCCTCGCGGGCGCGCTCTTCGCCTCGTGGCAGGGGGCGGTCTTTCCGCAGAACTTCACGATGGTTGAGACCATCACGGTCTATTGCATGATCATCCTGGGTGGTCTGAGGAGCCTGCCGGGCCTGGTGGTGGGGGCAGCCGCCCTCGTGGTCCTCCCAGAGATCCTCCGCGCCTACAGCGTGCATCGGATGCTCATCTATGGCATCGCCCTGGTGGTTCTCGTGGTCTACCGTCCCCAGGGACTCATCCCGGCAGGATCTGAGTCCTCAGCCGCGGTGCGCGCCGGGCGGCCCGGCCGCTGTCGGCGGACGCCGGGAGTAGCGGAGGCGCCGGTACAGGCGTCAAACGCAGGCAAGGGGCCTGAGGCGCCTGCCGGGGCGGGGGAACTACGTCGTCTGACCAGCGTACACTCGGTTCAGTCAACCTCTCGCGAGGAGGCTGCCGTTCAGGCGGCAGCGGACGAACCCGCGCTCGAGGTTCGCGACGTGCGGTGCGCGTTCGGGGGCCTGGCCGCCCTCTCCGGCGTAAGCCTCACGGTGCGCCGAGGCGAGGTGGTCGGCATCATCGGGCCGAACGGGGCAGGGAAGACCACCCTCTTCAACCTCATCACCGGCGTCACAAGGCCTTCGTCCGGGGATGTCATGGTCTTCGGACGGAGCGTGGTGGGCCTTCCGCCCCATAAGGTAGCGGCGCTCGGCGTCGCGCGCACCTTCCAGAACATCAGGCTCTTTGAGGGCCAGAGCGTCCTCGAGAACGTCCTCGCCGGCTGTCACCTCCGCGCAAGGCGCGACCTTGCCGGGGTGGTCCTTCGCACACGGGCGTTCCGCGCGTGCGAGGCGTCCGAGGTCGCGTGCGCCCAGGAGGCCCTGCGCTTCCTGGGGCGCGGCCTTGCCGAGCGCGAGGGTGAGCCTGCGCACGACCTCGCGTATCCCGACCGCCGCCGGGTGGAGCTTGCCCGGGCGCTCGCGGCGAAGCCCCGCATCCTGCTTCTCGACGAGCCCACGGCCGGAATGACGCCCGAGGAAATCGCGGACATGGTGGATGCGATCAAGCTGCTGAGGGACCACGGCTACACCGTGGTCGTGATCGAGCACCACATGGACGTGGTTGCAGAAACGTGTGACCGCGTGATCGTCCTCGATCACGGGGAGAAGATCGCCGAGGGCACCCCTGCCGAGGTGGCCTCTAACCCCGACGTGATGCGGGCTTACCTGGGGGCGGAGCAGAGGGCGGCCGCCGACCGCCGGGGGAAACCTGGCGAGAGGCCGGAGGAAACCGGGGGCACCGGCCAGGACGGCACGACCTGCTCTACTGCGGATACGACACTGCACGAGCAAGCCGAGCTGTCATCGCAGCCCACAACGCGTCCTGCAGCAAAGCGCATGACTGCCGGGGACGCCGGGCGGCTTCTCGAGGTAAGGGACGTCCATTCGTCGTATGGCGCGGTCAGGGTCCTCCAGGGGGTTGACCTCCATGTGGAGAGCGGCGAGATCGTGACCGTCCTTGGGAGCAACGCCGCGGGGAAGTCCACGCTGCTCAAGACCATCCTCGGCCGGGTCCGCCCCGCAAGTGGCGAGATCCGCTTCATGGGCCGGCGGGTAGACGGCATGCCCTCCTCCGAGATCGCAAGGGCCGGGAT
>DKEX01000032.1:18334-30988 GCA_002452295.1 Firmicutes bacterium UBA6811 | reverse complement strand
ATGAGGTCGGTGGGCTGACTCCCTGGGAGCTGTTTGACGAAGACGACGCTCGGGAGACTCTGCGCGCATCTGAGGACGTTGTGTCCACGGCACTGGAGATCATTGGCAGGACGACGCCATAACTCAAGCTAGGGGCGGTACCGCAGAGGGCAACCGCCTTGTTCTTTCTTTGAGATCATTAGCCTTATCGAGCCTCATGGAGCCCTTCGTGTTCGGTGTTGCAGGTTGACACGTCCGACTTTTATTCCAGTCGTCGGTGGGTCCAGAACACCTCAGCCTGCGGCGATAGATGGACGAACAACATCCTGCATCCCTGCGCCATTTTGCCTCCGCAACTCTCTTGACAGCCGGGGTCCGGTAGCCCTATAATAAGGGCGTGCATCATGTATATGTGCCATGCATATATAAGGAGCGATCGATAATGTGCAACGACGATCGGGACCGGTGCCACTCCCACGGGTCGGGGGCTCAAAGGTGCGACTGCGAAGGCTCGCGGGTCGAGCGCTTCATCGAGCCATGCTTGCTCTTGCTGCTGCTCGAAAGGCCTGCACACGGGTACGACCTGATGGAACGGCTGAGGGAATTCGGGTTCGACGGCGAAGACCAGGATCCTGGCATGGTATACCGCAACCTGCGGCGCCTCGAACACCAGGGCATGGTCGAATCCGAGTGGGACACATCCGGGCCTGGCCCCGCAAAGCGCCTCTACCAGGTGACACCAGAAGGTCGCGATCTCTTGACGGCGTGGGGCGCGGTCATCACGCGAAACGTAGCGACCCTGAAGAAATTCCTCGAGCGTTACGAAGCTCTGGGGATGTAGGGGTTGTGGCGCTTCGGGACCTCCCTACGGAGAGGAAACCCGGAAGGCGGGCAAGGAAAGGAGGGACGGGCGATGTGTTGTGAAGGGCACGCTCACCATCATTCGGCTTGGCACGCGGGCGACGGATGCTGCTGCCGGGCGGGGCGCTTTCCGAGGCGCTTCCTTTCGCGCGAGGAGAGGCTTGAGCTGCTCAGGGGCTACCTCGAGGATCTGAAGGCGGAGATGCGCGAGGTCGAGAGGCGGGTAGAGTGCCTCAGCAAGGGCGAGGACTAAGTGAGGGTTCGTTAGTCCCCCCAGTTTGCCAACCCCCCCAAAAGTCGGGAGCATTGCTGCACTCTCACTTAGGAGAACTCGTTCAGGAGACCATCGGGTGTGCATATCACGCGACCGGGGCGTGGCGCGCTGGCGTCCATTCGTGGGCAATTGCCTGCCGCGCCCCGCTCCGACATAGCGCGCCCTCATTGCGCCGTAAGGAGGAATGGTAGGGTGTTCACCCTGCTTGCTTACGCGCTCGCCATTGGGTGTCTCGTCGTCTCCCTTGCGAGGGACCGCGACAGGACGCGCACGGCCTTTCGCAAGGCCGTCGCTGCCTTCACGGGTATTCTCCCCGATTTCGCGGCGGTGCTGGGCATTGTCGGCCTCGTTCTGACGTTCCTGTCTCCAAAGACAGTGGCCGGGCTCATAGGAGCCGGGACCGGGTTCGTTGGGATGGTCATCACCTCCCTCATCGGCGCCGTCACTCTGATCCCGGGGTTTGTGGCTTTTCCACTTGCCAAGTCCCTGCTCGACCGGGGCGCCGGAATGGCCCAGATAGCGGTCTTCGTGTCCACGCTCATGATGGTGGGCTTTGTGACCGCACCTCTCGAGATTCGCTACTTCGGCAAGAAAGTCACGATCCTCAGGAACGGCCTCGCATACCTGTATTCCTTCATAGTAGCCTTCATCATAGGGCTGGTGGTCAGATGACTCGCGCACTGGACAACGAGCCATCGCGTGGTGATGGCCTGGCTTCTGGAGAGGATGCCGCCCTCGACGGCGCCCGGGCGTCGACCGGGCCTGTCGCGGCCCCTGGAACGTTGCGCACGAGCAGGCTGGCGAGCATGGTAAGAGAGGCCCTGCGTTACAGGGCGTTTATCCTCATCATCGTTGCCGACGTCGCGATCTGGGCCGTTTGGCCCAGCGCGGGGGTGACGGTATTGAGACACACGTTTTCCAACTTCGCGCAGATGGCGAGCGTTCTCCCGCCCGTCTTCCTGTTGATCGGCCTGCTGGATGTCTGGGTTCCGAAGGAGACTCTCATGCGGTTTCTCGGGGATAGATCCGGGTTTCTCGGGGTTGCGATCAGCATCGTCCTCGGCGCGGCGGCCGCAGGCCCCCTCTACGCCGCCTTCCCGGTGGCAGCCATCATGATGAGAAAAGGCGCGAAGTTCTCCAATGTGATCGTGTTCCTCGGCTCCTGGTCCACCCTGAAGATCCCCATGGTGCTCTTCGAGGCGTCGGCGCTCGGCGCTCGTTTCGCCATCACGCGCTGGGTCGCGAGCGTGCTCGGGGTTACTGCAATGGCCCTCATCATCGACCGTGCCGTCACTAAGGACGAGAAACGCGCGATCTACGCTCGCCATGAGATCTGACCATCGCGCACCGCCTGTTCGCATGCGCCGTCACCTGTGACCACGGCAATTGGGTTCGCAAGGGCCGCAGGGGGGTCGCGCGGACCGTGGATCTCGCAGATCGTCCAGCAACTGCCGGATTTTCGTTGACTGCCCACTTCGGGGAGCGTATAGTAGTGATGAAACGGGGGGAGACGAGCGTGGACGGCGACCCAGGTAGTGCCGGGCTATACGGCCTCCGGTGCCCGAGTCGGCGGACCGCGGCTGTTTTCGGCGTCTAGCCTTGGCCCGCGAGAGCAGCGGAGCGGTCCCCCGTGCTGCTGCGCATGTTCACGCATTCGAGGGCTCTGCACGTAGGGACGCCGGGAACCTGTGCCGGGTTTTGCGGCCCCGCCCGCGACAGGGCGCTGCAGAGGCTGTGACCCGGCGCGAAGAATCCGGTCGTTTTCTTTGTGTACGCTTTCAGGAGCTCCACGAACGCGACGACGATACGCGCGGCAGGCTGCGGGTGGGGCGGGTGGCGGATATGCGGACGCATCTCCGTTGGGCCCGAAGCGACAAGCCGCACCGTGCTCAGCAGGGAGGGGTTCTTGTGATAGCTGCCTACAAGACGGTCGGCGACGACCTTGTAAAGACCGATGCCATCGGCGAGAAGGGCACCTGGGTGAATCTGTCGAACCCGACGGAGGAGGAGATCCTTCGGACCCACAAGGAGGTCAACATCCTGCTCGACTTCCTCCGGGCGCCCCTCGATGAGGAGGAGAGGCCGCGCATAGAGTCGGACGAGGGGCAGGTGCTGGTCCTCATAAACATCCCCATAGTGCACGGGAACGGAGATCCTGTCCTGTACGATACCATCCCGGTGGGTATCATCGTCACGGAAGACAACATTGTTACCGTTTGTCTCCAGGATAACCCCATCCTTGCGGATCTCGCGAGCGCGAAGCCCAGGACACTGTATACGTTCAAGAAGACCCGGCTCCTCCTTCAGATCCTCTTCAGGACCGCTGGGCTGTACCTCAAGTACCTGCGACAGATCGACAAGCAGACCAGCGAGATCGAGGCGCGGCTTCACCGTTCGATGAAGAACGAAGAGCTGATAAAGCTCCTCAACCTCGAGAAAAGCCTCGTATACTTCACTACATCCTTGAAATCCAACGAAATCGTCATGGAGAAGCTCCTCAGGCTATACCTCGTGAAGGCGGACGCAGCGGCGCATGCCCCGACCCGGGTGCTCAAAGCCTATCCTGAGGACGAGGACCTGCTCGAGGACGTCATAACTGAGAATAAGCAGGCCATCGAGATGGGGGACATCTACACTAGCATCCTGACAGGCATGATGGACGCGTTTGCCTCGATGATATCGAACAACCTCAACATCGTGATGAAGTTCCTGACCTCCGTGACGATAGTTCTCTCTATCCCGACCATCGTGGCAAGCTTTTACGGAATGAACGTGTCGCTCCCGTTCCAGAAGTCCCCTTATGCATTTCTCGGGACGATGGTTGTCTCCGTCGTGGCGAGCCTCACCGCGGTGATTCTGCTTGCCAGGAGGAGGATGTTCTAAGCATGGCGCCATAAGTCTTCGCCACTCTTCTTGAGGGTGTTAGGGTTGCCGGTGCTTGCACGACGGGGCGTCGAGGATTTGGCTGGCCCGTGCGCCAAATTCGAACGAGGCGCGCCGCAGGGTCGCCACTTCAAGGGCGCAGGGGCCGCCGCAGGCCGGGGGCGCCTTCTGCCTATCGCGCGGCTGTGTCAGGACTCTCCTGCGACCGTCCCAAGACTGCACCAGGACTGTCCCGAAAGTGTCCCTGGCTTTCCCACGACAGGCCTATGCAAAGTGACAGACTTATGATATCATGTAGCCCATAGAACGGTGCTGGAACTACACCCATAGTGTGGAACTAACCTGTGTCCGCGCACGTATGGCGCGGGGTGCCAGGCAGTTTCCAGCGCGTGCCCCCGGACGGGCCGGTCCCGGGCAATGGGCGTGCGGGTAATGGGCGGGCCATGGGCGGGGGTAGTTTCAGTTGCCCGACGCGCAAGCCTCGCGGATGGTCGCCGCCTGCGCGCCCGGGGTTCCGCAGTGGGCGGGTTTCAAGCCCCCGCTGGGGGGGGGGCACAGGGAAGCATGCTCGGCAGAGCGCAGACAACCAGGAGCACGTCCTCGGGAGAGCAGGGGGTGGAGATGAGAAGTGGGCGTGGCCCGGGGTTCGCTACGTGAATCAGGGGTCTACTCTTCTAACGTTTGCGCGACCGTGTGGTGTACGGTCGAGGGACTGCTTCGCAGCGGGCGCCGGGCGGTGCTTGTGCTGGTGCTGCTGCTGGCGGCCGCATGTTTCGTCCCGCGCGAGGGCGCGCTGATCCCGGGGGCGCTCGCGGTGTTGGCCGGGTGCGTTCACGGCGGCATGAGGGGGGGCCTTGCGTTCGGGGCGACCATGATAGCAGGGGCCGGCATATGCGGGCTTGTGCGATACGGCACCCTGCCGGGCAGTCTCCCGGGAGATGCCCTGGTGCTTGCTGTCTTTGCTGTCGTGTTCGGGAGCCTGGTGGACACCACCCGCAGCCGTGCAGGCCTGAGTGCTGAGGAGCGCGAGGGGCAGCAGGCGTACGACGCCCTTGTGAACCTTATGCAGGAAGGAATGGTCCTGGTAGATCTCAAGGAGAACATCCTCTTCGCCAATAGCGCCTTCGCCCAGATGCTAGGGTACACCGCCGACGAGCTTGTCGGGAGGAACCTCTCCGAGCTCACCTCGCCGGAGCAATACCGGGTGTATAGGGAGAAGACGAAATGGCGCAAGAAAGGCCGCTCCGACAGGTATGAGTCGAAGATGTTCAGAAGGGACGGCGAGGTGGTGGATGTCCTGGTCTCGGCGACGCCGTTTGTGGCGTCGGACGGGACCGTGAAGGGCACCATCGGGGTTTTCTGGGACATCACCGACCGTAAGAAAGAGGAAGAGCAACTCAAGTACCTGAGCATGCACGACGGGCTGACGGGCGTGTGCAACCGGGCCCACTTCGAGCACGAGATGAGGCGGCTTGACGCCGAGCGCTACCTTCCGGTTTCCATGATAATCTGCGACGTGGACAGCCTCAAGAAAGTGAACGACGTCCACGGGCATGCGGCTGGCGACGCTGTCCTCAAGCGCGCCGCCGAGATCCTAAAAGGCGCCGTGCGTGCCTCCGACATCGTGGCGAGGATCGGCGGCGACGAGTTCGCCGTGCTCCTCCCCAACACGAGCGCCAACGCGGCGAAAGCGATCCGCGAGCGCATCCGCCAGCATGCGGCCGCCGCAAGCGACCTCCTGACGGACCTGTCCCTCGGCACCGCAACCAGGGAAACCATGGACATGAGCATGGCCGAGCTCTTCAAGGGCGCCGACGACGCCATGTACGTCGAGAAGCCCAAGTCGACGCACGCGTTCGCCAACTAACTGTCCTTCGGGTCCCCATGGCAAGCAATCTCTCGGACGCCTGGGGATGCCAGGGCGTCCGGGAGATGTACGCCGTCCAGGGGGCCGGGCGGGTGTGCGCTGTCCCGGCGGGAGGGCTGCCTGCCACGCCGTCCCGCCTTGCGTCGCGCCGCATACAGCGCCGTCGCCCATATACGTCGTTGACAGCCTTTCCTGCGCGTGTATATAATCTCGGTGTAGACTGTAGTATATACTACAGCGCCCGAGTGAGCGGAGGGGTTGCGGTGGCCCAGGTCAGGAGGATCATGATAACCTTGCCGGATAGCCTCTTGCAGGAGGTTGACGGGGTCGCGAGGCAGGAGAAGCGGAACAGAAGCGAGTTCATCAGGGAGGCCATGAGGCGCTACATCGAGGAGAGGCGCAGGTTGGAGCTCCGCGAGAGGCTTAAGGAGGGCTACCGCAAGATGGCCGGGCTGAACCTGGAGCTTGCCGGTGAAGCCGCCGCAGCGGAGAATGAGGCCCTTGGCCTCTACGAGGAGGTCCTGGCAGGCGGCAATGGAACCAAGGGAGCTTAAGCGCGGCGACATCCACTACGCGGACCTGAGCCCGGTCATCGGGTCGGAGCAGGGCGGCACAAGGCCCGTCCTCATCCTTCAGAACGACATCGGGAACCGCTTCAGCCCCACCACGATTGTGGCAGCCATCACGTCCCGCATCGACAAAGCCAGGCTTCCAACCCACGTCGAGCTGCCATCGACCAAGAGCAGGCTGCCGATGGACTCCGTAGTCCTTCTCGAGCAGGTGCGGACCATAGACCGTCGCAGGCTCATCGAGAGGGTCTCCCACCTCGACCCGGTCACAATGGAGCGCGTCAACAGGGCCCTTGAGATCAGCCTCGGGCTGGTGGAGATATGACAGCTGCCCGCTACCCTCATCCCCTGCCTGCCCGCCGTGCGGCTGGCGCTGCGTGGCGTGATGGGAGGCGTAATCCGTGGCGCGCTGCGGGGCAGGCAGCCGGACCAGGCGCCCCTGCCTACCTGCCCGTACGCACTTTTCCTTGGCTTGCCCGGAGGATTTTCCGAGCGCCGGGCGAATATAACCTGAGTTAGCGCGCCCGGACAGAGGCAATGTGCCTGAACAGGCCACGGGCTTCGGGCCACGGGCTTAGGGCTTGGACCTTGAGGCCTCTGGCTTACGGGTTCCGGGCGACCGACGGATGCCGCTGATAATGGGGAGGGCACCGGGCTTGCGGCCGCTTGTCGGCGTCAGTTGCTCGAATTCCAACGAACCCGGCGAATCAAGAAGGTATACCCTGCCGCACGATTACGTGTACGCCATCGCCAGTGCCGGCGGTGAGGCCGTGATCCTTCCCGCAGGCGACAGTGAGTCGGCGAGCCGCCTCGCTGGCGCCCTCGACGGCATACTGCTTTCGGGCGGGGCGGACCTCGACCCGAGGCACTTCGGCGAGGACCCTCACCCGGGCCTGGGGCATGTGGACCCGGAACGCGACGAGTTCGAGCTTGCGCTGGTGCGGGCGGCCATTCAGGCAGGCACACCCATCCTCGCCATCTGCAGGGGCATGCAGGTCCTCAACGTCGCGATGGGCGGCACACTCTACCAGGATATCCCCTCGCAGGTGAGCGGCGCAATCAAGCACAGGCAGGACGCGCCGCGATACCACGCCAGCCACAAGGTGGCCGTGGAGCGCCACTCCAAGCTCGCTGGCATGGTGGGTGCCGGCGACGTGCTTGTCAACTCCCTTCACCACCAGGCCGTGCGGGAGGTCGCGCCCGGGCTCATCGTCTCGGCCCGCGCCACCGACGGAGTCATCGAGGGGATCGAGTCCACCCATGACCTTTTCGTGGTAGGTGTGCAGTGGCACCCGGAGTGCATGACTGACGTCTACCCGGCGATGCTCGAGATATTCGCGGCGTTCGTGGCTGAGGCGATCGCAAGGCGCTAATCGAAACGGGGTAGGAAGGTGATCTCGTTGTCAGAGCCGGCCGTCAAGGTGACGCGCGGGCCGATTGTCGAGAGCGTCCACAGGGCAGATGTGGCGGTTGCAGACAGTGCGGGCCGCATTTTATTTTGGGCCGGGGATCCGGGGAAGGTGACTTTCTGGCGGTCCAGCGCCAAGCCCATCCAGGCGGTGCCCCTCATCGAAACGGGAGCCTCAGCGCGCTTCGGGTTCGAGGACCGCGAGATCGCTGTCATGTGCGCGTCCCACAGCGGTGAGGACGTGCACATGCGTGCGGTCGCGGGCATCCTCAGCAAGATCGGCCTCGACGACTCCGTCCTCGCCTGCGGGGTGCATCCCCCGCTCGACAGGGCCTCGGCGAGGAAACTCCTCGCCTGCGGCGTGGCGCCGTGGCAACTCCACTGCAACTGCTCCGGAAAGCACGCTGCCATGTTGTCCGTGGCCGTCCACATGGGCTATCCCGTCTCCGGCTACTTCCGGCCGGACCACCCAGTCCAGCGCCTGATGCTGCACGAGGTCTCCCTTTTCACCGGGATCCGCGAGGACGACATCTCCATCGGCGTGGATGGCTGCGGGGTGCCGGTTTTCGGGCTTCCCCTGGCCGCCATGGCGAGGGCTTTCGCCACGCTGGTCCGCCCGGGGCAGCTTCCCAACGCCGCGGCCGCCGCCGGGGCGCAGCGCGTGTGCGATGCCATGAGGGCGCATCCCTACATGGTGGCGGGGCGCGGCAGGCTTACCACCGCGCTCATGGAGGTCGCCGGGGACCGGCTGGTGGCGAAGAGTGGGGCGGAAGGGGTGTGTTGCGTCGGCGTCCTCGACCTGGGCCTCGGCGTTGCTGTCAAGATCGAAGACGGCAACGCCAGGGCAGCGGGGCCGGTGGTCATCGAAGTGCTGGCGCGCCTGGGCGTCCTCGACGGGGAGGGCCTCGCCGCGCTCGCTGAACACCACCACCCCCATGTGCTGAACCACCGCGGCGAGGTCGTGGGGGACATCATCCCCGGGTTTGAGCTGAAGTCGCAGCCGTAGCGCGGCCCTGGGGCAGCCCCGGTGCGACCATAGCAGCCGTAGCGAAGCCGGAAAAGCGGCAAAGCGACCATGGAGCAGCCATAATGCAGCCGTAATGCAGGCACAATCAGGAGGTGCAGACGGTGAAAATATACATTTCTGCTGATCTGGAGGGCGTGGCCGGGGTTACGCATGCGGAGCACACGATGAGAGACGGCAAGGAGCATGAGCGGGCGCGGCTCCTCATGACCGAGGAGGTGAACGCGGCCATCGCCGGCGCCCTCGAGGCCGGGGCGACAGAGATAGTGGTCAACGACTCCCACGCCACCATGAGGAACGTCATCCCCGAGAAGTTGCACAGGGACGCCTATCTCATATCGGGCACGCCGAAACCCCTCAGCATGATGGAGGGCATCGACGACACGTTCGACGCCGCGATGTTCGTGGGGTATCACGCCGCGGTTGGCACCCGGGACGCCGTGCTCGACCATACATACGCGGGCCGGGTCGTGTCGCGGGCCGTAATAAACGGCATGGAGATCGGTGAGACGGGCATCAACGCCGCGGTGGCGGGCTGCTTCGGCGTCCCCGTCGTCATGGTGAGCGGCGACACCGCCGTCGCCAGTCAGGCCAGGGATCTCATCCCAGGCATCGTGACGGTGGCCGTCAAGGAGGCCATAGGCCGCTACGCCGCGAGGTCGCTGCACCCGGAGAAGGCCCAGTCTCTCATCCGCCAGGGGGCGAAGAAGGCCCTCGCAAACCCGGGATCCATCGCCTGCTTCGAGGTGCATCCCCCGGTATGCCTCGAGCTGCACGTAAATAATACTGGTATGGCTGATATCGCCGAGCTCATCCCCGGCGTGGAGAGGATCGGCCCGAGGGTCATCAGGTTCGTCGCCGACGAGTATCTCACGGTCTTCAAGGCGATGAGGGCCGCCATCACGCTCGCGGGTGAGACTCTGCAGTAAGTGGAGGTAGTAGCCCGCCATGACAGACGGCAGAGCGAGGTCCAGGAGACGCGCGCTTCTAGCCATGGCCCGCGACCTGCTCCCCCAGATGATCGCCGTGCGCCGGGACCTGCACATGAACCCGGAGCTTGGCTGCGAGGAGAGGCGCACCGCCGGGATGATCGCCTCGAAGCTGTGTGAGCTCGGGGCAACCGTCAGGGAGGGGATCGCCGGAACCGGCGTCGCCGGGGTCGTCACAGGCTCCGGCCCGGGCCCGTGCGTCGCGCTTCGCGCCGACATGGATGCCCTGCCGATCGAGGACAGGAAGGACGTGGACTACAGGTCTCGCGTGCCTGGAGTCATGCACGCCTGCGGCCACGACGGGCACGTGGCGATGCTCCTCGGGGCGGCGAAGCTGCTTTCATCCCTCGCGGGCGAGTTCTCCGGAAGCGTGAAGCTGATATTCCAGCCTGCCGAGGAGGGACCGGGCGGCGCCGAGCCCATGCTGAAGGAGGGCGTGCTGTCGGACCCCGACGTCGCCGCCATAGTGGCGGCGCACCTCTGGCCTGACCTCCCCACAGGCGTCATAGCGGTCAGGGGCGGCCCCGTGATGGCTGCCGCGGACAGCATAGGCATAACCATCAGGGGCGAAGGCGGGCACGGGGCCGCGCCCCACAGGTCGGTGGACGCCGTGGTCGTGGCGGCCCAGGCAATAATGGCTCTCCAGACCATCGCCAGCCGCCAGGTGAACCCGGTCGATCCCGTGGTGCTCACCATCGGGACCATCTCCGGAGGATACCGCCATAACGTCATCGCCGACGAGGTCAGGATGAGCGGGACGCTCCGGACCCTGAACCCGGCCCTGCGCCGGGCGGTTCCCGATATCATCAGGAGGACTCTCGACGGCATCGCACGCGGCGCGGGCGCCACGTTCGAGTTCACCTGCTCGCCGGGCTACCCGCCCCTTGTGAATGACGAGAGGGTCGCGGCCACCGTGGCGGACAGCGCCAGGAAGATGCTGGGCAAAAGGCACGTCATCGAGGACGTCGAGCCCTCCATGGGCGGCGAGGACTTCGCGTACTTCCTCCAGGAAGTCCCCGGCGCCATGTTCATGCTGGGCGCGGGCAACCCCGACAGAGGCGCGCGATATCCGGCTCACCACCCGAGGTTCGATTTTGACGAGAGCGCCATGGCCGTCGGGGTCGCGCTCATGGTTGACGTGGCCCTGGAGCTACTCGAGAGGAGGTAACAGGCGGTGCAAGGGGAAAACCTCTTCATCCGGCGCGCGAGGATCGTGGACGGCACGGGTGCGCCGTGGTTTTACGGGGACGTGGAGGTTGCGGGCGACAGGATAGCCCGCGTCGGAAGACGCCTCGAGGCGCCGGGCGGGGCCCGGATCATCGATGCCGATGGGCTCGTGGTTGCCCCGGGGTTCATCGACATCCACTCCCACTCCGACGACACCATCCTCATAAACCCGCGCGCAGAGAGCAAGGTCCGCCAGGGCGTAACCACCGAGGTCATCGGCAACTGCGGGTATTCCCTTGCGCCTCTGGAGGGCGAGGCCATCGACGACGTGAAGCGCGACCTCGAGGACACCGGAATCGACGTGCGGTGGCGGTCATTTAGCGAATACCTGGGGTGCGTCGAGGAGTCCACCACCGCAGTGAACATCGCGTCGCTGGTCGGCCACGGCACCGTGAGGCGGGCGGCCATGGGGTGCCGGGAGCGCGCGCCGTCCCGCGAGGAGACCCGGCGGATGAAGTCCCTGGTGGCCCGGTGCATGGCGGAGGGCGCGTTCGGCCTCTCCACGGGGCTCATCTACCCGCCGTCGTGTTACGCGTCCACCGACGAGATCGTGGACCTGGCGAGCGTCGCGGCCGAGGCCGGCGGCATCTACGCAAGCCACATCCGCTACGAGGAGGACAGGGTGGTGGAGGCGGTGGAGGAGGCCATCGCCATCGGCGAGAGGGCTGGCGTGTCGGTGGAGATATCCCACCACAAGTCCGGGGGCGTTCAGAACTGGGGCAAGGTGCGGGCGACAATCGACCTCATGCGCCGGGCGAGGGGGCGGGGCGTGGACGTCGCCTGCGACGTGTATCCGTATACCGCGTCGTCCACGGGCCTTTCCGTGATCCTTCCCCAGTGGATGTTCGACGGTGGCCTGGATAAGGCCATCGAAAGGCTCAGGGACAGGGCCGTGCGCGAACGCATCCGCCCGCTCGTGGAGGAAGAGGAGGGCGAGAGGCGCGGTTGGGACAAGACGGTGATCTCGTCCGTCACGAAGGCGCACAACAAGGGGTTCGAGGGCAAGAACCTCGCCGAGGTTGCCGGGATGACCGGCAAGGACCCATTTACGGCGGCACTGGACCTCATCGTGGACGAGTCGGCGGCCGTCCAGACGGTGCGGTTCGGCATGTGCGAGGATGACGTCGAGTACGTGCTGGCCGCGCCCGAAAGCTCGGTGGGAAGCGATGCCTCGGTGCGCGCGCCGTACGGGCCGCTGGGCAAGGGGAAGCCTCACCCCAGGAGTTACGGGACGTTCCCGAGGGTGCTGGCGCGATACGTGCGAGAGCGCGGGATACTGCGGCTGGAGGAAGCCGTGCGGAAGATGACGTCCCTTCCTGCCCAGCGCATCGGCATCCTCGACCGGGGCGTGATTCGGCCCGGGATGGTGGCTGACCTTGTCATCCTGGACCCGGAGAGGGTGAGCGACACCGCCACCTACGAGGACCCTCATCGCTACCCCATGGGGATAGACTGGGTGCTGGTGGCTGGACACCTGGTCATCGAGCGCGGGGAGCACACGGGCCTTGCACCTGGCAGGGTCCTCCGGCGCGGGCAGACCGCCTAAGTGAGGGTGCGTTAGTTCTCGCCCCTC
>DKEX01000032.1:9739-18273 GCA_002452295.1 Firmicutes bacterium UBA6811 | reverse complement strand
GGATTTTGACACCCCTCGTGCAATCACCGGCAACCCCTGCCAAAGTTGGGAGCATTTCTGCACCCTCACTTAGCGAGGCGTGCCGCAAGCGCGCGGTCCCCGGAGTGCAACACCGCGAGCCCCTGGAAAAGTGGCAGTGATCTCTGAACCCGCACTTAGGCGCAGCATGGAGGAGCCCCCAAAGCGCGGATGTTACCCGCGTCACCGTACCGTGAGTGTTGCGCCCTGGGGAATCCAAGAGCCCAGCAAAACCCAGACTCAGGGCGTGCGTATCGTCTGGGCCTGCTTACGCCGCCCCGCTAGCTCGCGATATACGTGGGAAACGGGTATCCCCAGATATGCCAGGATGACTAGGGAATGAAACCACAAGTCGGCAAGCTCGGACACGGTATCCTGCTCCGTATCGTTCTTTGAGGCAATTATGAACTCTGCGGCTTCTTCTCCGATCTTTCTCAAAACCCGGTCAAGGCCAGACTGCATCAGCCGGGAGACGTAGGAGTCTTTTGAGGGGTTTTCCTTTCTCTGTAGCACGATGCGGTAGACCTCGTCGAGGATCGCGGAAGTCACGGGAGAGGTGGTGCTTCCAGCATCCACGATTTCGCCACCCTCTCCGATCTCCCTGTGGAAACACGAGAAACATCCCTCATGACATGCCTGCCCAGTTTGGTCCACCTTGATGAGGAGCGCGTCGTTATCGCAGTCCACATATATTGCCTTCACGGCCTGGTAGTGGCCTGACGTTTCTCCTTTGAGCCACAGGGCGTTCCGACTCCGGCTCCAAAACCAGGTCTTGCCAGTCTCGAGGGTCCTCCTCAGCGACTCCCTATTCATATATGCCAGCATGAGCACCTGGCCCGTGGAGTCGTCCTGCACTATGGCAGGGATAAGACCGTCGGCGGAGAAGCCGAGATCCGGCGTATCGGCTGCTTTTGTTCTGGGTTCTCCTTGGTCGTGGTTCGTGTTCGCTCCTCCGGTCAACGTGATCCCCTCCCCCCTGATGGATTCCCCTTCCCTTGGTCGCATCTGATAGCACGTCGAGCAGGCTGCTTCGCCTTGCTACTCTATAGCCTCACCGGCACTCCCCTGTCCCTCAAGTACTCTTTCACCTGCCTGATGCTGAAGGTCCCGTAGTGGAAGACGGATGCGGCAAGGGCTGCATCGGCGTAACCATGGGTAAGAATCTGGTGGAAGTCGTCGAGGGCACCCGCGCCGCCCGAGGCGATCACCGGCACGCTTACGGCCTCCGCGACCTCTCGTGTGAGGGCTATGTCAAACCCTTCTTTCACGCCATCCGTATCCATGCTGGTCAGGAGTATTTCCCCTGCTCCCAGGCTAGCTGCCTTTACGGCCCAATCGCGGGCATCGAGGCCGGTTGGGGTGCGGCCACCATGCGTATATACTTCCCAATGGTCCGCGACCTTCTTTGCATCTATTGCCACGACGATGCACTGGCTCCCGAACTTGCGTGCCCCTTCAGATATCAAGCTCGGGTCGCGCACGGCTCTCGTGTTGATCGAGACCTTGTCCGCGCCGGCCCGGAGCAGCGCGGTGATATCCTCCACGGAAACAATCCCCCCGCCAACGGTGAAGGGTATGAAAACACGGGACGCGACAGCCTCCGCAACCTGCACCATGGTGCGGCGGCCGTTCCAGGATGCGGAGATATCCAGGAAGATCAGCTCGTCCACGGATTGCTCGTTGTAGAATTCGGCAAACTCCACAGGCGAGCCTACGTCCTTCAGCCGTCTGAAGTGCACCCCTTTGACCACGCGCCCATCCTGCACGTCAAGGCATGCTATGATCCTCTTTGCCAGCATAGACTCCACTCTCCGCTCGCGCTTCGTTCCATGCGTCGTGCGTTGCACGGATGGCCTCCGGGAGCGAGAGAGCCCCAGTATACAGGGCCCGCCCGATCACCATGCCTACTATCCCCCGGGTAGCCCTGGCACAGCGGGCTATCTCCGCGACGTGCTCGGTGCTGGCGATCCCTCCCGAGATCGTGACCATGAGGCCGGCTGCCGCTACCTTCAACGCCGGCTCGAGATTGGGCCCGGTCATGGTGCCATCCCGAGAGACGTCGGTGACTATGGCGCGGGATATTCCAAGAAGCCTCAGCTCCTGGGCGAACTCTCCCGGCGCTGTCGGTGTGTTCTCCATCCATCCTGCAACTGTGATCCGCCCATCCCGTACATCCACAGATGCCGCGATCGCATCGCCAAACCTCTCAGCAAGCCGCCTGGTTAGCTCGGGATCGCGCAGCGCGACCGTCCCTATAATGGCGCGCGACACGCCGCAGTCCAGGGCCGCGCTCACATCGCCGAAGGTCCGTAGCCCTCCTCCCAGCTCTACCTGTACACCGGCTATCGAGGAGATCCTGCTGACGAGGGGCAGATTGACTGGCCTCCCGCAGGCTGCACCGTCAAGGTCCACTACATGAAGTGTCCTCGCTCCGAGAGATGCCCACCAACGTGCGACGCTGATAGGGTCATCTGAAAACACGGTCTCCCTGTTGTAGTCTCCCTGAAAAAGGCGGACGCACCTGCCTCCCCGGATATCGATAGCGGGTTTGACCTCCACGGGAGATGTGACCCCCGGAGCTGTTGGTTGCGGGCCTTTCGATTGTCCCACGGTTATTGCCACCTCACCCTACCAGACGAGTGAAGTTGCGCAACAGAGCTAGCCCCACATCGCCGCTTTTCTCTGGATGGAACTGTACGCCAAACACGAACCCCGTCGCGACCACTGAAGCCATGACGATGCCTCCGGTCGCGCCTTCCATGTTAGCGTCGGCAATTGCACCGGAGGGCGCATCATAGCCGTAGAACGTTTTGCCCACCTCGACGCGCTGGTCTGTGGGAACGGTATAGTAAGAATGTGCAAAATAGAAATACGACTCGTCCGGAATGGACTCCAACAGAGTGTTTCTTCTTTTGATCTTTACCCGATTCCAGCCCATGTGCGGCACCTTCGGTAGCCTAGCCCTCACGCACACAGGCTTTGTGGCAAAGTCGAGCTTCTTCACGAGCCCCGGGATCACGGACAAACCCGTGGCCCAAGGCGACTCCTCGCTCTTTTCGAACAGCACTTGCATGCCGAGACAGATACCCAGCACCGGTCGGTTGCTTCCCAGGAAAGACTCAACTGTCCCGAGCAGCCCGCTGCGCCCAAGAAAGTCCATAGCCTCACCGAAAGCTCCTACCCCCGGGAAGACGAGGGCATCCGCCCGCGAAATGAGACTCGGGTCTCTCGTGATTTCCGAAGAGGAGCCGACCTTTTGCAGCGCCTTGCGAACGCTCTCGATGTTTCCAATCCCGTAGTCAAGAATCGCTATCATGATGAGTCCCACGATGCTTTCAGAGAATCCCCTTGGTTGACGGAACGCCCGGCCTTCCCGGGTCCAGGGAAACGGCGTCTCGCAGCACCCTGCCGAACGCTTTGAAAGCCGCCTCGAAAACATGATGAGTATTCCGGCCATAGACGAGGTTGATATGCAACGTGACTCTGGCGTGTCTGGCAAACGCCACAAAGAACTCCTCGATCGCTTCTGTATCGAGGTTTCCTATCCTGTCCCTTCCGACCGGGACATTGAACACCAGGTGGCTCCGGCCGCTCAGGTCCAGTGCCGCGCTTACCAGGGCGTCATCCATCGGCAGCATCACATCGGCAAACCTCCTGATTCCTGCTCGATCACCCAGAGCTTGATCCAGAGCCTGCCCCATGCAGATGCCCGTGTCCTCCACAAGATGATGAAAGTCTACGTCCGTGTCCCCCTGCGCGCTCAACGCAAGGTCAAAGCCCCCGTGAGACCCAGCCAGCGTAAGCATGTGGTCCAGAAACCCGCACCCCGTGACGACGGAAACCTCGCCTTTGCCGTCCAGGTTCAGCGTCAGAGCGATGTCAGTTTCGGAAGTCTTACGGCTCACCTGAGCGATCCTGCTCATCTGTGTCGCCACCCCTGTACCTTCCTTTTGGGTTGGGCGGAAGCCAGCTTCGTGACGGAGTCAGGCCAAGCCGCCCATAGCCTCAATGAATGCGTCGTTCTCGTCAGGTCGTCCCACTGTGACTCTCAGGTATTCCGGCAACCTGGCGAACCTTCGCACGACGATGCCCATCTTCAGTAAGGCATCGTGTGTTTCCCTGGCAGGCCTTGACGGCCGGAAGAGGACGAAGTTCGCGGACGATGGGCATGCCTTCACCCCGAGATCCGTCAGCCGCTGGTGCAGCCTGTCTCTCTCCCTGGTGATCATGCCGACGACCCTCTCCACATCCTCCCGGTGCTCCAGAACTTTTTGCGCCACGAGGATCGAGACTACGCTGCAGTTATATGGGAGTTTGGCCCGGCTCAGGCGCTTGGCGACGGAGGGGTGTGCCACGGCGTAGCCTACGCGTAGCCCCGCGAGACCGAACGCCTTGGAGAGGGTCCGCAACACCAGCGCGTGCTCTGACACCTCGTTCAGCAAGGTCTCGCCGCAGAACTCATGATACGCCTCGTCAATGACGACGACGCCCTTCGCGGCATTGATCGCGCGCCCAAGCTCGCCTGTATAGACGCTGCCCGTCGGGTTGTTGGGGTTGCACAAGAAGGCGAGACTATCTTCCCGGGAGATCTCCTCCGAGATGGCCTCCGCGTCGAGAGAGAACCCGTCTTGCAAGGGGATCTCCTTCACGGGAATCCCTACCACCTCCGCCACGCTGCGGTACATATGAAACGTCGGGTGAACGGTGACGACCCTTGCCGCCGTTTCCCTGAAAGCCAGCATAATTGTTTGGATCAGATCATCAGAGCCCGCACCGACAACGATCATATCTTCTCCTACGCCCAGAAACCTCGCAAGTTGAGAGCGCAGTTCGTCAGCATCGGGCGAGGGATACCGATTGAAAGACAGACGGGCCAGGGATTCAATTATCTCCTGTCTGATGTTGTCGGGCAGGTCGTACGGATTCTCGTTCCGGTCCAGTTTTATCAGAAGCCCCCTGCTTTGCTGGCCCCCGGTTGTCACTTTGGGTCCAGAGCGAGAGGCGAGCCTAACCTCGATGGACCTGGCATGTGCCAGTAGCCCCTCGGTCCGCGCGAGCATTATCGCGTGTTCGGCCACTTCCTTGAGAGCGGACTCGTCGTACTGTACCACGTTTACACATCTCAGGAAGTCCTGCACGCCAAGACCGCCGCGGTATCTTGCCGCGCCCTGCGTGGGCAGCACATGGTTAGGGCCCGCGATGTAGTCACCCACTGGCTCAGGGCTGTAAGGCCCCAGGAAGATCGCTCCAGCATTCCTGATCCTTCTGCCTATATCCATGGGGCAGCAGGTCATGATCTCGACATGTTCAGGGGCGTATACGTTCGCGGCGTCCGCCGCTTGCTCCAGAGAATGCACTAGCACGATCGCACCGTTATCGCGGAGTGAACGCTCGATGATATCTCTCCTCGGAAACCGCGGCAGTTGCCTTCCGATCTCATCGACCACCCGGTCTGCCAGTCTTGCCGATGTGCTAAGAAGAACGCTCGACGCGAGTACATCGTGCTCCGCCTGGGAGAGGAGGTCGGCTGCGACAAACTCGGCGATGGCAGTTTCATCGGCTATGATCAAGATCTCGCTCGGGCCGGCAAGCATGTCGATTCCTACGTCGCCGAACACCAGCTTTTTTGCGGCGGCTACAAAGGAGTTCCCGGGTCCCGCTATCATATCCACGGCGGGAATCGTTTCGGTGCCGTAAGCCATGGCCGCAATGGCCTGGGCCCCACCGACCTTGAAGATCTTATTGATACCGCACAAGTCGGCAGCTACCAGGGTGAACGGGTTTACCTCACCGTCCCGGCCCGGCGGGGTACACATGATTATTTCCCTTACCCCGGCCACTGTGGGGGGAACAGCGGTCATAACGACGGTGGAGGGGTATGCGGCAGTGCCCCCGGGCACGTACAGGCCCGCTCTCTGTACCGGCGTTGATACGCAGCCAACCTCGTGAACATCAGCAACGGCGACCCGGTGAGGGAGAACCTGCCTCGCGTGAAAGTCTCTCACGTTTCTCCTGGCATGTCGAATCGCTTCCACGAATTCACTGCCAACCGCCTCATAGGCCTGTCGGACCGCCTGGCGCGAGACGCAAAGGTCCCCGGGGGCAAGCACTACGTGGTCCAATTCCCGTGCCAGCCGGATGAGAACCTCATCACCTCGCTCGCGGACCTCCTCCACGATGCGCCTGGCAGTTGATATGTGGAGATCAAGGCCGCGGTACCTCCTTGCCAGCAGCTCCTCAACGCACAACCTTGGGATCACCCAGGCACCACTTCTTTCCCGCCGGCTTGTGCCACGATGGCCCGCCTTAATGCCTCGGTAAGAGCCTTGATCCTCTTCGACTTGAGCCCGAAGCTTGCGCGGTTCGCGATGAGCCGCGCTGTTGAAGTCCCAATCTCGCAGATGACGACGAGGTCGTTTTCGCGGAGTGTCCGCCCCGTGGAGACGACATCCACTACAATTGCCGCAAGCCCTGCCTGGGGAGCCAGCTCCGTTCCACCCCGGAGCGGTATTATCTCAGCGTGAATCCCCCTGTGCTTGAAAAACGTCTCCGCGACCCGAGGGAACTTGGTGGCAACCCTGATCCTGCCGCAGACGCGGCCGGGGGCAGACACGGCTAGATGCGCTTCGGTAGCGAAGGCTCTCGGGGCAGCGACCACGAAGCGGCAGAATCCAAACTCGAGGTCCAGGATCTCGTATACGTCCCGACCCTCTTCTATGAGGACATCTTTGCCCACAATGCCGACGTCTGCGGCGCCGTAACTCACGTAGACCGGGATGTCTCCCGGCCGGGCCAGGATGAATCTCGCGTTGGGAGTCTCATGCGCGAGCTTCCGAGTACCTTCCCTGATATCACAGGGAAACCCGGCAAGGGCCATGACTTTGAGAGAGTCGGGCAGCAGCCGTCCTTTGGGGAGCGCGATCGTAAGAAAATCGTCTTCCATCCTACAACTCTCCGATGTGCAGTGCGATGTTACCGTCAGCTTTCCTCAGCGTATTAAGCACTTGCTGCATGTCCAGAGCAAATCCTACGGCCCCCTCGGCATGCCCAAGTATCTTGAGCAGGCCGTCATACCTTCCGCCCCCTGCTATCGGTCCCCCGCAACCCGGTGCATACGCCTCGAAGATCATCCCCGAGTAGTACTCCAGGTCCCTTATCAAACCGAGGTCGAGTTGGATGAAGTCCCCAATCCCGCAGGCGGACGCGCCGCTGATTATCCCCTCAAGCTCTGAAAGCGCCTCGGCTGTTCGCCGCGAGTCATCGTACGAAGCCAGGTCCCTTGCTGCCTCGAGCACATCCTCGCCGTCCGGGAACTGGAGAATCTGCTTAAGGAAGAGCCTACAGGCTCGCGGGATGACAATGCCTTCAATCAACCGCTCCACGTGAACCAGATCTCTGGATACAAGAGCCAACCTGAGTTCGGTCTTCTGCTTCTCATCCATCCCGCCGAAGTCCATCACTGATTCCATGATTCCGACGTGCCCCATACGCAACTGAAACCCAGCAATGCGGGCCGCCTTCAGGCACCGGGCGACGAGCGAGAGTATCTCGACGTCGCCTTCGGGTGCGGCTATTCCCACTATCTCCGCACCTACTTGGTACGACTCTACCATTCCTGCCCAGCGTGGGCGCCGCGCCCTGAAAACGCTACCCGAGTAAAACAAGCGGAGTGGACGACCGATATCTCTGAGCTCGTGGGAAGCGAGGCTGGCTACCGCCTCTGTCATGTCAGACCGCAAGGCCATGACCTGCCCGCGATAATCGACGAATTTGTAGGCTGCGTCCACCATTTTCCGCAATGGCCGAGGGGTATCTGGGTCATGGGCCTGCACCACGGGCAGCACCACTTCCTGATAGCCTTCAGATAGCAACAAGTTGGCCAGGCTCGCCTCCAGGTCTCTCCTTTTCTGCGATTCGGGTTGGAATAAATAGCACGTTCCTTGCGCCAGGTATTGCATAATAGCGGTCCTCTCGTCCTTTCATAGGTTAGCATATTAAAGTATGAAAACATAAGTTTGCTAGATACTACCCTATCGACCCAACGCTGTCAACGACCAGATTTGGGTGGCAGGACTCCTTCTTGCCTCATCCTGTCGAGAACTAGGCGATAGCCATCGGCTCCGTAGTGAAGAAACCTTTTTACTCGGCTGATCGTGGCCGTGCTCACCCCCGTTCTCTTGGCTATCTCTGCATATGTGAACCTCTCATCAAGCATTTGCGCCACCTGGAACCTTTGTGCGAGGGATCTAATCTCTGCGACCGTGCAGAGGTCCTCAAAGAACCTGTAGCACTCGTCAACGGTGCGAAGAGAGAGAATGCCTCTAAAGAGGAGAGTCGCCCGGTCATCCACGAGCTTCTCGGTGGACGGCACCTGCACACCCCCTTGCTTGAACATGAATCGAGGGCACGGAAAGTATAGGTTACGGATTCGACATCAGACGGGAATACCCTGCATGTGTATGCCAGCCGTGCCGGAAGGCGCCGCAGGCTGCTCTAAGTGAGGGTGCGTTAGTTCT
>DKEX01000032.1:0-9649 GCA_002452295.1 Firmicutes bacterium UBA6811 | reverse complement strand
CGAGAGCATTCTTGCACCCTCACTTGGGCTCCCGCAGGCTTATTGTGTTGCTGATACTCCCGATTCAGCCCCTGGGCCAAGACAACATTTCTGTGGGATGCCTTGATGGCGAGGGCGGAGCGCAGGGTCTGCTCAAATGTTGATAGGAATCTGGCAGCCTATGTCGGAAACCGGGCGCCCGCTATATCGTCATTATGGATTCTCCACTCGTGCCTGTGGTATAATTTGTTTGCATTTCTCCTCGGGGCGGGAGGTTTGGCTGGTGCTGAAGTATCGGGCTTCCGGCCCGGATGACACGAGAAGGCTTGGCGCGGCCGTGGGGAGGCTCGTCGGGCCAGGTGACGTCGTGTGCCTCGTGGGCGACCTCGGCGCCGGAAAAACCGTGTTGGTGCAGGGCGTGGCCGCGGGCATGGGCGTCCGGGGGCGGGTTACGAGCCCGACCTTCACCATCATCCACGAGCACCCGGGGAAGGTCCCCCTGTACCACATCGACGCGTACAGGCTCGACGGGGCCTCGGATGCCGAGACCGTTGGGCTCGAGGAGTGCCTCTACGGGCAGGGTGTCGCGGCGGTTGAGTGGGGCGAGAGAGTGCACGACCTTCTGCCCGATGAGCGGCTCGACGTGGAGATAAGGATCCCCGGCGACAGCGTGGGCGAGGGCGCGGCCGGCGGCGAGCGCAACGACGCGGGCGAGAGCGAAGGCAGGGGCGAAGACACAAGGGAGATCGTGCTCGCTCCCCGCGGGGAGAGGTTCCGGCGCATGGTCGAGGAGTTGAAGACGCTTGCGGGTGATGGGGATTGACACATCCACCTTTACCGGCGGGGTGGCGCTTGTATCCGGCGACGAGATAGTCGCCGAGTACAGCGCCACTATAACGAGATCGAACTCCGAGAGCCTCGCGTGCGTGTGCGAGAGGCTCCTCGCCGGGGCGGGCTGGGCGGCCCCGGACCTCGACGGGATCGCGGTGACCGTAGGCCCTGGCTCGTTCACCGGGGTGCGCATTGGCGTCACCATGGCGAAGGTGCTGGGCTACGCGCTTGAGCTGCCCATAGGGCCCGTCGTGACGCTCGACGCCATAGCGGCCAACCTGCCGTTTTCGGGGGGGACCGGGGGGCTTGTGTGCCCGCTCATCTCCGCCAGGCGCAACCTGGTATACACCGCGACATACCGCGTAAGCGGGCCGCATCCGGAGAGGGTGAGCGACTACGCCGTGAGATGCGTTCGTGATGTCGTGCGGAGCTTCCGCAGCGGCGAGCCTGGGGGCCTTGATCGGAACAGAGAGAGAGTGCTCTTCGTTGGGGATGGTGCGAGGGTCCACAAACAGGTTATACTCGAGGAAGCTGACGCTATGGTCGCTATAGGTCCCGACTGGTGTATCGGGCCCCGGCCCGCAGTGGTGGCGGCTCTGGGGAGGCTTGTCATCGAATCAGGCAAGGCCAGCACCGCATATGACCTCGAGCCGTTCTACCTGGGGAGATCCAGCGCGGAGATGGCGAGGGGCGAGGCCCGGTCGGGCGGGGGGCATGCACAAGGTGGACTTTGAGATCAACCTGATGCGACAGAGCGACCTCGACAGCGTGATGGAAATCGAGGCGGCATCGTTCCCGACACCGTGGTCGAGGAACGCGTTCCTCTCCGAGATCTATGAGAACAGCAGGGCGTGCTACCTTGTGGCCCGGCAGAACGGCACAGTAATAGGGTATGTCGGGATGTGGATCATCCTCGATGAGGGGCACATCACAAACCTCGCGGTGCACCCCGACCACCGCCGCCGGGGCGTCGGCGAGAGGCTCATGAAGGCGATCATGGACTACGCGAAGGCGAAAGGCGCGAGGAGGACGACCCTCGAGGTGAGGGTGTCCAACCTGGGGGCGCAGAGGCTCTACGAGAGGCTGGGGTTCGTGAGCGTCGGCATAAGGCCTGGCTACTACCACGACAACGGCGAGGACGCCATGATCATGTGGAGGAACGAACAGCCGGCGAGGGACCGGAACGCGGTGAGGGATAGGCATGGCCGGCGCTGAGAGGCGCGCGTTTTGCGTGCTCGGGATCGAGACAAGCTGTGACGAGACATCGGCGGCCGTGCTGGAGGGCGACGGGTTGTGCGACGGCGCGGGCGCCGCGGGCGCCGCGAGCGCAACGAGCGCCGGGGTCACCGCCCCGGGCCTGCGCCTCCGGTCCAGCGTGGTGGCATCCCAGGTGTGCCTCCACAGGCGGTTCGGCGGCGTGGTGCCGGAGGTGGCCTCGCGGCGGCACGTGGAGATGATCATCCCCGCCATCGACCAGGCCCTGCGCGACGCGGAGGTGAGCCTGGCCGACATCACGGCGGTGGCCGCGACGCGCGGGCCGGGCCTCGTGGGCGCCATCCTCGTGGGCCTCTCCGCCGCGAAGGCCATGGCCCTTGCCAGGCAGGTGCCGTTCATCGGGGTGAACCACGTCGAGGCGCACATATACGCGAATTTCATCGAGCACCCGGGCCTCCGCCCGCCCTTTGTGTGCCTTGTGGTCTCGGGAGGCCATACCGATCTCGTGTACCTGCGGGACCACGGCTGTTACGAGGCGATGGGCCGCACGCTCGACGATGCTGCGGGCGAGGCCTTTGACAAGGTGGCGAGGGCGCTCGGTCTGGGCTACCCTGGAGGGCCGGCGATCGACGACGCCGCGCGGGGCGGCGACCCCGCGGCCGTGCGCTTCCCCAGGGCGTTCCTGGAGGAGGGGTCGTACGACTTCAGCTTCAGCGGGCTCAAGACCGCGGTGGTGAACTACGTCAGAAAAGCCTGGGGCACGAGCGACCGATCGCAGGACGCGCGTGCGGGTGCGACCGGGAGGGCGAGCCTTGCCGACCTTGCCGCCAGTTTCCAGGAGGCTGTGGTGGACGTCCTCGTGGAGAAGACGACTAAAGCGGCGGTGGGCAGGCATGTTCAGACAGTGGCCCTTGCCGGAGGAGTGGCGGCCAACTCCAGGCTCAGGGAGATGATGGCGCAGCGGGCGAAGGCGAGCGGGCTCAAGCTCGTGTTCCCGTCACCGGTCCTGTGCACTGACAACGCGGCCATGGTGGCCTGCGCGGGTTACTACCGCCTGGCGAGAGGGGAGAGGAGCTCCCTGGACCTGCCCGCCGTCCCCAACCTCGACCTCGAGTGATGAGGTGGGTGGAGGCGGAGCGGGATGCCTCGGCTCGCGGGCCTGCCAGCTTGTGGATAAACCTGTGGATAATGTGGATAAGAGGCAACGGTTGACAAAAGAGGATACACCACCCAAGAATGTATATGCGGGGGTCGCCCAGAATATGCCGGCGATCTCGAGAAAACCGCGCCGTGTCGCAGGCTCGCCGGCCTGAAGCGATGCGCGCGAGACGGAGGGGGGGTAGAAACGTGGCACGCATGGGGGGCGGCGATATCGGCCCCGAGCTGGGAGGGCCTGCCGAGCCTATGGGCCCGAGCCCATTTGAGCCAGTGGAAAGGCCGCGCTATATCACGTTCCGGCGAGCGCTCTTTCTTGGCGCCGTGGGCATCGCTGCGCTCGTCATCACGCTGTACGTGCTTGCGTCGTCGTGGCTCGCTCCTGAAGCGGCCTTCGGCATACACGACCGGCCGGTGAACATCCTTATCCTCGGGACCGACAGAACCTACGACGACCACGGGAAGCCCATGGAAGGCCCGGTACGCGCCGACGTCATAATGCTTGCGTCGGTGAACCCCCGGGCGAACAGGGTGTACCTGGTCTCGATCCCGAGGGATACGAGGGCGCGCATCCCGGGGTACGGCACGAACAAGATAAACGCCTCTCACACACTCGGCGGCCAGGATCTCACACGAAAGGCCGTTGAGGACCTCGTGGGAATGCCGGTCGACCGGTGCGTGGAGGTTGACTTCCAGGGGTTCGTACGGGTGATAGATGCTCTGGGAGGGGTCGAGATCGATGTGGACAAGGACATGCGCTACGTGGACAGGGCCGGCGGCTTCAAGGTCGACCTGGAGAAGGGTGCTCAGCTTCTGGACGGCGCGAAAGCGCTGGGGTACGTAAGATACCGCGCCGATGCCCTGGGGGACATCAACCGGGTGAAACGCCAGCAGACCTTGCTGAAGGCCATCGCCCGCCAGGCTGTGAGCGTGCGCAATCTCCGCAAGGCTCGCGGGATTCTCGGAATCGTATCACAGTATGTCAGCACCGATATGTCCCGGCGCGACATGGCGTCGCTCGGCTGGTTCATGCTGAGGACAAGGGCCGAGCTCGAGTCAGAAACGCTGCCCGGGGAGTTCTCCCCGGTTTACTGGGTCCCCGACCAGAAGCGAATCGGCGAGCTCGTCGGGACCATGCTGGAGGGTTTCAGCGAACAGGGCGTGGGCAGGTAGAGTGAGGGGGAGGTATGTGGGGATGGTGCGCATCGACGTGGCCCTTGTGCCACAGGAGATCGAGGCAAGGAGCCTGAGCGGGATCACAGCAATAGTCATAGACGTTCTCAGAGCAAGCACGACCATCGCGTGCGCCATCTCAAACGGGTGCGACGAGGTCATTCCCACGACTTCCGTGGAGGAAGCCGTGGAGATCTCGCGCGCCTATGCGAGGGGTGACTATCTTCTTTGCGGCGAGCGAAAGGGCGAGAAAATCGAGGGCTTCGACCTTGGGAACTCGCCGCTCGAGTACACGGAGGACCAGGTCAGGGGCAAGAAGATGATAATGACCACGAGCAACGGCACCGGCGCCATCAGGGCGGTGAAGGCCGCGGACGACGTCATCGTCGGGTCCTGCTGGAACCTCTCTGCCGCCTGCGGGCGGGCCGTGTCGCTCGGGAGGGACATTCTCGTCGTCTGCGCCGGCGAGGCGCGGAAGTTCGCCCTGGAGGACGCTGTGTGCGCAGGGATGCTGTGTGAGCGGATCGCCTCCATGGTAGAGGCGGACGCGTCTGACGGCTGCCTCGCCGTCCGCAGGCTGTACGCCGGTTTCCGCGACGACATCGAGGCGGCGCTGGCATGCTCGGAGCATGGGCGGCATCTCGCCAGGATCGGGTTCGCCGCGGACATCGCCGCGGCCGCCCAGGTCGACAGGGTTGACGTGGTGCCGGTGCTCCACGGCGGCCACATCGTGCGCAAGTTCGCATAGCAGGATGAGCAGGCGGATGCGCAGGGCAGTGGTGGTTGCGTTTGTGCTCGGCGCGGTGGCCGGGTGGGCGTGCGGGGCCTTTGGCCCGGCGGAGGCGGAGGATGGCGCGCCGGGAGCCGGCGGGCCGGTCGCCGGGGAGCCTCACATCGTGATGAGGGTTCGCCTGTCGGCCCGGTCGCCGGTGAGGTTTGCGCTGGAGCAGGACGCGGCGGCCATGGCGCTTTCCGACGAGGTTGTGGCGCGGGACACCACCCTCGGAAGGTCGTTCACCGACGTCCTCGGCGCGGGCGGTGCCGGTGAGGACGCATACCAGGTTGAGATGGCAAAGTTCGAGCGCCTCCAGGACGCCATCGACCTCAGGTCCGCACTGGGAAAATACCTCTCATTTGACGACACGGCGCGGTGCCTGCCGTACATCGCGCCTGAGGGCGACGGCTGGGTGCTGCGGATCGGAGGGACCGGCGACCCTGCGACGGCCTACAGAGTGAGGACGGCGCTGGCCTGGGCGGGGATGGAGCGGGGCTTCATGCCAACCCCCATCATCGTGAGGCCGCGCGCCACGGAGCAGGCACGCCTTGCGCCCGGGGGCGGGCCTTATGAGGTACGGGCGGGGGAGCTTCCCGGCGAGGTCCTGCTGGCGACCCCGTCCGGCGAAACCACGTCGTTCCTGGGTAGGGGCGTGCGCATAACCCCGGCCGACCCCCTTGGCATCGCCTTTTCACTGGGCGGCGTCCGCTACCGGGGCGAGCTCGAGATCGAGCGGAGGGACTCCTGGGACAGCAAGGTCGAGCTTGTCGCCATAAACCGGATAGACATCGAGTGCTACGTGGAAGGCGTGCTAGCAGGCGAAGTCTACCCGAACTGGGAGATGGAGGCCATCAAGGCGCAGGCCGTGGCGGCAAGGACCTACGCCCTGTACCGCAAGGCTGACAGCTACGATCGCGGGTACGACGTGGACGACACCGTGTCATACCAGAAATACTCGGGCGGGCACGCCATAGAGTCTTTCCGGAGGGCTGTAGCGGAAACGCGCGGGCAGGTCCTTACATACCAGGGCGGGATCATCAAGGCGTATTACTTCGCCTCAGGAGGTGGAGTGACCGAGGGCGACGAGGAGATCTGGCCGGGCGCCGGGGACGAGCCCTACCTCGAGGCCACGGAGGACTTCGATCAGATCTCCCCGCACTACGTTTGGCAGAGCCCTGTGGCGGCCTGGGCGGGCGACCTGCTCGGCAGGCTCGGGATGAGGGCGGCGTTTCCGGCGCGGATCGAGCCTGCGATGACGTCCGATGAGAAGATCCTCGCATACCGTTTCCGGACGGCCTCCGACAGCCTGACCCTCACGAGGGAGCAGGTGAGACGCCGCCTTGGCCTCAGAAGTCCCCGTTTCACCATAAGGCTCGTCGGGCCGAGCGAGACGGGCATCGGAGCGCCTGGCAGAGCGGCCCCGGCGACTCCTCGGCCGGATGGGCCGGACCTGCCGGGCACGCGCGAAAAGCTGCTTCTCCCGGCGGTCACCGCCTGCGCAGCTGTGAGGAACGGTGGGATCACAAGCGGCTACCGGGTCACGCTGGGCGGGGACGTGTTCATTGTGTCAGGCGCTGCGGTCGGGCCCGAGTCCCCAGGGGAGCTATCCCCTGAGACGCTCGTTATCATCGACGGCGTGGGGTACGGCCACGGCGTAGGCCTGAGCCAGTGGGGTGCCCAGGGGATGGCGCTCATGAGGGACGACTCCGGGAGGCCGCTCAATAGTTACGTGGACATCCTCGAGCACTATTACAGAGGGGTTCAGGTGGTGGGCAACTACAACCTACCCGTCGCTCCTCCCGCTGACGCCCCCGGCGGCGTTCCCGGGGTCGCTCCCGGTGACAGCGTCCCTGGTGGCGTCCTCCCCGGTGACGGCGTTCCCGGCGGCACCATGGGTGGGGACGCCGTCCCTGACGGCTGCCAGCCTGCCGCGAACGTCTCGTTCGTGGGGCAACCCCATGAAGCTGGCGAACTCGAGGCCCAGGGGCCGTCTCCTGGTGATTAGCCTCGGGGCGAACCGCCTCTTGCAGGAGACCAGCCAGTAGAGGGACACGACGGCGAGCCAGACCAGCCCTGAGACGAAGCCGACGCGTTGCCCGGGCACGAACGGGAGCGTCACGATGACGCCGACGATGAGCAGCACGGTCATCCAGGAGGTGTAGGGGTAACCTGGCATCCTGAACTTGAGGGCCGCCGGGTCTCGCGCGAGGATACGGCGGCGCATGTATATCTGGGACAGGCTTATGATGAGCCACGAGAACAGAAAGCCGAAGCCTCCGATGCCCGTGATGTAGAGGAACGCGGTCTTCGGCACGAGGTAATAGAGGATCACGCCCACATACAGGAAGAACGTGCTGCCGACGACGGCGAGATACGGGACGCGCGATCTCCTGCCGAGCCGCGTGAAGAGCCTCGGCGCGGCGCCTGCCTCCGCCAGCGAGTAAAGCATTCGCGAGCTCGTGTAGAGCCCGGAGTTCATGCTGGAGAGCGCGGCGGTGATGACCACGAAGTTCATGATGTTGGCGGCCGCGGGGATCCTGAGGAGCTGGTAGACGCGGACGAAGGGGCTTGCTCCGAGGCCCACCTGGAACCACGGTATGGTGCCGACCAGCACGGTCATGGACCCGATGTAGAGGACGACGGTCCTGAGGGCGACGCCGTTCACGGCGCGCGGCACGCTTGTCGCCGGGTTCTCGGTCTCGGCCGCTGCAACCCCGATGACCTCCGTCCCGCCGTAGGCGACCATCACCATCACCATGGCGAGGAGCACGCCTGCAACGCCCCTCGGGGCGAAGCCGCCGTGGCCGACGTAGTTCCGAAGCCCGATGGGGGCGAACGGCCCGATCCCAAGTATTGCGGCGCCGCCTATGATGATGAAGGCCACGATGGCCACGACCTTGATCATGGCGAACCAGAACTCGAACTCCCCGAATGACCTTACGCTGGCGAGGTTGACAACGGTCATCGCCACGGCGAAGATGAGGCCGAAGGCGAGCGCAAGCTCTGGCGAGACCCAGAGCCTCATGTAGGTCGAGGCCGCCACGATCTCTGCGGACATGATGACCACCCAGGCGACGCAGTAGGTCCATCCGACGACATACCCGGCGTACGGGTGCAGGGACTCCGCCGCGTACGTGCGAAACGAGCCTTCCACAGGCTCGGCGACGGACATCTCGGCGAGGGCGAGCATCACCATCATCATGATGACGCCCCCGAGTGCGAAGGACAGGATGACGGCTGGGCCCGCGAGTTTCACCGTGGCCGCGCTTCCCAGGAACATCCCCACCCCGATTACGCCGCCGATGGATATCATCGACAGGTGTCGGGAGGTAAGGCCGCGGCGGAGTTTGTTCTGGCCCGGAGAGGCCAACGAATTCACCCCGGATGCTAGGATTTCCGCACCGTCCGTCGAATATCCGATTATGGCGCACCCCGGGTGCGCCGGCAGTCTGTGCCTCGGTCCGGGAGCCGGAGTTGAGAGTGGAGAACTGAGAGAGTGGAGAATTGAGAGGAGGTGTGGGCCCGTGGGCAGGACGGTGTGCAGGCTTGCTGTCGTTCTCCTGCTATCGTCGGCCGTGCTGGCCGGTTGTCTCCCGAAGCCCCGCGAGGAGGCGCGCGACCCCGGAGATCTCCTCCGGGCCGCGGTGGACAACACGTTTGCCCTGAAAGGCGCGCGGGTGGTCGAGGAAACATCGTTTCCGTCGTCCGACAGGCTGCTCTCGGCCCGGGAGGCAAGGGCGCTCGGCACCGGGATATGGACGCGCGTCGTGGAATTCGTCGCGCCCGACCGGGTCCACTACACGTCGTCGTCCGAGGACGGGGGGATAGAGGCGTACCGCGTCGGCTCGTCCATGGTATATAGGCTCACCGACCTGGAGGAGCCGGGAGACGACCGTGGCAGCGGATGGGTGCGGGTGGATGGCCTTGCGAAGGTCCGCGACGAGGCGGTGCGCTCCGAGCTCGAGTGGCTCTCCGGGGTGACCGGGATGGAGAGCATCCTCGACGACGGGCTCCGCGAGGCCGAGAACGTCAGGAAGGTCGGGGACGAGGACGTCGAGCGCGTCCGCTGCGCCGTGCTTACCTTCGAGAGCCCGACATGGCTGAAACGGTTCGAGGCGAATCTCCTGGAGGCTGGCATCGAGGCGAAGGCGGTAGAATACGAGGTCAGAGCGTGGGTGACCTCGAAGGGGGAGCCGCTCCTTTGCAAGATCGAGGACATGTGGGTGTACCGGGAGCCGGGGTCTGACACCTACGAGTATGCCATAAGCACGAGGAGGTTCGAGCCCGCTTCTGACCTGCGCATAGAGCTTCCCTGAGGGTGGGCTGCGGACCGAGTAGTAGGCAGGAGGCCTGCTGCCTGCCTGCCGACCGGCCGACTGGTCGAGCGACCGAGCAACCGAGCGACCGAAAGGGCCGTGGGTTGATAGGAGGTGGTGCCAGGGCCACCATACGGACGAACATGTGCTATACTTGAAGTTGAGCTGCAACGTTACACTCCGAGTCACGGCGCCTGCACCGTTC
>DKEX01000098.1 GCA_002452295.1 Firmicutes bacterium UBA6811 | reverse complement strand
TTCGCCACCAATGACGAAGACCTCTGCCGCCGGGCCGGCCAGTGGGGGATCGTCTACGAGGGCTTTCTCACATATGGGGGCCTCGCGGGGCGCGACCTGGAGGCGATGGCGAGGGGTCTCCGTGAGGTCGTCGACGAGGCATACCTCGAGGACCGCATCGGCCAGGTGGCATACCTCGGGGACCGCCTCCTGGAGGAGGGGATCCCCATCATCGAGCCTACCGGGGGGCACGGCGTTTACGTGGACGTCAAGAGACTCCTGCCGCACCTGCCACAGAGCGCATTCCCTGCGCAGGCCGTGGTGGCCGAGCTTTACCTGGAAGCGGGCGTGCGCGCGGTGGAGCTTGGCGCCGCCGCTTTCGGGCACACCGACGAGACAACGGGCGAGCAGGTCTTCCCCGCGCTTGAGCTCGTAAGGCTCGCCATCCCGAGGCGCGTGTACACGGACAGGCACATGGACGTGGTCGCCCGCGCCCTCGCCGCCATCGCCGGGCGCAAGGACACGATAAGGGGTATGAGACTGGTTTACGAGGCGCCGGTGCTCAGGCATTTCACAGCCAGGTTCGAGCCGCTTTGACGATAGCGCAGGAGGCGAAGCATTTCCACGGGTGACGACAGTGGAGACGGGGCACAACAACCACGATCACCACTATCACCCTGACCATGACCACGACCACGACCACGAGCACGAGCAAGATGGGAACGGAGATGACGACCAGCACGATTGTAGGCGGAAACGCGGACAGCGGCACCAATGCGGATGGGAACGCCGGCCGAGGGGTGGCTTGCGCTGCCGTTCCCCCTCCGGAGCTATCGCGATCCCACACCCGCCGCATCTGGCGTGCGCTTGTGGAGTTCCAGATGGTAGCGGACGGAGACAGGATCCTCGTGGGTTTCTCCGGGGGCAAGGACAGCGCCTTTCTTCTGTATGCACTGGCGGCCGTGCGTAGATACTCGCGGGTCAGGTTCGACCTCGCTGCGGCCACGGTTGACCAGGGCTTTGACAGCGCCACCGACACCGACGGCGACAGCGAGCGCGCGGCGGAGGCGTCGGAGCGCATGGCCGCGTTCGTTCGGAGGGTTGGGGTGCCGTACCTCGTGAAGCACACGAACATAGCTCAGGTTGCCTTCGGGCCAAACCACAAGGAGAATCCCTGCGCCATCTGCTCGCATCTTCGCCGGGGCGCCCTCAACACCCTGGCCAGGGAGAACGGCTTCAACAAGGTCGCCCTCGCCCACCACCGCGACGACGTTGTAGAGACGTTTCTCATGAGTATCCTTTACTCCGGGCAGATCCAGACTTTTCGCCCCGTGACCTACCTCGACCGTACCGGCCTCACTGTGGTCCGCCCCCTGGTCTACTTCAGGGAGCGTGAGATAGCAGGGGTGATGCGTCGCATCGGCTACGAGCCGCCGCCCAGTTCGTGTCCCATGCAGGGATCGAGCTATCGGGCGAAGGTGAAGGACCTCATCCGGAGCCTGTCCCGGGAAAACCCCATGGTGTACCACAACCTCTTCAAGGCGGTGCACGCCGACGCCATCCGCGAGCTCTGGCCGCCCGTGGCGACCGACCAGGAGATGCGCGAGAGGCACCGGTTGCTCTTCGCGAAGGTGTCCCGGGACAATGAGGGGCATGAACGCCGCTGACCGCGCGAGCCTGCTCGTCTGCGGGGTGTGCGCGTGCGCCCGCGGGGAAGTGTTAAGGCGCCACCTCACTTGCGCGTCGTGGCGCCTGCAGTGCGAGCCTGCTCGCGCGCCATCTCTGACACGACCAGAAACGTGCCGTCGGCCTCCGCCGCAAGCTCGCCCTCTGCATCTCTCACCTCGGCCCTAAGGGCGCATCTTTTCCGGCCGTTCTTCACGATCTCGCCGGTGACGGTTACCTGGCTCCCCACCCGTACGGGCCTTCGGAACCTCGCGCTCAGGCTCACGGTGACGGCCATCATGTCGTGGAGGATGAGGGTCCACGCCATCGCCTCATCCATCAGCGCGCAGACGATGCCGCCGTGGACCACCCCTGCGAAGCCCTGATACTCCTCCCGGGGGCTGAAGGTCGTGACTGCCCGGCCGTCCGCGTCGAGGTGAAACTCCAGCTTCAAGCCGATCGGGTTCTCGCGACCACACGCAAAGCACTTCCCATCGTCTATGAACTCCATTGCCGTGATGTTTCTCCCATCTCCCTCATCAATTCGCCAGGGGGCTCCTCGCCGCCGCTCTCCTCACAGTCACCGCCGATGTCAGGCAAAGTGGGCGCTACCAGCGACATGCCAGGGCGCACCTCGACGAGCCTGTACGTGTGGGCGAGGGCCCTTATCTGCAGGGCCAGCCCCACGAGGGCGGGAGGAGCCTTCTCCTCTCCGGCGGCGATGGAGGCCGCGGCTACGTTGTCTATGTAGACTACGACACGCCTGGCGCGATACCTCCTGGCGATCTTCAAGGCCTCCAGGACCGCCCTCAGCCCGACCTCGTCGTCTTCCGCGTTCCCCCAGTTTAGCACAACCTCGGCAAAGGGAGCGCCGCTGCCGCTCGTAAGCACCAGCCTTGTCGTCGCGGGTAGAAGCGTACTCCCTCCGGAGACGTGAATGAGCACTCTGACCGTGTGTGAGGCAGCCCTCCGGTAACACGCCTTTGCCTCTGCCGACGCGCATAGAGCCGAAGCAGCCATGGGTCACACCTCCCGAACATCCGTTCGCATCCTCATCCTATCACACCCTGCCTCTGATGTCAACTCCTGGTTTTTGGCGCTCCTGCTCCTTGAGATGTGCTCTTGAGATGGTTCTCGAGACTGACGCGCGGCGAGTCAGCCTGGGCGCGCCCCGAGTCGCGGCGTTCCCCGAGGCGCGCAGATAGCCGGGGCGGCTTGTCGCACCACCAGGCTCCGTCCAGAATACAATGTCACGGGTGTCAGGCCGTTGCGAGGGGCGCGAGCGGTGCGCCTTTCGGTAGCGGCGCACACGCACATAAGGCCTGAACTGTCTGGACGCGGACAGGGCCCGGCTGGAGGTGCTGGACGGGGATCCCGCCCCGACTGGCCCAGCCCGACCCGGCGCAGTCCGGTCCAGTCCGGCCATGCCCTGGCCAGCCAGGTCCGACCTGGGCAGGCCTATGCCAGCCTGCGGGGGCCCCGGCCAGCCAGGGCGGAACCAGGCCGAGACACGCGACAAAACGGCGCGAGGAGGGATCGCGAATGGCTGATAGAGAGCCGACCGGTTCAACCAACCCGAACGTCCCGGGCCCGCTCCGCGGGCAGACCATGGGCTACCTTGGCGAACTCGCCCGGGCGTACGTCCCGCCGCAGATGTTCTCGAGGGTCTGGAGCCCTGCCGAGGGCCTTGCGAAAGGGACCATCTTTCCGGAGCTGTACCGGCCGTACGAGCCGGGCGAGCGGGCGTGAAGGCCTGCCGGGCCCCGGAACGCGACGACGGAGGGGGGAGGGATGGCACATGGATCAAAGACGACGAGATCTGCTGTGCATCATGGAGCTGGAGTTTGCGGCCATAGACCTCAACCTGTTTCTCGACACGCACCCTGAGGACCAGCGCGCCCTTGCCGATTACAACGCGGTATCGCAGGAGCTCATGCGGGCGAAGATGGCGTTCGAGTCACGTTATGGTCCGATCATGAACTTCGGGTGCGGCATCAGCCATGGAACCTGGCGCTGGGTGGAGGAGCCGTGGCCGTGGGAACTCTGCTTCAACAGGGAGGAATGACGGGCGATGTGGATATACGAGAAGAAGCTCGAGTATCCCATCAGGGTGTCATATACCAATCCGAGGCTGGCCAAGGAGGTCATCACCCAGTATGGCGGGCCCGATGGCGAGCTGGCTGCATCCCTGCGCTACCTGACCCAACGATACACCATGCCCATACCGCAGGCCAAGGCGGTGCTAACCGACATCGGCACCGAGGAGCTTGCGCACATGGAGATCGTGGCGGCGCTGGTCTACAATCTCATAAAGCACGCCTCCGTGGACGAGATCAAGGCCGCCGGCCTTGACGACTACTACGCCGACCACGACCGCGCGCTTTACTTTGTCAACGCGGCAGGCGCGCCGTGGGTGGCGAGCTACATCCAGTCCAAGGGAGACCCCATAGCCGACCTCCACGAGGACCTCGCCGCCGAGCAGAAGGCCAGGGCGACATACGAGTATCTCATTCAACTCTCGGATGACCCGGACGTCACGGACGCTCTGCGGTTCCTCAGGGAACGCGAGGTCGTGCACTTCCAGAGGTTCGGGGAGACCCTGAACCTGGTACACGAGTGGATGGACTCAAAGAACGTGTTCTGAGCCGCGAGGTGCGCAGATCTCGTCTGTCGCTGCCGCCAGGCGGGTCGGTGGCAGCGACAGACGGGCGCTTTGGGGCCGGCAGCAACGCCAGCGGACAATACTCAAGACGGCGACAGATGACGGTGCGCCGGCGCCCTAGCCCTCCACACCAGACCTGCCCCTCGCTGCAAGCTCATGCTTGATCTTGACAAGGTTCTCGCCGTACAGCGGGTACAGTCTCAGCACCAGGTAGGCCAGGACGAGCGCGATGACCGGCACCCCCGCCATGAGGAGGCGGATGCCGGTCTCCACCGACGGAGGCTGCACGGCAAGATTCGGGTTGTAGCCGCTCGCCTTCAGCACCTGGCTCATCACAAGGGCCTGCGCGGAAACGCCGAGCCTGATGAACAGGGCGTTTGCACCGAAGTACATGCCCTCGCGTCGCTGCCCCGTGCGGATCTCGTCCTCGTCGATGACGTCCGCCAGTAGAACGTCGAAGAGCAGCATAAGCCCTGCCAGGCCGAGCCCCAGGATCGCGCCGCATATGATGCCCGTCGTGAGGTTATTAGCCACCGCGAAAGGAACGAGGGTAATGGCGAACACGAGGATGGCGGCGGACATCGCCCGCTTCGGGCCCACCTTCACCGTGTACCGCATCCACGGGGCCAGCATGAGGAAGACGACTACGAACGCCGCACCCAGCAGGAATGTGGACTGGTCCTCCGCGATCTTTAGCGCATACTTTGCGTAGAACGGCACCATGGCCATGATGAGGACGAATGTGAACTGCACCAGCATCGAGGCCAGCACGTATGTCATGAAGGACTTGTTGGCGATGGTATGCCGCAGCGCCGGGAAGACGTTGAGCGGCTCCTCGCCAGCCCGCGGCCCGATCTCGCGGCTACCGGCGAGCGAGATGGCGAGGGCGACTGCCGTGATCGCTCCGTATATGAATGCCATGGCGCCCCATCCCAGCTTCCCGTACACCATGGGCGCAAGAGCCACACCGATGATGAGGCCCAGGTTCCCGAATATCTGGCGCCACATAGAGACCACCGACCGGTCCTTGAGGCTGGGGAACATCTCGGGGAACAGGGCGGTCCAGTTCAGGATGACGAGGGTGTAGAGGCCGTCGAAGAGGAACATCATCGCGGTGAAGTAGATGAAGAGCGGAAGATAGCCGCCGTCCATCACCCGGAACGGCGGGATCCACAGGAAGATGAATGCCAGGGTGAGAGGAATGAACCCGCCTGCGACATAGGGTGTACGACGCCCCCATCTCGTGCGGGTCCGGTCGGAAAGATACCCGAACAGCGGGTCGTTTATGGCGTTCCAGATGCCGTACGCGATCATGCTGTAACCTATGAGTTCGATCGGGACCTTCAACACGTCCGCGTAGAAGAACACGATGTACGTCTGAACCGCGTAGGCCGAGACGCCGGACCCCAGGGCACCGAAACTGTAGGCTAGCTTCTCCCACGTTTTCACATTGCGCGCATGCCGCCCCGGGCCCCTGCCGAGGGCCCCGCCCTCCAGACTTGCCTCCGGGGAAACCCCGGGGCGGGGGGCGCATGCAGACCTCCTTCCGGAATAGGTTCCGGGAAGCATCCCGGGGCGCTGTCCGCTCGACTTTCGCAGAGGATCCGCAAGTTCTAATATTCGTCAGCTAGTGCTAGATTCCTCCCGCGCTCCCGCCACATTGCGCCAATAAATGGCAGTGCCGGGGCCCCTGGTGGGGGTCCGGCCCACCGATGGACAACGTTACCAGCCCACGACGGCAGGCATATTCTGAACCAGGAAGCCCCGAGAAAAGCAGGAACCATGTCCACAAATGCGAATAGTTACGGAGCCAGGCCAAGGGGCCTCAGGCGGCTCAGGCGGTGATTGGTGTGCGGTCTCCGGTCCAGTGCGAACGAAGTGAACAGGTCGCGGATAGACCCTCCGGGAGCGAGGCGTGCCTCGTGTGTGGGAGACGGGGGGCAGATGGCCCGATCATCCTCGGGAGAAGGCTATGCGCCCGGTGCGAGCAGGCCATCGTGAAACTTGACGTCGCCGACCGCGACTACGGCTTTTTCGTCGCGAGGATCAGGGATGCCTGGCGGGCGTATACCCAGGCACAGCCATAGGAAATGCGGCCCCGGGGGTGGCCGTGGCGCGCCATGGCGGGTGATGATTTCCCAGACCAGCCATGGCTGGCTGCGGCCAGCTGCGGCTGGTTGCGGTTGCGACATGATGAACGGGCACAGGGGTTGATCCTGATGGGAGATAACTATAGTCCAGCGAATGGGGCGCGGGCAGGCGACCAGGCCGCCGCGCCCCTCGTTCAAGCGCTACGCGAGTACGCAGCGCGAAACCCCGTGCGGCTTCATGTGCCAGGCCACAAGGGAAGGGGCATCGTCGCCGGTGCGGGCGCAGGCCAGGGCCAGGGCCATGGCCAGGGCGCGGGCCACGGTAAGGGCAAGCGCAAGGGTAGCGGCGCAGGTAGCGGTGGTGCAGGAGGCGGCAGCGCAGGTAGGGGCGGTGCAGCCGACCCTGGCTTCGCATGCCTGCTCGGTGACGGAGCCTTTGCCGTAGACGTGACCGAGGTGGATTGCCTCGATAACCTGCACGCGCCACAGGGGCCGATCAGGGAAGCGCAGCGGCTCGTGGCGCAAGCGTATGGCGCCGATGCGTCGCTTTTTCTCGTGAACGGCTCAACCTGCGGCCTGCTCGCGGCCATAATGGCGTCGTGCGGGCCTGGCGACGAGATCATCGTGCCCCGGGACACGCACAGGGCGGTCCTGGGAGGACTTGTCCTGTCGGGTGCGCGCCCGGTTTACGTTGTGCCTGAGGTGGACGAGCTCTTCCAGATCCCGCTGGGCCCGTCGCCGGAAGCGCTCGACGAGGCGCTGCGCCACCATCCCCGGGCCCGTGCCGTGGTGCTCACGAACCCCAACTACTACGGGGTTGCGCCCGACATCAAAACGCTGGTGGCCATGGTCCATGATTATGGTAAAATAGCAGTGGTGGACGAAGCGCACGGCTCGCACTTGCCTTTTCACGAGGCGCTTCCGCCCTCGGCGCTGGAGGCCGGCGCCGACGTCGTGGTCTCCGGCGCGCACAAGACGCTGCCGGCGATGACCCAGGCATCGTTCCTGCACCTTACGGGCGGGGCGGTGGATACAGAGGCCGTCCGGCGGATGTTGCGCCTCGTCGAGACCACAAGCCCGTCATACGTGCTGATGGCCTCGCTCGATGCGGCGAGGCGAGTTGCGGCGACGCGAGGGCGTGAGCTTCTCGACCACGTGATCCGGGCCGCCGCATCTGCCAGGGAGAGGCTTGCGCGTCTCCCGGGGGTGGCGTGCCTGGGCGCGGAAAGGCTTGCGGCGACGGGCTTTACGCACGATCCCACGAAGCTCGTGGTATCGCTCGCAGGTGTCGGCATCACGGGGCCCGAAGCCGCCCGGTGGCTGCGCGAGCGTCATGGGGTTCAGGTGGAGCTTGCTGATGCGCGCAATGTTCTGGCTATGCTGACGATGGCGGACTCCGGTGCCGACGTGGAGGCGCTCGTCGAGGCGATTGGGGCCATTGTCACGTCTGTGGCCGGAGGCAACGACGAGGCCGGGGTCAGGCGCGCGGAGGCTGCGGCCGGGGATGTCGTGATAGCGCAAGGGCTTGCGTTCAGCGATGCGCTCAGGCACGTGCCTCCTCAGAGGATGACCCCGAGGAAGGCGGCATTCTCGCCCGCTGAGTGGGTGTCAGTTGACGCGGCGCTGGGCAGGGTCGCGGCGGATGCTATCGTGCCGTACCCCCCTGGAGTGCCAGTGGTATGGCCGGGGGAGGAGATCACCGGGGCGCTTGTGGATTTCCTGCGCGGCGCGCTCTGCCCGGCGGCGGGGGTCGAGATCCACGGCATGCGGCGCGGCGACGGGCACATCCTGGTGGTTGCCGAGCGCTAGCGCCGCGACCGGGGCCTCGGGCTGCGGCACTCCGGCCCGGACGACAATGAACGGCTGCCGCAGCCGGGCGCGGGGGCCACGTCCGGAGTGAGTGTGGATCGGGGTCACGGCGGTGAAACGCTGCGGATAGCCCTGCGGACGGCCCGCCGGTGGTCATGTCTCAACAGCGCGGCTCTGGACAGCACGGCGGTGGCGTTCTTTCAGAGAAAGGGGGAGAATGGTCGCACACCCGCGTGCGACGACCCTGTGACACGACGGGAGATAACTGATAACCTGGACGAGCTTATTGAAGTGTTGCCGCCGAGGATCAGGGAGAGGCTGGAGCGCCTGGGGGATCTCAACGATCTCCTGGAGATCGTGCTTGACCTCGGAAGGCAGGCGGAGGCGAGGTTCCCGGGAGGAAGGTGCGTATACCTCGATGAGAGCCCGGTGAAGCGCGAAGACATCGAGTTTCTGACGAAGCGTGTGGGCGCGTTCGGCCCCGACAATCGTGCCGGTATCGAACGCACCCTCCATCGCATCTCGGGCATACGCAACCGTTACGGCGAGATCGTGGGGCTTACGTGCAGGATCGGCCGGGCCGTGTACGGCACCATCGATATCGTGCGCGATGTCGTGGAGCTTGGAAAGAGCGTGCTGCTCCTCGGCAAGCCCGGGGTGGGCAAGACCACCCTCCTCCGCGAGGTGGCACGGGTGCTCAGCGACGAGTTCAACAAGCGGGTCGTGGTCGTGGACACCTCCAACGAGATCGCCGGAGACGGCGATATCCCGCACCCCGCAATCGGCCGGGCGCGCCGGATGCAGGTGCCGGCGCCTGTGCGGCAGGCCGACGTCATGATCGAGGCCGTGGAGAACCACATGCCCGAGGTGATCGTCATCGACGAGATCGGCACCGAGGCTGAGGCGCAGGCGGCCAGGACCATCGCAGAGCGGGGCGTCCAGCTCGTCGGGACGGCCCACGGCAACACCCTGGAGAACCTCGTCCTCAACCCGACCCTGTCGGACCTCGTGGGCGGCATACAGGTCGTGACCCTGAGTGACGAGGAGGCACGTAAGCGCGGCACGCAGAAGACGGTGCTGGAGCGGAAGGCCCCGCCCACGTTCGACATAGTCATCGAGATCAAGGACAGGGACAGCCTGGCCATCCACCACGACGTGGCCCGCACGGTGGACCTGCTCCTGCGGGGTGTGGAGCCCAGGCCCGAGGTGAGGTGCAGGTCCGGCGAGGGCGAGATCGAGGTGGTGCAGGAGAGCGGCCTCGAGGAGCTTCTCGCCCAGGAGGAGGGGCTCATCGCATGCGAGGCCCCGCCGGTTGGCCGGGACGGTGCGTGGACCCGTGCTTGTCGCGCTGGGCGCGAGCGCGACGGGCGCGACGGACGCGACAGAAGGGACCGTATCATGCGAGTGGCGCCCGACCCCGGTGCCGGAGAGGACTGGGAACCTAGCGCGGAGGTAGGGCGGCTCGCCAGCTTCGGGAGGGCGGCGGCTGTGGATACGGCCGCAGGCCCCGGGAGCGTTGCGCTGGGGCGCGCCCCCAAGGTGATGCGGCTGTACCCCTACGCGGTGAGCCGGAACCGGCTCGAATACGCCATCCGTGAGACGGGGCTGCCTGTCTTCATCTCAAAGGACCTCGGCCAGGCGGACGCCGTGTTGACGCTGAAAGGTCAGTACCGCAAGATGCCCAAGATGCTGCGCGACGCGGAGCGCCGGGGGCTTCCGGTTCACATAATACGCAGCAACACGATAACGCAGATATCGAGCTTCCTGCGCAGCACGTTCAGCGAGGACCGCGACGCCATCGAGGCGCACGCCCTCAAGGAGGCCGAGGAGGCGCTGGCGAGGGTGGTGTCCATGGAGTGCCCGGTTGAGCTCAACCCGCAGAACGCCTATGTCAGGAAGCTCCAGCACGAGCTCGCCGAGAGGAACAGGGTGAAGTCAACGAGCATAGGCGTGGAGCCGTTTAGAAGAGTGGTCTACTATCTGGAGCAGTCACGTAAGGAAAGTACGTAGGGGAAGATGGTGGGCCCGACGGAGGGGGGAGTCGGCTTGAGACTCGTGATCGCGGTGGTGCAGGACCAGGATGCCCCTCAACTCATGGATACGCTGGTGGACAAGGGGTTTCGTGCGACGAAGCTCGCCACCACCGGCGGGTTCCTGAGACAGGGGAACACGACCCTCCTGATGGGCGTGGAGGACGACGAAGTGGACGATGTGGTGGAGGTAGTGAGGTCCGTCTGCAGGTCGAGGACCCAGCTCATCCCGTCGATCCCGGTGGTCGGCCGGTCGGTGGAGTCATATGTTGGACAGCCTATCGAGGTGCCGGTGGGCGGGGCCACGATCTTCGTCCTCGATGTAAGCAGGTTCGAGAAGGTGTGAGGGACAGGTGACCGCGCGTAAAGCACGGACAACCAGGACGGACGCCAGGGGTGCGAAGGCAATAGCTGGGTCGGGGCCAGCCGCCGGGGGGCCGCCGACCCGCGCCGAGCAGCTTGCCCCCCTTGCCCGCGCCCCCGTGGGGCAGGTGAGCCAGGCGCTGGCCGGGGCGCTGGCGCAGGGCCGGGTATCCCACGCCTACCTTTTCGCCGTCCTGAACCCCGGCTTTGGAGCCCCGGAGCACGGGATGGACCGGGCGACCGCGTGCGCTCTCTCGTTCGCGCGGCGCCTCAACTGCGAGGCGCCTCGCAGCGGCAATGCGTGCGGCGCGTGTCTTTCGTGTCAGCTCATTGACGACGGTAACCATCCCGACGTCAGGATAGTCTCGCCGGAGGGCCTGTCCGTGAAGATCGACCAGATCCGGGAGATCAAGAAGGAGATGAGCCTCAAGCCCCGGCGCGACGGGGGCTTCCGGGTGACCATCATCGAGGGTGCGGAGAAGATGACGACCGAGGCCCAGAATAGCCTCCTCAAGCTGCTGGAGGAGCCTCCCGACAGGGCGGTGTTCGTCCTGGTGTCCCAGAACCCCTCCGGGCTGCTCCCCACGGTCAGGTCGAGATGCCAGGTGGTCCGCCTGCGGGCGGCGGGCGGCGAGACCGAAGAGGGGTTTCGCGGCTTTGTGGATACGGTGAGGCGGGCACGGGCGATGTCGCCCCTTGAGGTGCTCGAGGAGGCGGAAGCCGTCGAGCGGGCGCTGCACTCTGACGGGTCTCAGGGAGGCGGCGAACCCAGGCAGCGACTGGAGGGGGCCCTGGTGGCGGCCGTGACATGGTTCAGGGACGTGCTGGTGCTCAAGAGCACCGGCGATGCGAAGCTGGTATGCGGGGGGGCCGCGGAGCTAGCCCAGGATGCGGCGGCGTTTAGCGCGGGTGAGCTTATTCAGGTGATCGACAGGATAGAGGAAGCCCGGCGGCAAGTCAGGAGAAACGCCAACATGCGGCTGGCCCTCGAGGCCATGCTTTTCACCCTCAAGAGAGACCGTGCGAGGGAGGACGAGGCGCGCCCGATTCGTGGAAGGAGTTTATGAGCCAATGATCAACGTGGTCGGCGTGAGATTCAGAAGCGCCGGGAAGGTCTATTACTTTGACCCCGGAGACATAGAGCTTTCCGACGGTGATAAGGTGATTGTCGAAACTGTCCGAGGGCTTGAATGCGGTGAGGTGGTTGGAGAGCCGAGGCCGGTGTCGGAGGAGGAGGTAGCGCAGCCGCTCAAGAAGGCGATCCGGAAGGCCACGCCCGAAGACGAGGCAGCGGTCGAGGAAAACCAGGAGAAGGAGCGCAGGGCATTCAAGACAGGCCTGGAGAAGATCACTGCGCACGGGCTGCCGATGAAGCTGGTAGATGTGGAATACACCTTCGACGGCAGCAAGATCATCTTCTTCTTCACGGCCGACGGCCGCGTGGATTTCCGTGAACTCGTGAAGGACCTCGCGGGGGTGTTTCGCACCCGCATCGAGTTGCGGCAGATAGGCGTAAGGGACGAGGCCAAGATGATCGGCGGGCTCGGCCCGTGCGGGAGGCCGCTTTGCTGTGCGACGTTCCTCCGCGACTTCGAGCCGGTGTCGATCCGGATGGCCAAGGATCAGAACCTCTCGCTCAACCCGACGAAGATCTCGGGGATATGCGGCAGGCTCATGTGTTGCCTGAAGTATGAGCACGATGTATACCGCGACCTGCGCCAGGGGCTGCCGACAGTGGGCAGCGAGATCGAGACCGAGACGGGCGCGGGCAAGATCACCGAGCTGGACGTGCTCAGGGGAGTCGCAACCGTCAAGATGCAGGACGGCAAGACCGCGCGCGTGGACGTGCGCCGCAGGAACGGCTCATGCAAGTATTGCGCCATTGCCGCACCAAGCCGGTGGGCGAGCTCGTGCGATGCCGGCACGGCCCTGGGGCCTGAAAACGGCGGGCGGCCTGACGAAGCCGATCCCGGCGACAACGGGTCCCTGCAGAACGGCCCGGCGGTGGCGGAGAGCGAGAGCGCGGCCGGGCGTGAGAACCACGAGAACGGCGCACGCACCGTGGACGAGCCCGAGAAGGGCGGCAGCGCACCGCCGTCCGCGCCTGCCGGCAAGAGGCCGGCGGCAGGGGCTGTCGCTGGTAACGAGCGGCGCGACAGGGCCCCGAACACCAGGAGGCGCAGGCGCCGCGGCAGGCAGAACGCCAGGCCCGGGCAACCTTCCACGGGCGGGGATACCGGCAGGGCAAACCAGCAACCATCCGAATCAGTCCGGTTGGGTCGGCGAGGCCGCCCGGGGCCTGCGGGTCAGTCGCGTCGGCCCGGCGGACCCAGCGATGCGCGCCAGCCGGGCCAGTCCAACCAGTGTGGCCAGTCCGGGCAGCCTGCCGAGCGCCGCCAGGCAGGCAGGCGACGCCGCAAAGCGGCCCGCCCGCGCATGGGCGCGGCCACCTCGCCAGACGCCGGCGCCGCTACCGCTGGCGACCAGGGGGATCAGGGGGATCGGCGAGCAGGCACCGGCAGGTGACGGCCGTGGAATCGACGAGAATGGGCACTCTCTACGTGTGCGCAACGCCCATAGGGAACCTCGAGGATATAACGATGAGGGCCCTCAGGGTGCTGCGCGAGGTGGACCTGGTAGCCGCGGAGGACACGCGGCACACCAGGAAGCTCTTGGCACACTGCGATATCCGCGCAGCCAAGATGGTGAGCTACCATGAGCATAACGAGCGCTCCCGGGCGCCCGAGATCATCGAGGTCCTCCTGAGCGGCAGGAGCGTCGCTCTTGTGTCAGACGCGGGGACGCCCGGGATATCGGACCCCGGGGCGCACCTTATTCAGCAGGCCATATCGCACGGAATCGCAGTGGTACCCATCCCGGGGCCGTCGGCGGTGGTGGCCGCGCTTGTGGTTTCCGGGTTCTGCCCGGATGAGTTCACGTTTGTGGGTTTTCTTCCAAAGAAGGGCAAGGAGCGCCGCGAGGTTCTGGCGAGGCTTGCCCAGGAAAAGAGGGTGGCCGTGCTGTACGAGTCACCCTACAGGGTCGCGAAGACCCTCGCCGACCTTGCGGTGGCTCTCGGTGGCGAGAGGCAGGTCGCCGTTGCCCGGGAGCTCACGAAGGTTCATGAGGAGGTCGTCCGCGGCACGCTGAGCGAGGTTGCGGCGCTCTTCGACGCGAGGACGGTGAAGGGCGAGGTAACCATAGTGCTGGACGCGCCGGAGGCCCTCATGCGCCGGCCGCGAAATACAAAAGCGGGGGGCGACTGCCAAGAGCAAATGTCACCCCCCCACAGCCTGATGCCCCGGAGAACATGACATCAGGGCGCCGGCGCCGGAAGCCAGGGTCTCTCTTGGTATCCTTAGGTGAGACCCTTCATCTCCTCGAGGCAATCCCGGCAGATGTTCTTGTCCCTGAAGATCTTGATGTTGTCGGCGTTGCCGCAGAAAATGCAGGCAGGCTCATATTTCTTCAATATGATCTTCTCACCGTCAACGTAGATCTCGAGGGCGTCCTTCTCCTCGATCTGTAGCGTCCTGCGAAGCTCGATTGGAATTACAACGCGGCCTAGTTCATCAACTTTGCGAACGATCCCCGTAGACTTCATGTTACTAGCTCCCTCCTTAATTACAGGTTACAGGCTTCGACAGCTTCCTGCACACACTATACTTTATTTTCCAAGGCAAGTCAAGGCTCCGGTTATAGTTTTTACCTTATCTACCAGAATAAGCGCTATTGAACGTCATGTTTCCACGGTTCCTACTACTAGGCGGTCAGGGGTCAGTATTGACACAGGCGGGGATACAAGGATATAGTGAGTCGAGGGTTGCGCGTTTGGCCGGAGGCGGTGCGGGCTCCGCAATGCCCGCAAGAGCCGATGAGCTGGACGCGGAAAAGGCATAATACTGGTGAAAGCAAAGCGATGACGGGGAAGAGTAGGCAGAGAACCCGCCGCAGAGAGCCGGGCCAGAAGGTGAGAGCCGGTGCGGGAAGCCTGCTGAACATGGCCCCCAAGCTGCGGGATGAAAGGAAGGCCCGGCGCGCGGGCCTCGCGAGTAGTCTGTCGGCCGGGCAACCTTCCGAGGCGCCCGTTACAGCGCCGGGGCATGCAGCCCGCCCAGACTATCTGGGCCGTGGGGTGGCGTGCCTCGTGAGGCCGGAGCCGTGAGGTCCCGGCGAAGCTGGGTGGTACCGCGAGATGTCGTCCTCTCGCCCCACGGGAAGGCGCCAGCCTTCCGGACGGGGCGGGAGGCATTTTTGCTGTGGGGGTGTTCCACGTGGAAAAGTTCTATCTCACGACAGCCATCGATTACGTCAACGGCGAGCCGCACCTCGGCCACGCATATGAGAAGATAGCGGCCGACGTGATCTCGCGTTTCAAGAGGCTGGCCGGGTATGACTCCTTCTTTCTGACCGGCACCGACGAGCACAGCCTCAACGTGGCGAGGCAAGCCGAGAAACAGGGCATGGCGCCCAGGGCGTTCTGCGACAGGATGGCGGGGCTCTTCCAGAAGGCCTGGGATAAGCTCAACATCCGCCCAGACCGGTTCATCAGGACGACAGACGACGACCACATCGCCACGGTCCGCGACATCGTGCGCCGGGCCAACGAGCGCGGTCACATCTATCAGGGCACTTACTCGGGGCATTACTGCGTGTCCTGCGAGCGGTTCGTCGAGGAGAAGGATCTCGCGGACGGGCGCTGCCCTCTCCATCCCAGCCGCGAGCCGGAGTGGGTCGAGGAGAAGAACTACTTCTTCGCGTTGTCCAGGTTCCAGGAGCCGCTCCTCCGACACATCGAGGCTCACCCTGAGTTCATCCTGCCCGAGACCAGGCGCAACGAGGTGGTCAACAGAGTCCGCGAAGGGCTACAAGACGTGAGCATTTCCCGGTCCACCCTGGCCTGGGGGGTGCCGTTCCCCGAGGAGATCGACCCCAACCAGGTGGTGTACGTGTGGTTCGACGCCCTCATCAACTACCTCACCGGGGCAGGATACGTCCCGGGGACGGACAACTTCGGCCGGTGGTGGCCTGCGGACCTGCACCTCATCGGCAAGGACATCACCTGGTTTCACTGCGTGATCTGGCCCGCCACGCTCATGGCGGCGGATGTCTCGCTCCCGAGGACGGTGTTCGGGCACGGGTTCGTGACCGTGAAGGGCGCGCGGATGTCCAAATCCGAGGGAGTGGTGGTGGACCCGGTCAAGCTGGCCGACAGCCTCGGCGCCGACCCGCTCCGCTACTACCTCATGAAGGCCGTCCCGTTCGGACAGGACGGCGACTTCTCATACGAAGGCCTCGCCGAGACTTACAACGCGGACCTCGCAAACGATCTCGGCAACCTCCTCAACCGGACTTGCGCGATGGTGGAGAAGTACTTCGACGGCCGCGTCCCGGCGGCGCAGGAATACGAGGCCCGCGACCGGGAGCTTGCGGAGCTGGCGGGGCGCGTCGCGCGGCGGGCACACGAGCTCATGGAGGCGCTAGACCTCACAGGCGCGCTGGGCGAGATATGGACCCTTGTGGACGGAGCCAACAAGTACATCGACGAGGCGGCGCCATGGGCACTCGCGCGCGAGGGACGGCGGGGGCGCCTTGCGACGGTCATGTTTGGCCTGGCTGACGCCCTCGCGAGGGTCGCGGTCATGGTGAGCCCCTTCATCCCCGAGGCCGCGGGGCGGATCTGGACGTCTCTCGGGCTTGATGGCGCTGCGGCGCTGGACGGCGGCGTGCGATGGGAGGCCGGCACGCTTGACGTCGGCCGGCTGGTGCAGGGCGCGGCGGTGAAGCGCCTGGGGCCGCTCTTCCCCAGGCTCGATGTGGAGGCCTCGGACCTTGCGAAGGGCGAGTTCCAGCTGGCGGAGCTTGCGCAAGATAAGAAAAGGGAAGGCGAGCGGACGGCCGCCGCTGGCGCTAACGCTGCCGCTACCGGCACTGCCGCGACCATCGGCCCGAGCGCCGGCAGTGGCGTCGACACTCGCGCTTACGCCAGCACTGGTGGCGGTGGGGTGAGCGGGCGGGGCCACGACCGCCCGGCCGCGAAGGACGCGAAGGAGGAGGACGCGAGAGTGGCTGACCAAGAGCGCGGACCAGCGGCACCTCGAGAGCACGGGCCTGAGACGCCTGCCGACGACCTGGTATCCATTGAGGAGTTCGCCAGGCTCGACCTGCGCGTGGCGAGGGTGCTCGCGGCGGAGAGGGTCGAGGGCACTGACAAGCTCCTCGAGATCGACATCGACCTCGGGACGGAGAGGCGCCAGATCGTGGCGGGCATCGCGAAGCACTACGCCCCCGAGGACCTCGTCGGCAAGCAAATAGTCGTGGTGGCGAACCTGAAGCCCGCGAAGCTGCGCGGCATAGTCTCCCAGGGCATGCTGCTTGCAGGCTCGACGCCCGACACATCGCAGCTGGCCGTCGTTACAACCGACCGCGAGCTACCCCTGGGCTCCAAGGTGCGCTGAGAGTGTCGTCTGTGAGCGGGCAGGGCCGGGGAGGGTGTTGCAGTTGGCAGATGCGGGCGGCGCCGTGCAGGTGGTCGATACCCACGCCCACCTCGAGCACGAGCGGTTCCGGGGCGACCTCGACGATGTCATAGCACGGGCAAGGGCCGCGGGCGTGTGGCCCATAATCGAGGTCGGCTCGGATGTCGCAACCTCCCGCGCCGCCCTCGGGCTTACGCAGCGCTACCCCGGCCTTCTCGCCGCGGTCGGCATCCACCCGCACGAGGCCGGCGGCGCTTCCGACGCGGCACTCGAAGAGATTCGCGTCATGGCGCGGAAGCCCGGGGTCGTCGCCATCGGAGAGATCGGCCTCGACTACCACTACGACTTCTCACCCCGCGACCAGCAGCGGCGGGCCTTCGCGGCGCAGATAGGCATCGCGAAGGAGGTCGGCCTTCCCATTGTGGTCCACGACCGCGAGGCCCACGCAGACACGCTTACCATCCTGAAGTCCGAGGGAGCCGGGGCGGCCGGCGGCGTCATGCACTGCTTCTCCGGCGACTGGAAGCTGGCCCATACCGTCCTGGACATGGGGTTCTACATTTCGGTGGGCGGCACCCTCACCTTCCCCAACGCCGCCCGCCTGCGCGAGCTTGTCGCCCGCCTCCCCCTTGACAGACTCCTCCTCGAAACCGACTGCCCATACCTCACCCCCGTCCCCCATCGCGGCAAGCGCAACGAGCCCGCCTTCGTGGTCCTCGTGGCCCGGGAGCTTGCCAGGATCAAGCGCCTCGACGTCCGCCACGTCGCCGCCGCCACCATCCGCAACGCGGGGGCCCTTTTCCGGATACCCGTGCTACTGCCTGCCTGGAATGCTCGCTCCTGACGCTCTCAACGGCGGAGGAAGACAATCACCGTCGCAATTGCGGGTCACAGCTACAACATCATAGGCTCTTCTAACTATAGGCAGGCCTATACCGGTGGATATCGGAGCGTCCGGCCGCTGGGGGCAATGCCTTGTCGTCATTCAGGAGCTACGTCAGGACCTCGGATGCCAATGCCTCGCGGCGCGTGCGCATGTGAGTTGTGAAGATACCAAATCCAGCAATGACAATGGCGAATGGGAACAAGGGGAATATTTGGAGCAAACGGCAGGAGGTAAGGCGGTGGGCGTCTAATACTGTGGAGGCGAGTAAGGGGGGCTGCGTTGTGGTCAGAGGACGGCTGGGACGGGGTCTCGATCGGGCTTCACGGGCGGTGCGGCGTCGCGCGCGGTGGGGTTGCGCAGAGCACGTGAGGCCCGCGATGGTTGCGGTGGAGATGGTTGCAGCGGATGCGACGTGGCGTCGTGGCAGGCGTGACCACACGAGGCGCGCGATTGGTGGGCCGGCGGCCGCGGCGGCGGTCGCGGTCGCGCTCGTGTCCTGCATCGCGCTGCTGGCGGCGATAGCCGCCTGGGGTGGCGCGGCGGCGAGCGCATCGGAGGTCGCCAAGGGCGTTGACGTGTCCGGCGAGGCGGTGTGGACCGCGACCTACGCGGCGGGCGACCCGGAGGGCCTCAAGGGCATGCAGGGATACGCCATCAACACGCTCATCGTGTCGCAGACCCTGCGCCTCGCCATTTCGGGTGCGCTGCCGGGCGGGTTCAGCGTGTCCGCGTCCCTCGACAACTATAGCTCGGGAAACCTCCAGCTCGTGCGCATAGACTTCAAGAACGAGACCATCTCAGGGTGCTTCGGCGACTTCGCCTACGCGGCCGCGAACCCCTACGTGGCGCGCCGCCTCACGCTGCGCGGCGTGCAGGTGTCCGCGAAGCTGGACGACTTCACAGTCGGCGCCATCCTCGGCCGCGTCAAGGGCATCCCGGCCTCGAAGACGTTCAAGGGCGCGTCCAGCAGCGACACGACTGTCTTCAGGCACGACGGCCCGTATGCGCCCACCCGCGACCGCGCGGTGCTCGCAGCCTCCATCGAAGGCGGCGAGTCATACCGCATGTCTGGCACGTTCGACCCCGACTTCATGGTGGCGCAGGTGCGTTACGACAATGCGCCGGACGCGGCCCGGAGCCTCTTCGACCTTCTCGCGAACTACGACATGGATTACCTCTACCGTGAGTCCGACGACGATGACGGGGTCATCGCCGCGGGCGATGTGAAAGACGCCGACCGGGGCAAGTACTCCGTCGTGACCAGCACCGACGGCGACCACCTGGTCCTCCTGCGGGAGACTCTCGACCTCCTCCGGGACCACGTGCGCGATCTCATCAAGGAGTACAACACGAAGAACGGCCTTACGGGCCCCGACCAGAAGAGATACCCGTTTGTCATCGGGAGCGACTCCGAGAAGGCCTTCCTTCAGGAAATGTGCGACGATCACTCGTGGCTCGTCGCGGGGCTACCCGAGTCTGCAACGAAGGTCCTCGATGCCCCCCTCGAGAACTACGCCACGCGCAGGTTCTACCTCCTAGGCCATGAGAGGGTTGACCTGGAGTCGGTGAAGATCGATGTCCTCATCGGCGGCAATTACACCGCCGCTGACGAGATTCCAGGCCTCTTTTACACGGTCTTCTACGACCAGGGGATCGTCGAGTTCACCTTCCCGACAGGCGCGCCCGACTCCTACGAGGAGATCCGCGTCAGGTACAACTACTCCATCACCGGCAACATCTACACGCTGGGGATCTCCGTCGCCCAGGGCAGCGAGCGGGTCTACCTCAACGGCGAGCTTCTCAAACGGGACGTCGACTACACCATCGACTACGAGGCGGGCGTTCTCGTCATCCTGCGCGATGTCGGGCCGCAGGACACCATCAAGGTGGAGTACGAATACTTCGCGGGCGGCCTCGGGGTGCCCGTGGAATACAAACGTATCTTCTACGGCGGGTCCGTGGCCTGGCAGCCCACCCCCGACCTCGAGCTGGCGGCGGACATCATCCGCGCCCAGGACCAGCCGACCCCGCTCGTCGGGCCTGAGCGGGCGCGCACCATGCCCAACGCGCACACGGTGGCGGGTGTGTCGGCTGACGTCAAGGTGGGCAGGCTGACCGTGGACGCTGACATGGCCTACAGCCACGAGGTGTTCCCATACGACGACAACCGCCGCAAGAACACGTCCAACAGGATCAGCGACGCGCAGTTCGTTACGGACGACGGCGGCAACGAATACATGCTCTTCGCCCACCAGAACGGCCTCACGTCGTATGCGGGCGGCAGGTGGAAGCACTACTCGCCGGCGTCCGGCCTGGCTGGCTGGACCGTCTACGACCTCGCGGCGTCGGCCGGCTCTGGATCGTGGTTCTTCGCCACGGAGTCCGGCCTGACAGTGCTTGCGGCGAGGGCCGGGGGGAGCGGTGAGCCGCCGTTCGACCGCGTGGAGAACTGGCGCCGCTACTACGAAAGCGACGGCCTGCCCAGCTCGAACACCCTGTCCGTCCTCGTGGACGACGCCACGGCGACGGTGTGGGTCGGGACGGACTCGGGGCTTGCGAAGGCGAGCGCCGGGAACCTCGAGAGCTGGCAAGCCTTCGGCGAGGGGTCCAACCCCGAGATGATGAGCGAGGTCGTCACGGATATCGCCCTCTCCGACGTTACCGGGGACCTCTACGTGGCCACCCCGTCCGGCCTGATGTCCTTCGACGGCACGAGGTTCACGACGGAGTTCGGCGGCGCGGCGGTCGCCGAAGTCGCGACGCTGTCCTCTGCGATCGGGGACGGGGACGTGTATGCGGCGACCGACTCCGGCGTCCGCTTCAGGCGCGAGCCTGACGGGGCGTGGCAGGTGCTTGC
>DKEX01000050.1:9625-10188 GCA_002452295.1 Firmicutes bacterium UBA6811 | reverse complement strand
ACCTCATCTCCAGGCGCGAGGAGGCGTTCCGGTATGTGCTCGGGCTTCCCGGGGTCCACGCCGTGGCGGTCGGGATGGTGTCCCCGGCCGAGGTGGACATGAACTGCCGTATCTTCTCGGGGGAGACGATCCCCGCAAGCGAACAGGAGGCTACGTTCAAGAGAAAGCGGCTCAAGATAATCCCCCAGTACTGCAAAGGATGCGGCTCCTGCGTCGAGGCATGTCCGAGCGGGGCGCTCTCGCTCGTGGACGGGAAGTCGCGCGTTGACGCGAGCGTCTGCATCCTGTGTGGCTACTGCAGCCCCGCGTGCCCCGAGTTCGCAATACGGGTGATATAGCGACCGATCTGTGACATTATCACAGACTTACGACACTATGGGGGCCTCAGCTCTTGATATGGGGCACCAGGATGTGTCATTGGGCGGTTAAGAGGGAATATGTGCTCGGCCCTGTTGACAAGGTCCTTTACCGTGTATACAATCGTAAGCAATACAGGGAGTGTACCTTGGGGTTCCGCAGGGGGGTTCGGCACGGGCGCTCCTGGTCTGGTTCTAGCGGTACAG
>DKEX01000050.1:0-9572 GCA_002452295.1 Firmicutes bacterium UBA6811 | reverse complement strand
GGGGTCTCGCTCCCGCATGGCTTTCCCAGATGGCCCGCGAGGGGGGTGATGATCGGCGGCTGGTGACAGTTACCGTAGCAAGGCAACATACGAAGAGCGCAAATGAAAGACGCACAAGGAGAAATCGAGGAGAAGACGAGGAGGGAGAAGAGTTGAGCACATCTCGCGCCAGCAACTCAGCAGCGATCGATGCGTTCGGTGACTACGCTGTCACCCAGGTTCCGAAGGACCAGTTGAAGTCCCCTTTCGGGCTGTTCCTGGTATTCACCGGGGTCCTGGTGTGTATTGCGGTGATATGGGGCGGCGGTTCGCTCGGCAATTCGCTCAGCTTCAAAGGCATGGCCGTGGCGACCGTGGTCGGCAGCTTGATCCTGGGGGTCATCGGGTTTCTCACCGCCGCCATTGGCGGCTACACTCGCGCCTCTACATATGTCATTCTCAGACACCCGTTCGGCCGAATCGGATCCATGTTCGCCGGGGCGGCTGTCTCGGGCATAGCCTGCGGAATAGGCTGGTTCTTCATCCAGTCGTGGCTCTTCGCCACGGTCCTCCAGACGATCGTCGGAGAGGTACTGGGCCACGTCCCATTCTGGGCAAGCGCGCCGGTAGCTGCGTTCTGGGGAGCTATGCTGATGACCATCAGCGCCGCATACGGCTACAAGGGGATTGCGTTCCTCAGCTACCTCGCGGTGCCCCTTTTCCTCATCGCCCTTGGCGGTGGATCCTACGCGGCCATAACCGAGGCCGGCGGGTTCGGCGCAGCGCTCAAGGCCCAGCCTGCCGGAACCATGACGTTGTCAGCAGCCGTGACCGCCGTGGTCGGCATGTACGTGGCGGGCGCGACCATCACCCCTGACATATCCCGGTACTCCGAGAAACCAAAAGACGGAGCGTGGGCGTGGTTCTGGCAGGTTGTGCTGCTGCAGCCTGTCTTGATGCTCGCTGGAGGCACGCTCACACTCCTCACGCCGGCAAGCGACGTGGCCAAGGCCATGGCGCACCTCGGGATCGGGCTTGGCGCCCTTGTTCTGATAGTCTTTGGGCAGTGGACCACCAACGACAACAACCTTTACAACGGAGCGCTTGCGTTTGCGAACACGTTCAGGGCGAAGAAGGTGCGCGTCACCATAACGATGGGCTTCATAGGCGCCATCCTCGCGTCGATGACCGCGGCCGGGGTGTTCGGTGCCGACCCATTCATAGCGTTCCTGACCCAGCTCGGAAGGTTCCTGCCGCCCATCGCAGGGGTGCTCATCGCCGACTTCTACGTCTATCGCCCTCTATTGAAGGGGGTCAGCGACCCTTACCGGAGATACACGTTCGGTCCCGGGACGGAGTACGCCAGGTACAACGCCGCCGGCATAGTCGCCTGGATCGTTGCGGGTTGGTTGTCTCCACACCTCGGGGGCATTACAGCGCTGAACTCGATCTTCCTTGGATTTGCCGTGTATCTCGGAGTCGCCGTCGTTGCCGACATCCTGAAAGTCCCGATGAGGTTCGGTACCTACACCGAGTCGTCGGACGGATTCTAGAAAGAGAGGGTGTGATACCATGACCGACCAGACCGGACAGGCTGAAGGGCTCAAATGGTTCAGAAGCAACCTGCACGTGTGGGCGTTCCTTCTCGGGGCTTTCGCAGTGGCGATCGCGCAATTCGCTGACAAGCCGCGCTCAGCGGGACTCTACTCCATCATCGCGCTTGGGCCCGTGCTCGGCGGACTTGTCACGCTCGTTCGCTACAGGCGAAGCGACGGCACCCCGAGGTCGATCGGAAAGATCGTCGTGGAGTGCGGCTGGGTGTGTTTTAGCTTCGGGCTGGGGTACCTGATGATGCTCCCATCACGCTACTATGCGGTTCAGGGCGGGGTGGCCGCGCTGCTCATCCTCGACGCCGTCGCCCTTGTCGCTGTGGGGGGGTATACCCTCTACAAGCTCGGCAAGCTCGGGCTGTCGCTCACGCCGTAGCGCTGGTCAACAGGACCCGGTCAACAGTCCACCGGAGCAGTCCAGATCCTGATAGCCGGGGCCACGCCGACGGGGGAGCCCCGAGACCTGGCGGCGTGGCCGTCCCAGCTTTGCGAGGGAGGAACGATCGTGCGACAACTTCATGCCCAGGATATCGAGGACATTGCTGTAGGAGCCGCGCTTCTGGGGACCGGCGGGGGCGGCGACCCTCATGTGGGTAAGCTCATGGCCCTTCAGGCTATCGAGGAGTCCGGGCCCGTGGATCTCGTCGACGTCTCTGAGGTGCCTGACGAGGGGCTCATCGTGCCGCTGGCGATGATGGGAGCCCCCACCGTTCTTGTGGAGAAGGTGCCCAACGGGGAGGAGTTTCCCCGGGTGTTCGAGGCTCTCAAGAACTACCTCGGCAAGCCCGTCTTTGCCACCATGCCGATCGAGGCTGGAGGCGTGAACTCGATGATCCCGCTTGCCTCGGCCGCGAAGCTGAGGATCCCGGTCATAGACGCGGACGGGATGGGACGTGCGTTTCCTGAGCTCCAGATGGTGACCTTTCATCTGGCGGGCGCGTCAGCAACGCCGATGGTCATGACCGACGAGAAGGGCAACCTCGTGCTATTTGGCACCATCAGCAACCAGTGGACGGAAGCGCTGGCACGCAGCGCCACCGTGGTCATGGGTGGCTCAGCCATGATCGCCATCTACCCCCTTACCGGGCGACAGGTAAAGGACGCGGCGATAGGGGGGATAGTCACCCTGGCACAGAGAATCGGAGAGGCCATAAGGCGGTCGAGGATCGAGTCGAGAGACCCGCTGGCTGCTGTGCTCGAGGTCACGGGGGGCCTTCGTCTCTTCAAGGGCAAGATCGTGGACGTGTCTCGGAAGACCGCGGGCGGGTTTGTCCGTGGCGAGGCGCTTTTCGAGGGGATAGACGACTATCGGGGGAAGACGCTCAGGCTACAGTTCCAGAATGAGAACCTGATTGCCGTCTCTGACGGGAACGTGCTGGCATCGGTGCCGGATCTCATAACCGTGCTGGACTCGGAGACGGCCAGGCCCATGACCACGGAAGCCCTGAAATACGGTTACAGGGCTGTCGTCATCGGGATCCCCTGTGATGCGAGATGGAGGACGCCTGAAGGGATCGAGACGGTTGGCCCGAGGTATTTCGGTTACGACATCGACTACGTGCCCATCGAGGAGAGGGTCTCTCGTGAGTGGGCGAAGGGGGGCGAGCCGGCGTGACCTACAGGCTCGGGATCGACGTGGGCGGCACGAACACGGACGCAGTATTGCTTGACGAGGAAGGCCAGGTCATATCGAAAGCGAAGTCCCCGACGACCGATGATGTGACCAGCGGGATACTCGACGTCCTGGCGAAAGTGCTGGCGGACAAGGCGATCGACCGGTCGATGATCAAGCACGCCATGCTGGGGACGACCCACTGCACCAACGCTATTGTGGAGCGCAAGCGGCTCTCCAGGGTCGCGGTAATCAGGATAGGGTATCCAGCGACTGTGGCAGTCAAGCCGCTCACCGGCTGGCCGGAGGACCTCAAACAGGCTACAGGAAACGAGATATTCGTGATCGGTGGCGGGCACGAATTCGACGGAAGGCGAATCGGCGAGCTCGACAGGGAGGCCCTGCGAAGGATCGCCAGACGTGTTCGGGGCAGGGTTGACGCTGTCGCGGTGACCGCAGTCTTCTCCCCGGTGAACCCCGAGGATGAGCTCGAAGCGGCGCGCATCCTGAAGGAAGAGCTGGGTGATACCCCGATTTCGCTGTCACACGAGATAGGAAGCATTGGGCTTCTCGAGAGGGAGAATGCCACCGTTCTCAACGCCGCGGTCGTCGGCGTGGCGAAAGCCACCGCGACCGCGTTCAGTGAGGCCCTCAGGAGGGAGGGGATTGACGCCAGAGCTTACTTCGGTCAAAACGACGGCACCCTGATGTCGGTGGACTACGCCGTCAGGTACCCAATCCTGACGATTGCGTGCGGTCCCACCAACAGCATCAGGGGCGCAGCGTTCCTCTCCAACCAGCGGGACGCCCTGGTGGTGGACGTAGGGGGAACGACGACGGATGTCGGCGTGCTCGTCAACCGGTTCCCAAGAGAGTCATCGGTTGCGGTGGAGATCGGCGGTGTCAGGACGAACTTCAGAATGCCCGATCTCGTGTCCATCGGGCTCGGCGGAGGGTCCATCGTCAGGCAGCGCAACGGCCAGGTTACCATCGGGCCGGACAGCGTGGGCTACCGCATCCAGCACGAGGCCGTCGTATTCGGCGGAACCACGTTGACGGCAACAGATGTTGCGGTTGCCGCAGGACACGTGGGGATCGGGGATCGCAGGCGCGTGAGCGGTCTGGATCCCGGCCTCGTTCGGCAGACCCAGGGAGCGATGGTCAGAATGGTGGAGGACGCCATCGATCGGGTGAAGACCAGCCCGGAGCCGGTGCCCGCCGTGCTCGTGGGGGGCGGAAGCATACTGCTACCCGATCGCCTGCAGGGCGTCCTGGAGGTGTTGAGGCCCGCGCACTACGAGGTCGCAAACGCCATCGGTGCAGCGATTGCCCAGGTAAGTGGGCAGATCGAAAGGGTGTTCTCTCTTGATGCGATAAGCAGGGAGGAGGCGGTGAGGCAGGCTGCCGACATGGCCAGGGAGGAGGCTGTCAGGGCCGGGGCTGATCCGGCAGCCGTCGAAGTGGTGGAGGTGGACGACGTTCCCCTCGCTTACCTGCCAGGGAATGCCACGCGGATCCGGGTGAAGGCCGCGGGGGATCTGGCGAGGTAGGCGGCGAGCCTCGGAAAAGCCTACGGCAAAGACGAGCCCGGGCAGGACATCGGCCACCTGGGTAGAAGAATACCGGGAATGAGGCGGCGTGGCCCTGCAAACTCGGCCGATAGCAGCGTGGTAGTCGATGAGGATGAGGCCGGGCATGAGGCCGGGGATGGGGATGGGGACGGGTATAGGGATAGGGATTGGGATGGGGGCAGGGGCAAGAAGTGGCTGCGCTCGTTAAGCTGGTCCTGGTCTGCGTGTTCATCGTGGTCGCGCTCCGCTGGAAGGTCAACCTGGGCATCGCCATGTTCGTGGCCGCGGTTGCGCTGGGGCTCATGTTCAGGATGGGTCCGGTCGCGCTCGGGCGTGGCATCGTTCGATCTGTGTTCTCGCTGGACTCTCTCAGGCTCGTGGTTGCACTGCTGCTCGTGATGGTACTCGAGAACGTGATGCGCCACGCAGGCTTCCTCGGCGGGATGACAGGGGCGCTCGGCAGGATAGTGCGGGACCGGCGGGTGGTCGCGGCCCTCCTTCCTCTTTTTGTGGGCTTCCTGCCCTCAGCGGGTGGCGCGCTCTTCTCCGCGCCCATGGTAGGCGAGGTCACCCGGGAGATGCCCGTCTCGCCAGAGCGGAGGAGCTTCATCAACTACTGGTTCCGGCACCCGATGGAGTTCGTGGTTCCCGTCTACCCGGGAGTCATCATCGCCTCGAAACTGCTGGGCCTGCCGATCTCGACCTACGTCACGCTGACTGCCCCGTTCTTCGCGATCGCCATAGCGACCGGCGCCCTGGTCGGTTTCCGTGGGCTTCCCCGGGCCGCATGGGCCGGCGAAGATGCCGTCCGAGCCACCCGTGCGGACTGGGTGGCGCTTGCAACCGGCCTCGTGCCCATCCTCTCCGTCATCGTGGGCGCTGTGGCCTTCAAGCTGGACATCATGCTCGTCCTCGGCGTGGTCACCCTGCTGACCGCCGTATACGCCCGCATACCTGCGCGGGAGGTGGCGGCATTTGTGAGGGAGGCTCTGATAAGCAGCATCATCTTCCTCATCGCCGGGGTCATGGCGTTCAAGGGCGTCCTCGAGCTTTCGGGCGCCTTGCAGGAGCTGCCGGCTTTCTTCGAGTCGGCGGGCGTCCCCATGGCCCTTGTCGCGTTCGCCATGCCGTTCCTCGTGGGGTTCCTCACAGGGTACGCCCCAGCGTACGCCGGCCTTGCGCTGCCCGTTGTGGCAGGTCTGGGCGCCTCAGGCGCCGGCCAGCCCTCCCTCAGCCTCGCGGTCCTCGGCGTCGTGAGCGGCCAGGCCGGGGTCATGCTCTCTCCGGCGCACTTATGCTTTTCCCTCACAGTTACCTACTTCAGGGCGAGCTTTGGGGAAGTCTATAAGTTGGTCGCGGTACCTGAGGTTGTCCTGGTGGTCGTCGCCGTTGCATGGGCGGTCTTGAGGTAACGCCACAAGCACCGACATCGCCGCTGACGCCCTGCATTCCGCTCAGGCTACTGTGGCTGCGGTTCTCACGCGCCCTGGGCTGGCGGCGAGTCGAACAGCGAAGGTGTCTGGACAGAGGCCCAGCGAGGACCCGGATGGCAACTCCGGGTTCAATGCTTGCAGGCGTCGCCTCGGGGGCTTATCTCGTATACCCTGACTGTTTTGGAGGCCTCATCGACCTCGTAGAGGATACGCCAGCCGCCCACCTGGTAGCGATAGCCATCGGATTCGCCTCTGAGTTTCTTGATGTTGGGCCCATGGGCGGGGCTCATATAAGCCCCCCTTTCTTTCATACCTCCCCCTTGCGCTCTTCCTCGCCTGCAAGCAATGCCCGAGCGAGAAAGCGGTCGAGGTCACTCTTGCGAATGCGCCACTGCTGGCCTACTTTGCTACCCGGCAACCGCCCGCGTCGCAGGCTGTGGTAGACGGTGTACAGATCCACCGGTTTCGAACCCTCGAGGTGTTGGGCGGCTTCTTCTATGCTCAGGACCAGGTCCTCACTCAGTGTGGCCACCTCCCATTATTTATACTGTAACCTGCTGTCAGGCCATGCACAATATAGTCTTAACATCGGCCCGGACCCCGACGAGTTATTCGCTCTATTCGGGCATGTAGTCTCAGGTTGGCCCGATGCATCGAGGGTACTCGCGGCGGCCGCATTCCTTGCCTGTACCCACAAACAGATGGGTACGCCAGCGCTATTGCCAACATTGCCCTTTACCCGATATAATAACTGTAGGTCGCATGACGGGTTCCGGACTAGACTCCTGTGTAGCAGTAGCCTGGTGTACCCGGTGCCCCTCGGGCCGAGATACATGTGCTGGCGGTCGGCGGGGAGGCACTCAGGTGCCTACCCGCGATTGGTTGCGGCGCGCTGTGGCGCGCTGGAACGGTACCTCAAGCGAAGGGGAGTAGCTGGTTTCGGTAAAGTCAACAACCGGCCCTCGGGCCTGGCTTTACCAGCCTCCTGCAGGCTTGGCAAGACCTTCGCACCATTTCGATGGTGTGGAGGTCTTTTGTTACGATCCCGCGACGAAGTGTGCCGAAGCACGACAATGTGCGGCCGCCGCCCGGCGCTTCTTGCGTGTGGCCAGCGCAGTCGGACAGGGAACCCTTTCGTTTCCGAGGTCCGTCTTGCTTGAAGCAGTCTATGGGCAAGACCCGGCATGGGCAGGGCAGGCTACTACAGATGAGACTGCCGGACCCGACCGATGAGACCCGGGCCATGCACCAGGTCGAAAGGAAATGAGCGATGGCGAGAGAGACTGCTGTGAATCGTGTTGAGAACGCCAGCCCCAGCATTGCCGGCGCCCCTGTAGAAGGTGCGGTTGCGTATCACTCCATGGGCGTGGCAGACGTCGCTGTGTCCCTGGGAACCGACATTGCGAAAGGCCTGTCCTCTGAGGACGCGAAGGCTCGCCTGGAGCGCTTCGGCCCGAATGAGCTGCGCGAGAAACCCGGGCCGAGCATCCTCGAGATGTTCATCGCCCAGTTCAAGGAGCCGCTGGTGCTGGTGCTCATCGTCGCAGCCGTCATATCTGCGGCGCTGCGTGAGGCCACCGAGGGGATCGTCATCATGGCGATAGTCGTGGTCAACGCCGTCCTCGGGGTGACGCAGGAAAGCCGGGCGGAAAAAGCCCTCGCAGCCCTCAAGAAGCTGGCCGCTCCGAACGCCCGGGTGCGCCGCGACGGGGTTACCGTCATGGTGCCCGCGCGCGAGCTCGTGCCGGGCGATGTGGTGCTCATCGAGGCGGGCGACCACATCCCCGCCGACATGCGCATCATCGAGGCGGTCACGCTCAAGGTCGAGGAAGCGGCGCTCACAGGCGAATCGGTGCCCGTGGAGAAGGCTGCCGATGCCATCCTCCCGGAGGAGGCGCCGATCGGCGACCGGACGAACATGCTGCACATGGCCACGATCTGCGTGTACGGCCGCGGCCGCGCCGTGGTGGTCGCAACCGGCATGAACACGCAGGTGGGGCGGATAGCCGGGCTCATGGAGACGTCCGTCGAGAAGCGGACGCCACTCCAGGAGCGCCTGGAGGAACTGGGCAAGTGGCTCGGCGGGGCGGCGCTCGGGCTGTGCGGCCTCATGTTCCTCGCGGGGTTTCTACGGGGCATCCCCGCCTTCGAGATGTTCTTGACCTCGGTTAGCCTGACGGTTGCCGCAATCCCCGAGGGGCTTCCTGCCATTGTCACCGTGGTGCTCGCCATCGGGGTGCAACGCATGGCGCGGCATCACGCCATCGTTCGTAAGCTGCCCGCCGTGGAGACCCTGGGAAGCGCCACGGCCATCTGTTCGGACAAGACCGGCACCCTCACGGAGAACCAGATGACGGTGACCAGGGCGTACATGAACGGTCGGCTGCTGGAGGTCACAGGCCAGGGCTATTCGCCGGAAGGAGAGTTCGTGGAGGCAAGCGCTCCGGCCGATGGCGAGGCCAGCGCGCCGAGCAGCGGGGGCGCGGTTGACCCGGGTGACCCGCATCTTGGCATGCTTGTGCGCACCGCCGCATTGTGCAACAACTCCGAGCTTCGTCAGAATCCCGAGGCGGGAGAATGGTACATAACGGGTGACCCGACGGAGGGTGCCCTTGTCGTGGCGGCACGGAAGGCCGGGTTCGGCCCGGCTGATGAGGGGCGGGCGCCCCGCGTAGGGGAGATCCCGTTCGACTCGGTGCGGAAACGGATGGCCACGATAAACCGGTTCCCGTGGCCGCTTCCCGACGCACGCCCGCAGACGGCGGAGGGGACGAACCCGGGTGCGGATGTGGGTACCGATGCGGATGCGGTCACTGGCGTGGACGCGGGTCCGGCAGCGGATGGCGCCGGTGCCGGCGACCCCGGCGGCGCGTTGGCACCCCGCCATGCGGGCAGGGACGTATCTTCCAGCACCGGCAGCGGCTGCGTGGCCCTGGTGAAGGGCGCTCCGGACTCCGTCCTCGCACGCTGCGCGTTTGTCTTTGAACGGGGGGAGGTACGGCCTCTTGATGATGCGGGGAGGGCTCGCATCATGGGCGCGAACAGCCGCATGGCTGCCGATGCCCTCCGGGTGCTGGCATTCGCGTTCAGAGCGTTGCCGTCACTTCCGCCCCGCCTCGATGTGGACGACATTGAGCGAGACCTCGTGTTCGTGGGGCTCATGGGCATGATGGACCCACCGAGGGCCGAGGTACCAGCCGCGGTAAAGACGTGCCGCGAAGCAGGCATACTCCCGATCATGATAACGGGAGACCACAAGGATACCGCCATCGCGGTCGCGAACGCCATCGGGCTTGGCCAGGGCCTGGCTGCAACTGCGGCCGCGCCCACAGGCGCAGGCGGACATACAGGATATGCAGCAGGAGCA
>DKEX01000007.1 GCA_002452295.1 Firmicutes bacterium UBA6811 | reverse complement strand
AGAGGTGCCTGGTGCCTGGACACCAGGGCCCCACGCAACGCAGGCTGGCAGGCGCACCGCAGGCCCTCTGGCAGGGCATACGGACATGCCGGAGGCCTTTACCGTGGTCAGCGCGGTAATTCATGCCAAAAAGCACTTGTGGAGTGCAAACGCTATGTAGTAGAATAAGGAGCAGGAGGCATGGCAGCTTATGCCGAAGAGCATGACGGGGTACGGCCGCGGCACGTGCGCGGGGCCGGGGTTTACCCTGACCGTCGAGGCGCGTTCCACGAACCACCGCTACCGCGATATCAACGTGCGGGCTCCCAGGGAGCTTTCGGAGCTTGAAGACAGGCTCCGGGCACTCGTCGCCGGGGGCCTCGCACGGGGGCACGTCGACGTGACCGTCACGCTCGAAGAGGCTGGCGCCGCCCTTAAGACTGTGGATGTCAGGCCCGAGCTTGCCGAGGCTTATCACAGGGCCGCGAAGGACCTCGCGGCGCGGGTCGGCCTGTCCGGCGAGATCGGCATCGAGGCCCTGCTCGCCTTGCCCGACGTCGTAAGCGTAAAGGCCGTGCCGCTCGATACGAACGCCGTCTGGAGGGTTCTTGAGGAAGCGGCGCGCGAGGCCATGGAGGCGCTTGGCGCAATGCGGGCCGCCGAGGGAGATGCGCTGGCGCGAGACCTTATACATAGAACACGCCAAATAGAGCAGCTTATAGCCAGGATTTCCGGGCGCGCTCCAGTTGTCGCGGAGGAGTTCAGAGCTAGACTCGATGCACGACTACGAGAGATCCTCGCAGATGTTCCCGTCGATGAGACACGCATCGCGATGGAGGCGGCCATATACGCCGACAAGAGCAACATCACCGAGGAACTTGTAAGGCTTAGAAGCCATATAGCGCAGGTCCACTCGGTTATCGAGCAGGCGGAGCCGGCCGGAAGGCGGCTCGAGTTCCTGGTCCAGGAGATGCACCGGGAGACCAACACCATAGGGTCGAAGTCGCAGGATACCGAGATCTCTCATATGGTAGTGGAGATCAAGAGCGAACTCGAGAAAATCCGGGAGCAGATCCAGAACATAGAGTGACCCCGCCCCAGGCTACCTCGAGTCTTACAAGCAAGGAGGTGATACCATGGCTTTGCCGGAGCTAAGCCCCGAGCAGAAGAGGGCTGCCCTCAAGAAGGCTCAGGAGATGCGCTCGAAGCGTGCGCAGATCCGTGAGAACCTGAAGCAAGGCGCCCTCACGCTGGAGAAGATCCTTTCGAGCCCCGACGACAACGTGATATCCCGCATGCGCGTCGCCTACCTCCTGGAGTCGCTGCCACGCATCGGAAGAGTCAGAAGCCGAAAGATCATGGAAGAGATCGGGATTCACGAGTCCAGGAGGGTCCAGGGTCTCGGGGCCAGGCAGAAAGAGGCGTTGCTCAAGAGACTGGCGAAATAGGGAGAGGTGCCGGACATGGACGTCAAGCTCATCAACATCGGGTTCGGGAACATCGTGGCGGCGAACCGGATCATCGCCATCGTGAGCCCGGAGTCCGCCCCAATCAAGAGGATAGTCCAGGAGGCCAGGGACCGCGGCAGGCTCATAGACGCCACGTACGGCAGGAGGACGCGCGCCGTCGTCATGACCGACAGCGATCACGTCATCCTGTGCGCCGTCCAGCCGGAGACCGTGGCCCACAGGCTTGGAGGCAAGGACTCGGGCCGCGAAGCTAGCGAGTGACCGGTGTGCGGAGAACACGCGGGTTCCTGGTAGTGCTATCCGGGCCTTCGGGTGCCGGAAAGAACACCCTGGTGAATGAGCTACTGAAACGGGCCGAGGGCATGCGTTACTCCGTGTCCGTCACCACGCGCCCGCCGGGCCCCGGAGAGACTGACGGAGTCCATTATCACTTTGTCACGCCCGAGCGGTTCCGTGAGATGCGGGAGGCGGGGGAGCTCCTAGAGTGGGCTACAGTATACGGCAACTCATACGGCACGCCTCGCAGGTTTATCGAGGAAACCATCGAACAAGGGCAAGACGTGATACTCGACGTGGACATCCAGGGCGCACGACAGGTGAGGGCAAGGTGGCCGGCGGGTGTGTTTGTCTATCTCATGCCGCCATCCATGGCGGAGCTTCGAAGGCGGGCGATGCGGCGCGGGCGTGATGCGCCCGAGGCGCTCGACGCCAGGTTCTCGGCGGCCGTGGAGGAACTCGAGGCCGTGTTCGACTATGACTACGTGATCGTCAATGAGGATCTCGAGGTAGCCCTGGAGAAGCTCCAGGCCATAATCACGGCGGAGCGCTGCAGGATCGACCGGTGCGACTGCAGATCCTTCGTGGATCGCCTGCGCGGGCAGGCCCGGTGAGGCCGGAAGGCGCGGCGCGCCCGTGCGCCCACAGGGGCTTGCAAGCCACCTGAAAACTCATGCGTGTTTACGGGGGGGACCCGGTAGGGTATGCTTTATCCACCTCTTGACGCGTTCGCTGACAAGGCCGAGAGCAGGTACGCTCTGGTGGTTGCGACGGCGAAGCGGGCGAGGCAAGTCATGAACGGGGCGAGAAGGCTCGTGGAAACCAAATCGGACAAGCCCGTAACCATAGCGATGGAGGAGATCCTCGCCGGAAAGGTCACGTTCGAGCAGCCCAGGGCAGGTATGAAGTAGCGAGTGTGTGGCGCCCCCGAAGGGGGCGCCACGTGATTGCAGGAGGGGTGCAGGTGGAAGGTAAAACGGTCGTTCTCGGGGTCACAGGCGGCATCGCCGCGTACAAGGCCGCGGAGGTCACAAGCCTTCTCGTTAAGGGAGGGGCCGAGGTCCACGTCATCTTGACGGACGCTGCAACGAAGTTCGTCGCTCCTCTTACGTTTCGGACCCTTTCGCAGAACCCCGTGCTCACTGACATGTTTTCGGACCCCGGAGAGTGGAACGTGCGCCACGTGGCGCTTGCCGAGAAGGCCGACATCGTGGTTGTGGCCCCGGCCACCGCGAACTGCATCGGAAAGGTGGCGTCCGGGATAGCCGACGACCTTCTCACCACCGTCATCATGGCCACGAGAGCCCCTGTGCTCTTCGTGCCGTCCATGAACCAGGCGATGTACGAGAACCCCATATTCCGCTCGAACCTCGAGCGCCTCCTGGCCCTTGGCTACAGGGCGATGGAGCCGGGGACGGGCTACCTCGCGTGCGGCAGGGAAGGGAAGGGCAGGATGCCGGCGCCCGAGGGCATCGTGGCGGAGGTTCGAAGGATACTCTCGACCCGGCAGGACCTTGCCGGGTTCACCGTCATCGTGACCGCCGGGCCCACGGAGGAGCCCATCGACCCTGTGCGGCACATATCCAACCGCTCCTCCGGCAAGATGGGCTACGCGCTGGCCGAGGCCGCGCGCGACCGGGGCGCGAAGGTGGTGCTCGTGAGCGGCCCCACCGCGCTTGCGGACCCAGCCGGCGTAGAGGTGGCTCGCGTGCGCGCAGCCCGCGAGATGCTCGACGCGGTGATGGCGCGCTTCGAGGATGCACACGTCATCATCGGCGCGGCGGCGCCCGCGGACTGGCGTCCGGCGACGGTGGCGCCGCGAAAGCTCAAGAAAGGCGACGGGCCGATGAGCCTCGAGCTGGAGATGTGCGAGGACATCATCGGCACAGCCGGCAGGCGAAAGGGGGGACGGGTGGTCGTCGGCTTCGCCGCCGAGACCCACGACCTCATCGAGCACGCCAGGTCGAAACTCGCCGCCAAGAACCTCGACTTCATCGTGGCAAACGACCTGGGCCGGCCCGGGTGCGGGTTCGGGTCCGACTCCAACGAGGTCGAGATCCTCTACTCCGACGGGCGCAGGGAAGACCTGCCGCTCATGCCCAAGCGAGAGCTTGCGGACAGGATCCTCGACCGCATAGCGGCCCTCCTTGGTAGATAGGAAACGAGAAAGCCCTGTGTCATCTGATAGCTTGCGAGGATCCCTGACACGAGACCGGTCCTAGGCAGGTTTTTTGTCTTTTTTTGGACCAGCATGAAGGAATTCCTCGGGGCATGTCCAAATTAACAGGGAATATGTCGTTTTGCGACAACAGTAACGCATTGCCAGTGCTGGTAATACATGTCACAGCGGCCGGTGCGGCAGGTCATGGGGTGTTTGAGGGAGCATGAGCACGGCAGGGGGAGCCGGTGCCGAGCGTGCACCAGTGACGGCGGCCGCCGCGTCGGGTGCGCCGATCACGTCTTCCGGGCGCAGGCGCAGGCTCGGCGAGATCCTCACTGACGCGGGGGTCCTCACACAGCAAGACCTCGAGAAAGCACTCACCGCCCAGAAAGAGAGCGGCGAAAGGCTTGGTTCGGCGCTTGTCTCCCTCGGCCTCATCGACGAGGACGTGATGCTCACTGCCCTCGAGACGCAGCTTGGAATCCCCAGGGTCGAGCTTGCAAGGTACATCATCAACCCGGAAGTGGCGCATCTTCTCCCCGAGGCGTTTGTGAGGTCGCACAAGGTGTTCCCCATCGAGCGCGCCGGGAGTCGGCTCACCCTCGCCATGTCGGACCCCCTTAACGTGTTCGCCATCGATGACGTCAGGATCTCGACGGGCCTCGAGGTTGATCCCGTTATCGCCAGCGAGGCCGAGATCGAGGCGGCGATAGCCGAGTGCTACGGCCAGGGCCCGGGCATGAAGCTGGTCAGGGAGGTCCAGGCCCAGGTCGCCGGGGCGGGCGGGAAGGCGCGACCCACAGCCGACCAGGCGAGAAGGGCCGCCGAGGACGCCCAGGTGATGAGCGCCCCGGCGGTGCGGCTCGCAAACGCCATCATAGCCGAGGCCGTGAAGGCCCGGGCGAGCGACATCCACATCGAGCCGCAGGAGTCGCAGGTCAGGGTGAGGTACAGGGTGGACGGCGTCCTCCGGCAGGTGATGACCTTCCCGAGGGAACTCGGCCCGGCAGTGGCGTCGCGCATCAAGGTCACGGCCGGCATGGACATCGCCGAGAGGCGCGTGCCGCAGGACGGGCGGGTCGAGATCCGCGCCGAGGGCGAGGAGGTTGACCTTCGCGTATCCACGCTTCCGACCCTCCACGGGGAGAAGGTGGAGATAAGGATCCTCCGGTCGAAGGGAGCGATCGTTCGCATCGAGGAGCTGGGATTCCTCGAGGGCGACGTGGCGCGGCTGCGCCAGGTGCTCGCGAGGCCGAACGGCATAATCCTGGTGACCGGGCCCACCGGAAGCGGCAAGACCATGACCCTTTACGCGGCTCTCCAGGAGCTCAACAGCCCCGAGAAGAACATCGTCACCGTCGAAGACCCCGTGGAATTCAGGCTGGCGGGCCTAAACCAGGTGCAGACGAACCCGAGGGCGGGCCTCACGTTTGCGGCGGTGCTCCGTGCGGTGTTGAGGCAGGACCCGGACATCGTGATGGTCGGGGAGATAAGGGACCGGGAGACCGCCGAGGTCGCCATAAGGTTTGCGATGACCGGGCACCTCGTGCTGAGCACGTTCCACACGATAGACGCGGCGGGGGCGCTGGTGCGCCTAACGGAGATGGGCGTGGAGCCGTACCTCGTGGCCTCGTCGGTTTCGGCGGTGGTGGCCCAGAGGCTCGTAAGGAAGGTGTGCTCTTACTGCATCGAGGAGTACGAGGCGGACCCGGCGACATGGGAGGCATGGAGGGCGCTTGCGCCTGACATGGCGGCGAAGGCGGAGGCCGAGAAGGGCAGGGTGCTGCGGCGCGGCCGTGGCTGCAGGCAGTGCGCGAACACCGGGTGCTATGGGCGCACGGCCATCGGTGAAGTGATGCTTGTGGACGATGATATCCGGGGGCTCATCATGAGGTCCGCGCCCGCCGAGGACATCGAGGACGCGGCGGTAAGGGCCGGCATGACGCACCTGGTCGTGGACGGGGCACGCAAGGTGCTCCTCGGGATCACGACGCAGGAGGAGCTTGCGAAGGTGTGCGCAGTGCCGGATGGTAAGGGGGAAGCTCAGGTTTGTCCATAGAGGAACTGCTACGACTGGCCGCCAGGAACGGCGCATCCGACTTGCATATCACGACCGGCCTTCCACCGGTCTTGAGGGTGGTCGGGAGCCTCCGCCCGATCGAAGACGCATCCCCGCTCTCGCCGCAGGACGCCGAGGCGCTCGTGGTCGCGCTCATGGGCGAGGAGCATCAGCGGGTCTTCAAGGAGCAGGGCCAGGTGGATTTCTCTTACGGCCTGGCGGGCGTGGGGCGCTTCCGGGTGAACGCGTACCGCCAGCGCGGGACGTGCGGGGCGGCCATAAGGCTCATCCCTCACGAGGTGCCGCGCATAGCGGATCTCGGCCTTCCGCCCATCCTCGAGACCCTCGCCCGCAAGAGCCGGGGGTTCATCGTGGTGACGGGCCCGACCGGCAGCGGCAAGTCCACGACGCTCGCCGCCATGGTGGACCTCATCAACAGCGAGCGAAGCTGCCACGTGATGACCATCGAGGATCCCATCGAGTACCTGCACCGACATAAGAAGGCCATGGTGAACCAGCGCGAGATCGGGCAGGACTCGGTGTCGTTCGCCCTCGCGCTGCGCGCGGCGCTCCGCGAGGATCCCGACGTGATTCTGGTGGGCGAGATGCGCGACCTCGAGACCATGAGCACCGCGATAACTGCTGCGGAGACGGGGCACCTGGTGCTCGCCACGCTCCACACAGGCGACGCGGTCCAGACCATCGACCGCATTATCGACGTCTACCCGCCTTATCAACAGCAGCAGGTGAGGATCCAGCTCGCCGCCACGCTGGTGGCTGTGGTCGCGCAGCAGCTCGTCCCGAGGAAGGACAAGCCCGGGCGGGTCCCGGCGGTGGAGGTCATGGTGGGCACGCCTGCGGTGCGAAACC
>DKEX01000106.1 GCA_002452295.1 Firmicutes bacterium UBA6811 | reverse complement strand
GCCCCTCAAACGTGCGCGTCTGCCATTTCCGCCACCCGGGCACAAACCTCAAGCATATTGAACTGTCTACGCCAACGATTATAAGGCGCTAAAGCCGAAATGTCAATACGCGATCCACCGGCCTGTTGCGATCCACCAGCCCAGCGGCCACCAGCGCGGCCCGCTACCTGTGAGCGGGCCGACATGAATCCACGCCATGTGAGGCTGCGCCCCTTGCGGCCGTCCCGGTGCTTCAGCGCAGCGTCAGTGCACCGTGATGGCACCGTCAGTGCACCGTCGCCTTCCTGTTCCCCAGGGACTTCCTGAAGTGGCACGCCACGAAGTGGTCGTCGGCGATGTCGATGAACTCCGGATCCTCCTTCGAGCAGATGTCCTGCGCGTACCTGCACCTCGTGTGGAACCTGCACCCGCTGGGCGGGTTTATGGGGCTTGGCACGTCGCCCTCCAGGATGATCCTCTGCTTCTTCTTGGTCGGATCCGGGATCGGCACCGCCGAGAGAAGCGCCTCGGTGTACGGGTGCTGGGGGTTGTTGTATAGCTCGTGCTTCGCGGCAAGCTCCACTATCTTGCCGAGGTACATGACGGCCACCCTGTCGGCTATGTGCTTCACCACGCTGAGGTCGTGGGCGATGAATAGATACGTCAGCCCGAACTCCCCTTGAAGGTCCTGCAGGAGGTTGATGACCTGCGCCTGGATGGACACGTCGAGGGCTGACACGGGCTCATCGCATATGATGAGCTTCGGGTTCACCGCAAGCGCCCGCGCCACGCCGATCCTCTGCCTCTGCCCGCCCGAGAACTCGTGCGGGTAACGCCTTGCATGAAGCGGCGAGAGGCCCACCACCTCGAGAAGCTCGCGCACTCTCCTATCCTTCTCCCTGCCCCGCGCTATCCTGTGGATCTCCATGGGCTCGCCGATGATGTCGCCCACTGTCATCCTGGGGTTCAGCGACGCGTACGGGTCCTGGAAGATTATCTGCATGTCCTTGCGAAGCTCGCGCATCTCCTCGCGGCCGAGCTTGAGGACGTTCCTGCCCTCGAAGGATATCTCGCCTGATGTGGCCTCGATGAGCCTCAGGATGAGCCTGCCGGTGGTCGACTTGCCGCAGCCGCTCTCACCAACAAGCCCCAGGGTCTCGCCGCGGTTTATGTAGAAGCTCACGCCGTCCACGGCCTTGACCGCGCCGACCTTCTTGGAGATGACTATCCCTTTCGTTATCGGGAAGTGTTTAACCAGGTCCCTTACCTCAAGAAGCACCTCTCCCATGACGCTCCCCTGCCTCCTCGAGTTCTTCCTGCTCTAGTTCTTGTGGTAATCGAGGAACTTCCAGCACCTGACCTGGTGCCCGTCCTCGACGTCAACCAGCCCGGGCTCCTCTTCCTTGCAGATGTCCCGCGCGAAGGTACACCTCGGGTGGAATCTGCAACCTGCAGGCATGCTGAACGGGTTCGGCACCACGCCCTCGATCACCTGGAGCCGCTCCCTGTCCTCGTTCACCTTGGGAATCGACCCGAGGAGCCCCAGGGTGTACGGGTGTTCAGGCTTCTTGAAGATGCTCACCACGTCCGCGCTCTCCACGATCTTCCCCGCATACATCACGACCACCTTGTTTACGGTCTCGGCGATGACGCCGAGGTCGTGCGTTATGAGCATGATGGCCGTGCCGAGGTCCTGCTTGAGCTTGAGCATGAGGTCGAGGATCTGCGCCTGGATGGTCACGTCGAGCGCCGTGGTCGGCTCGTCCGCGATGAGGAGCTTCGGGTTGCACGATAGCGCCATGGCGATCATGACCCTCTGCCTCATCCCGCCGCTCATCTGGTGGGGATACTCGTCGATTCGCCTCTCCGCGGACGGGATGCCCACCAGCTTCAGCATCTCAATGGCCTTTCTGCGCGCTTCCCTCTTGCCCACCTTCTGGTGGAGAATGATCGCCTCCATGATCTGGTCGCCGATGGTGAACACCGGGTTGAGGCTGGTCATGGGCTCCTGGAATATCATGGAGATCTCGTTGCCCCGGATATGCCTCATCTGGGCCTCGTTTTTCTCGAGGATGCTCTCGCCCTCGAAGGTTATCTCGCCGTCGATGATCTTGCCGGGCGGGTTCGGGATGAGCCGCATCACTGAGAGAGACGTGACGCTCTTGCCGCACCCGCTCTCCCCCACGATGCCGATGGTCTCCCCCTTCTCCACCGAGAAGGTAACCCCGTCTACGGCCGGGACTACACCGTCTTCAGTATAGAAGTACGTCTTGAGATCCCTTACCTCCAAAAGCATCTCGCCCATGGCCTCGCAACTCCTCCCTGCCGCACTGCGCTCCTCTCAATCTTCTAGATAACATTCTAGGCCGAGGCCCCATTTCCTGCTTTGGGGCAGCGCCAACCCACTTCGTGGCGCCGAAAGCGCCCGATGCGCCCGCCCGCGTAGCCTGCCAGCCAGCCAGCCAGCCAGCCAGTCGGCGGCCGTCCGTCATCCCATGACCGGCTCCAGCTTCCCGTTGGGACTCCTCCCCGGGATCCTGCCCCTCTTGGCGATGCGCTCGCCCGCGACCTCCTTCAGGTCAAGGGTCATATCGATGGGAGCGGCCTGAGAGATGAAGCTGCCCACTCCGAAGGCATGCGCGCCGGCAGCCGCCAGCTCCCGGATCTTGTCAGGGTTCAGCCCGCCCGACACGAAGATCTTCACGTGGTTGTACCCAGCCTGGTCCAGGCGGGCGCGCACTTCGGCCACAAGGTCACTGGTCACGCCGCCCCGCTCGCCCGGGGTGTCGAGCCGCACTCCTGCCAGGCGTTTCCCGAGGGCCTCCGCCACCCGGAGCGCCTCCTCCGCCTCGTCCTTGAACGTGTCAACCAGGATAATCCGCGCGGCATCGGGCGGCATCAGCTCGTCGTACGCCTCCGCCACCTTCACCGTATCCCCCACGATGAGGAAGATCGCATGCGGGACGGTGCCTGATGGCTCGCGGCCGAGGAGCTTCGCCGCAAGGATGCAGCTTGCTCCGTCAACGCCGCCAATGACCGCTGCACGTTCCATGACCGGCGCCACGGCCGGGTGGACGTGCCTGGCGCCAAAGCAAATAACCTGCCTCGCCCCGGCAGCCTCCTTCACCTGGCGCGCAGCGGTGGCCCACCCGCTCGAGCTTGCGAGGAGTCCCAGGATGGTGGTCTCGAACATCCCGAACTCCTCGTAGGGACCCTCGATGCGCATCACGGTATCCTTCGAAGCGAACTCTCCGCCCTCGGGGACGGCCCACACCTTGACCTGCTTGCCTTCAAGGAGATGCAACACCTCTCCTACACCGGCGAGTATCCCGGGCTTTCGCGGGAAGATCTCTCCGACCACCGGCGTTCGCCCAAGCTGCAGCTTGTCCAGGATCTGTCGGGTCCTTACGAAGTAGATGTCCGTCGTCAGGCCGCGGCGAATCTCGTCGTGCTCTGCAGAGTAGAACCGCGTCGTGGAATCCACCCGCACTGCCCGGACATCGTCGAGGGTCCGGATCTCGCCAGGGGTGTTCGAAGAGGGTTCACGACCACCATCGTTGGTAGGCATAGTAGGCATGGAAGATATTCTCCTTTCAGCGCCGGCACAGGCTAAAACGAGCTAAAACGGGCGCAAGGTGGGAACGCGCACCAACTCAAGCAAGATTATATCACGGACGGCGCGTTAGTGGAACGGGTTAGCAGCGAGTTCGACCCCGCACCCTCGGCCGTCCATCGGCCGTCGTAGACCTGGACATATCTCTCGTAGAGACCGAGCACCTTCTTTACATAATCCCGGGTCTCCGGGAAGGGGATGCGTTCTATCTCCTCCCATCGTCCGGTCCAGCGCTCGGCATCGAGCCACTTTCGGACGTT
>DKEX01000061.1:16598-16813 GCA_002452295.1 Firmicutes bacterium UBA6811 | reverse complement strand
GAGCGGGACGATGCCAAGATTCTGGGCACCTGTCCCCCCAGTCCCCCCTGGTCGCTCCGCCCCACCCGCCCGATGCTGACTGGACCACGAATCTCAGGTAGTGGCACTGATGGCAACCATAGAAGCGTGGCGACCTCTCTCATTCTGGTTGTGGCGCGTTGTTGCGATTAGGAAACCCCGGACAGGGCCAAACTAAGTGAGGGTGCAAAAATGCT
>DKEX01000061.1:0-16492 GCA_002452295.1 Firmicutes bacterium UBA6811 | reverse complement strand
GAACTAACGCACCCTCACTTAGCAATCGAACAGGAGGTGTGTTGAAATGCCAGACGGGACGCACCGACCGATGGCGGGACATCGAATGCGCCATTGCGGGCCCACGATGATGGGGATGGCGATGGGCGGGCCGTGCCCCATGTGCGGCGGCACAGGCGTGCACCACCGGCGATACCTCAGCGAGGAGGAGGAAAGGGAGTATCTACAGGAGTACCTGAGCGACCTCAAAGCCGAGACTCAAGAGGTGAAGCGCCGGATCGAGGAGCTTGGAGGAGGTGCGGCCACATCGTAGCCGCAGCGGGCATGGGGTAGCCGCAGGTGGCATGGGCAACAGGCGGATTTCAACGTTCGGGGTGGCGGCCACCTACATCGGCACGGTTGTGGGCGCAGGGTTTGCCTCAGGACAGGAAGTGCTCCAGTTCTTCGGGCACTTCGGGATGAGAGGCGTTCAGGCCATAGGCCTGGCCGTCGCCCTGTTCTCGTTATACGGATACCTCATACTGGAGCTCGGCAGGACGCTCGCCGCGAAGTCACACCTGCCCGTGGTGCAGGAGGCCGGCGGGCGCATCGTCGGGACGGCGGTGGACGGGGTGATCACGTTTTTCCTCTTCGGCGCCCTCGTGGCCATGACGGCCGGCGCCGGGGCCGTCTTCGACGAGCAGTTCGGCCTGCCTTCGGCAGTCGGGAACGTGTTGCTGGTCGTGGCGGCGCTTCTCACGGTGCTTGCCGGGATACACGGCGTGGTGACCGCCATAAGCGCCGTCGTGCCAGCCCTACTGGTCGCGGTGGTGGGCATCGGCGTCGCCACGCTGCTGCAAGCTCCGATCAACACCGCAGCCATCCAGGCGCTCGACCCGGGCCGGGCTGCGGTGCCGTCGTGGCCGCTGTCCGCGGTGGTGTACGTCTCCTATAACATCGTGCTCGCAGTGGCGGTGCTCGCACCGCTCGGGGCCATAGCGGAGAGCCAGAGCGCTCTCAAGCTCGGGGCTGTCCTCGGGGGGCTCGGCCTCGGCCTTGGGGCGCTTGCGATTCACCTTTCGATCCTCGCCACGCTCCCGCAGTCGGCGAGGCTTCAGGTCCCCATGATCTACATCGCCGGGCGCTTCCCGGTGCTGGTGCAGGTGGGCTACAGCGTGGTATTGCTGCTGGAGATATACACCACGGCCGTGGGCAATCTCTACGGCTTCGTGGCCCGCATCGCAAGGCCGCGCGGCGCGGCGTTCCGCTGGCTCGTGGTGGCCACGAGCCTGGTCGCGTTGCTGGCAGGCCGCCTCGGTTTCAGCCGCATCGTGCGAACCCTCTACCCGGCGGTCGGCTACGCCGGGCTTCTCCTGCTGCTGGCGCTCACCTACAGGCTCATCCAGGGGATGTTCTCCCGGAAGCAGCCTGCTGGCGGGGGCCGCTGACTCACTAGCNNTTGCCGCCCGCCTGCCACTCTGTAGGGTGCTTTGCACCTTCCCGGTCGCGACAGGTGGCCCCCAGCATTTGCGCAAGCCGGGATGGGGGACTACTACGTTTCTGAAGGCACGTCGTACCCGAAAGCTGCTACTATCTCAAAGAACGCACGTCGCAGGGTCGCGTGCTGCGGAAGAAAGAGGGGCTGGCATTCCTGAGGGCCGCGCTTGCCAAGCAGCAGCTTCACCGCAAAGGCCAGGCACGTGGGCTCCCCGCACGCCTTGCAGTTCGTTCGTGGAAGCCACTCGTAGATCTGGAGCGCCGTCGGGCGGTGGCGCACGCCGTGCACCGGCGTGATGGAGTCCCGCTTCTCGTAGGTGCCGTTGATGAGGACCCTGCCTGAGCCAGTCCAGCACCTGCCATGCGTCGGTGGAATTTCGCGCCTTTGACATGGTAATCCGGCGCGGGTCCACGGTTATGAGCCGGAACTCCTTCATGAAGGTCAGGCTCGGGCCGTCCTTGTTGTAGGTGGCATGGTTTATCACCGCATTGAGGTACGGAAGCACCTCCGCGAGGTCGCGCGCCGGTTCTCCCGGCCTCGCCTTCGACGGGAACCACCCGCGCGTGCGCAGGCATATGCGCACCAGCATGAGCATGACCGGCACCTGGATGAGCACGCCCACCACCGTCGCCAGCGCTGCGCCAGAGCCGAGGCCGAAGAGGGTCGCCGCCGTGGCGATGGCCACCTCGAAGTGACTGCTCGCCCCGATCATCGACGTCGGCGCGGCGTCCTCGTAAGCCAGCCCCAGCGCCTTCGGCGCCCAGTAACCCAGGCCGAAGATGGACATGGTCTGCCTGACGTAATTTCCACGACCCACGGCTGAGGCCAGGGGCTTGCAGCCGCCAGTATCCTGTCACATGCCGAGAGCCTGCTCGGGCTTTCGCCCTGCCTGCGGGATGCACTTCGCGGTCGGATGCACCTTCCGGCAAGGCCTCTCGGCTTTCGCCGGCAGAAACACCGCGTCCGCAAGGACCGCGCCCAGGTCTTCGAGGGCCTTCCGGTTCACCGAATAGAACGTCCACCTGCCCTCGCGGCGCTGGTCCAGGAGGCCCGCCTGCCGCAGCGTCCTCAGGTGGTATGACACGGCCGGCTGGGACATGTCAAACCTCTCCATCAGCTCGCAGACGCACATCTCCTCGCGGGCGAGCATCGACACGATCTGAAGCCTCGTCTCGTCGGCGAGGGCTTTCAGCATCTCCACCACGCTCCTCAGTTCTGTCACCTTCCTCCCCTGCGCGCAGTCGTATAAACGTATAAACGTATATTTATCTCCGCTCAAAATGATACGCCCCGTGAGGGGCGTAGTCAAGCATGAATTACAGCGTGAATTACAGCGTCACGGCGTGGAGGACGGGGCACGCAACGCGGAAAGGCCCGTGGCAACCCCGGGTCTCTCCACCTGCGCGCCTCTACGCTGCCTTCGAGATCAGCCGGTTCAGCTCCTGCACGAGCGCCCTGACCCTGTGGTCCGCGACGCGCAGGCTAAGTATTGTATCGGGGGACACCTTCGAGCCCCAGTACAGCTCGTTTGCCGACTCGTCCGGGCCAATCCTGGCACCCTCCAGCGATGCCCCGGCGAACACGCCCTTGCTCATGGAATAGCTGTAGATCGCCGCCTTCAGCTCGATGTCGGTCCCCGCCTCTGCATGGCGGCCTACCGGGCCTGCCGCTACGGACATCTCGCCGCCCAGGGTGATCTTGCCCTCCTCGAAGCCCTTCAGGCCGCGCTCGTTGGTGATGACCAGGACGAGTGCCGTGGACTGCACGCCGATCTGCGGTCCCCATGAGAGGCCTGTGATCTCGATGAAGCTCGGGCCGTACCACGTCCCGGTGGCGGGGTCGCGCCGGAGAACGAGGCCTTTGCCGTGTCGGGCTCCGAGCACGAATCCTGCCTTGACCACCGAGGGGAATATGGCGACGCCGTGCGCCTTCTTGAGAAGGTACGCCATGGTCTCATAGTCCTCTTGCTGGGACATCTCCTCGAGCACTTGCAGGGCTTCATCGATCCTGTCCGTGGGGGAACTCGCAGAAGCAGTCGTGCCAGCCAGCCCTGTCGCCATCAACGCGATTGCACAGGCAAGCACAACCAGCTTTCTCACATGCGCCTTTGTCAACGTCTGGTCCCTCCCTGGTGAAGTGTCTCCGCGCCCGGGTGACGCGCCCCCGTCGGTCGCGCATCCCCTCTTCTCATTTTGATTGTATCAGATCTCCCGCCACCTGAGAACCTGCGGCCCGGGAGATTTCGGGCGGGCCCGCCGCCGTGCCTTCCGCGTCCCGCAGCGCACGTTCTTTGCGGCGCCCCTCATATTCGCGGTCGAATACCGGGATACTCGTATACAGCAGGCCCATTTTGCCTTCGTTCTGAGAGGCTTCCCGCCCTGGGCCGCTGGAGGGGTTTCGCATGACTCGCCAGATTTTGCCGGCATCGCCTTCCGACGCCACCGAGGCACCCGTGGCACCTGACGTGCCCGAGGGACCCGAGGTGCCCGAGGAGTCTTTTTTCAGCGGCGACGGCGTGCAGACGGAGATCGTCGCCGGGCACGGGTTTCGAACCCGCTTCGTCGCGGACGGATTCAGCGAGCGCCTCTCAGTCCTCGATTATGAGGGCAGCATCAAGCCCCTCGTAAGCTACCTGTTGGATGCCGCGAGGGCCCGCGGGCTGGGCAAGTTGTTTCTGAAGACACGGAAGGATGAGTGGGAGGCGTTCATATCGTCGGGGTTCGTGCTGGAGGGGATCATCAAGGGGTTCTTCCGTGGCGAGGACGCATACGCCATGGCGAGGTTCCTCAGCACCGAGCGCCGTTATAGCCCTCAACTGGAGAAGGAGAACCAGATCATCGAAGACCTGCTCTTCAACCCGGACAGGCGGGAGGCCCGCGAGCGCGCCGGGCGCTTCCGGACCGAGACTCGCAACGAGGACGTTGAGCTGGCCACCCCCGAGGACGCCGAGGCTCTCGCCCGCCTGTACGAGAGCGTGTTCGACACCTACCCCACGCCTCTCAACAGGCCGGAGTATGTGGCCGCGTCCATGCACGACGGCGCCATCTTCAATGTGGTCCGGTGCGACGGCCGGATCGTGAGCGCTGCATCGGCCGCGCCGGACCGCGACAACGCCAATGCAGAGATGACCGACTGCGCAACGTTGAAGGAGTATAGGGGCCGGGGCATGATGCGAGCGCTCCTCAGAAGCCTGGAAGAAAGCCTCATGCACCGCTCGGTAGGTTGCCTCTACAGCATGGCGCGCTCGACGTCATACGGCATGAACCTGGTCTTCCACAGCCTGGGCTACCATTACCAGGGGCGCCTCATCAACCACTGCCACATCATGGGGCAATTCGAGGACATGAACCTGTGGGTGAAGGTCCCCACACCAACCCGCTAGACTCGCGAGACTCGCGCGGCTCACCACGCTCACGAGGCACGCGGCACCGCAGGGGACGCGTCAAAGCCGCGTGCAAGAAGGAACGGGAAGTACGTGAGATACGAGCCGTACAGGATTATGAACACGAGCGTCCCTGAAGCGAGGATCCCGATGACATCCCGGCGACCGAGGCTTCCCCATACGCCCTTGAGGTACTTCGCCAGGCTTTCGCCGCCCCGGACCTCGGGAGCATCGAGGCGCGTCGCCACCAGCACGGCCACCGGCAGCGCAAGGAGCGGCAGGGCGAAGGGACAGTACCAGCCCAGCGCAGCTTTCGCCCCGCCGATGGCCGGGTAGCTCGCAGTGCCGATGCTGAGCACGCCAGCATTGTACCCCATGGCCCGCACGCGCTCCTTGCCCGAGAAGAGGTCGCCGACAAGCGTCACGTTGAGAGACCCGAGGGATGCAGCCCCCATGCCCTGGAGAAACCGCATCGCCAGCAGCAGGTTGAAGTTCCGGGCAAAGGCGCACGCGCCCCCGGCCACGGCAAAGAGCAGGAGCGAAGGGACCAGGATCCTTTTGCGCCCCGCCCTGTCGGCGAGCACTCCAAACACGGGCGTGAGGAAAATCCCGGGCAGCGTAAAGACGGTGATGAGCATGCCGACCCTCCGGGCCGACACGCCAAGCTCCTTCGCAACCCGCGGGAAGGCCGGCGTCACGCTGGACACGCCGAGCACCGCCATGAGGGTCACGCCGAATACCTCATACAGGCTGGCCTGCCTGCGCGCGGCCAGCGATCTCTCGTCTGCTCGCGCCGCGTTGTTCACCTCTTCCAACTCGCCTATCCCCCCCCCCCCCNNCCCGTCGGACAGCCCCGGCAACCCTGGCCTTTCGGCGACATCAGAACGTTAGTTTTACTCCGATGGTTGCCGAGCGGGCATCTGAGAGCCCTGCGAAGTCCGTGCCCTCATCGCCGCCAGAGAACGCAAGCCCGAGCCACAGGCTCGCCCACTGCGTCACCTGGTAGGTGTAACGCGGCATGGCTACATAGCTGCTGTCGCTCAAGCTGTACATGCCTGAGACCTTGAGCTCGTGCTCGTGCGCAGGCTGCCAGCGCGCCGTGCCGACCAGGTAGTGCCTCGCCCCGGGCTCCCCGGGAACGAACCGGTACGGCGTCAGGATCGAACCGCTCGAGTTGTACATGTACTGAGCCATCAGGTAGGTCTCGCCCGAGTCTCCGAAGGTCCTGTCGCCCCCCACGACGGCCCGCCAGTACGGCTCGTTGGACGAGAACGCAACATGGTCGGGGTTGTCGAGCTCGGGCACGTTGTCGGGCCAGGCGTAGCTGCCCTCGCCCCAGAGCGTGTACGGGCCCCACGTGCAGCTTGCGGCAACCCCGGCCATAGTCGCCCTACGATATCTGGCATTAGGGTTTACGCTCAGCCCGACCGGTACCTGGCCCGTGACGGGATCCATCACAGGCGTCGCGTTCACCCAGAGCACCGGGTGATCTTCCCATCCCCTGAACCCGCTGAGGTAGATGTCCCAGTTGCCCGTCCTGGTCCCCACGCGCGCCGCGCACTCCGCGCGGTCGGCGAGCGACTCCGGAGCCTCGGCAGAAAAGTGATCGGCCGAGAGCGTTACTAGCTCCGGGGGCACGTGCATCTGCTGCGCAACCCGGTAGGCGACTCGATACAGGATCTCCGCCTGCGCCTCCTCGGGGATGGGCACTCCCTGGAGCCTCGGGTTCAACACCGCTACCAGCCCCACCTCTCCCCAGGATGGATACATCGCAGCGCTTGCGGCTGGCACGGGGAGACCAGCAAGCTCGAGCCCTGCTCCCCCTGGCAGGCCCGCACCGCCCGACGACGCGGGGTTCGGCAGCGGGTTCACATAGCTTGTGGGGTTGAGCCCATAGGCCGTGCCCCAGCTCACGACCTGCTGACCGAGGCGCAGGTCGGCACCGCTGAAGTATAGATCAACGTATGCCTCGTCAAGCTCTGCGAGCTTGCCCGACCCTGACTGCAGGTCGTGCTCGCCTTTCATCGATATGTAGAGGCTTCCAGGCACCGGCCATCCCGTCCCGGTGACATCCCCGGCCAGGGACAGATGGTAGCTCGTCACGTTCGCAACAACGCCGTCCCCGTCCAGGGAGATCACGAGATCGTGCTGCACTTCCCCAGAGACCCTGACCCCAGACTCCGTGCCCCACGCGGTCTCCGGCCACGCGACGCAAAGCACCAGCGCAGCAAGAAACACAAGGCTACCGAGGCCCGCCCATCTGCTCGTCGTGTGCCGCCTCATGATCCTTTTAACCTCCTCACAGCAAGATCACATCCGCCATCACCGTAGTTGCGACTCTGACCCTCCAAGAGTCTAGCGCCGTCGCAGGTAGCGGACGGTGAAGTGCTCGTCAGGCACAGGGTCCTCGGACATCTCGAGGATCTTGATTATCGTCTTCGTCCCCGCCGCCACGTCGCTCATCACGACGGTGGAAGGCTCCCATTTGCCCTGGCTGTTCTTCTTCAGGTCCGAGTTGGAAAGAACTTTGCGCACCTTGGCATCCCTGTTATAGAAGTCGATCTTCAAGGGGATGAACTCATCGCGCCAAACCCACATCTTGACGAAGCTGTAGTCGCTCTCTTTCGTGGGCGTTAGGCGCAGCACGTAGCAGTTGCGCCCCTCCAGAGCCTCATCCTTGAGCCGCTCGGCCTTGTAATCATCCTTATACGCCGATCCCCCTGATATCTCCTCGTACGTGAAGTCGGTCGCCATGAACTTCGACTGCGTCTCAGCGCCGGCGATCCTCCTCTCCCTGCCCAGGGCCGGCATGAAGAGCCAGATCTGAGCTTCCTGGCCGCCGCCGGTTATGCTGAGGAGCTTCGTCCCGGCAACGTCGGCCGGCGCGAGGTACTCGAGAAGCTGTTTCTCCGTCCCGTCAGCCGCTTTGCTCCGGTAGATCCTGAGGGTGTTGCTCCGCTGCTGGCCGCGCTTGTTCTCCGTGATGAGCTCGATCCTGGCCGACCCGTTACCTGTGAGCATCGCCGTGCCCTCGAGCTTGTCCAAGATCTGCTCGGCGGTAAGGTCCGCCGCCCCTGCCCGTTCTGCAGCGGGCGGCACCCACGCCGCCGCGAGCGTAACGGCGAGAAGAACGCAGGCCAGAAGGCCCTTCGACGCCACCTGCCGCATCTCACATCGCACCATGGGTCATCACCACCACAAGACATCACCTTCCTGTGATTCATTCCGTCGTTCCCGCCGTTTGTATCGGCGCGGGGCGTGCGCCGCGTCGGCCGCCGAACCCCGCGTAGCGGACCCGATCTGCGCTCACCAGCCTCAGCACCGCCGGGAGCACCAGGAGGGCCCCCAGGGCGCTTGTGCACATCGTTGCGGCCACGAGGAGCCCGAATATGGAAACCGCCCTGAAGCTCGAAAGCGCCAGGAGCCCGAACCCGAGTACAAGGGTGGCAGCGTTGAAGAAGATGCCGCGCCCCGTGGAGCCGACAGCGCTCGCGAGCGCCGCCTCCCTGCCCTTTCCGCTGCGCAACTCCAGGCGGTAGCGGCTGAGAAGGTGGATGGAATAGTCAACGCCTATGCCGATACAGACGCCGGATATCATTATTGTGGCCACGTCGAGGGGTATGCCGAGGAACGACATGAGCCCGAAGTTCATTACAACGCTGAGGAACAGCGCTATGAGGCATAGCAGGCCCAGAACGGGCGATCCCATGATGAGGGAGACCACGGCCCACACGCCAGCCATGGACACGACCAGGCTCTTGATCTGGCTGTCCATGAACCTCTCCATGAGCCGCAGCATCACCTCGGGCAGGCCCACCACCGCCGTCCTGATGCCGGTGCTGCCAAAGACTTCGTCCGCAACCCCCTCAACCGCTGAAATCACCCGATCGAGCGCGGAAGTCGGCAGATTGAGGACTCTCGTGCTTACGAGCGCCTTCTGGAAGTCGTAGCTCACCATCGAGTCAAGGCCCGAGCCGCCCTGCATCGTGAAGAGCAACAGCTCCTGGGCCACCGCCTCGCGGCTATCCGGGATCGCGTAATGTGCCGGGTCGTTACCGTTCAGGGCCTGGTTTACCTCGCGGACGAGACCCGCCACCGAGGTCGGATCACTTACCTCGTCCACGCCCTTGAGCCTATCTTCCAGCGCGATTATACGGTTCAGGACCGCGGGGTCCTTGATGCCATCCGGCTCGCCGGTATCGACCAGCACGGAGAGACCCAGCGTGCCGCCGAAATACTCCTCGACAGCCTTCGTGCCCTGAACGACGGGACTGTCCTCCCTGAAGTACGTCAGGATGTTGGTTTCCACTGCGAGGCCGGGAATGCCGGCCGCAAAGACGGCGGTTACGATCGCCGCTCCGACCACGACGGCCCACGGGCGGGAGATCACGAGCCTTCCCGAAGCGTCAAGCAGCTTCTGGAGGAAGGATCGACCACCGGCCGGGTCCGCCGCACGCGCCACAGGCGCCACACGTTTCACACCGCCCGCATCGCCTCCATGGCCCGCGTCATCTGGGTCACCCGCGACACCTGAGGCGTGCGCCGTGTGGAGATCTCGGGCGCGCATGGTAGCCGCCCTGCGTCTTTCGCGTATTGCCAGAACCGATGGTATCCAGGTGAGCGATACCACCATGTTGAGCATTATGCCCGCTGCAGCCAGGGCACCGAATTCCCTCACGGGAGGAACAAACGACGTCAGGAAAGATGCAAACCCCACCGCGGTGGTGAGAGCCGTCATGGATATGGGGCTTACGAGCTCGAGCACGACCTTCACGATAGAGTCCTCGGCGGCCGCGCCTGACCTCGCTTCTTCGTGGAACCGGTTGAGGATGTGAATCCCTGCCGCGCTCCCCATGGAAACTAAGATGGTCGGCAGCATCATGGACACGATGGTGATGTTGTAACCCAGGGCGGCCATTAGGCCGATGGTCCAGATGACGCTCATCACGATGCCCGCAAGCAACGCGCCGACATCGGACATCCGCCCGAAGCTAAGGTAAAGAGCGCCCACCACGCCAGCGAGCGCCAGCGGGAACAGGAACCTGAGGTCGCGGCGCATGTTCCTGGAGGCCCAGTAGCCCATGTACGCCTCGCCAACTATGTAGATCTGTTGCCCCGGGCTTTCCTCCTGGCGAACGAGGGCCTCTATCTCTCCAGCAAGATCCTGAGCCCTGGTAGAAGCCATAACGTCGGGCTCGAGGGTTATGAAGATCGCCATAGCCTTGCCGTTCGCCGCGACCATGGCAGAGCCCTGTCGGCTATCCCCAAGAGCTTCCCGGAACGCCTCCACCTCTTCGGGCGTTTCGGGCACGTGGTCCGCGGCGGGAGCGATCTGGAGGCCGAATTCGTCCCCCCGAACAAGCTGGACATCCAGGGGGGTCATGACTTTGTCAACGCCCGAGAGGCCCGGGATGCCGTCGGCCAGGCGGCGGACCTTTGCGAGAGCCTCCGGGGTGAAGACGTCGCCTTTGAGGACGACCATCATGATGTCCTGCGAGCCGAAGTCCTCGACGGTCTCCAGGAGCTTTTCGATGACCGGGTCGTTCTGTGGGGCGAGCGAGGCAGTATCCGTTTTGAGCTGCACACGAGGCAGAAAGTACGCAAACGCCACCGTCAGCACAACGAGCGCCGCTATAACCGCGCTGGCGTGTTTCACAAGGGCCCTTGCGAGTCTTTCCACAGCGATGTACCCCCTGGCCTCCTACCGTTCCGTCCGTCTCCTCCATTGTCTCGTCTGGTCCGTCTGGTCGTCGAACTACATCCCCGTTACGGCAGTCTCGCCTCACCCGTGGGGGAATCAAGATGAACTCACGGGGAGGTGCAGGTGTGCGGGCCGCCGCCTTCCCCGGCAATGCCGTGGAGGCAGAGGTCAACCACCTGGGAAACGTGCTCGTCTGTGAGCAGCAAGCCCTCTCTCATCGTCCAGCCAAGGGCGGCGCCCATAACCATGCCTTCGATGGCATATGTGGCGAGCCACGAGTCCGTGCCTCGAAACTCGCCGTCGCGAATCCCTTCGCGGATAACGGACTCCACCACCTTGAGAAACGCGCGACGTGCCTCCCTTGTTCGCTCGTCGAGCTCCTGCCCGAGTTCGCCGATGTCGCCGGACATCACCGTAAGAAAGTCACGCGACCGTTTGAAGAACTCCAGTTGGAGGAGGATGACCGCGCGCAGCCTCTCCGCGCAAGCCCCCAGCCCGTCCCCGACAGCCCTCACCCTGGCATCGAGGGCCTGCGCCAGGTCTCTCAGCCGCTCCTCGATGAGCGCGACCAGGATCTCCTTCTTGCTCGGGAAGTAGAGATAGACGGTGCCCTTCCCGACGCCCGCCGCCTCCGCCACTTCCTCGACAGTCGCCTGGTGAAAGCCCTTTTTTGAGAATATATGCTGGGCCGCGGCAAGTATGAGATCGCGCTTCCCGGCCTCTCTCGCGTCATTGCCGCCAAGTTGGCTTCTCTCCATGTCCACGCGGCACTCCCGCTTCCTGAGGTCTTTCCTCTGATAGCTCTTTCTCTGACGCACGCACGGGGCCGTTTCCGCCCTCAGACTGATCCAGGCATCAAAGCCTGCTGGCCCGGCGGCCTGTGCGCCGTGAGCCCCAGGCCTTGGACCGCCGCATCCCCTTCATAGACTGACCGGTCAGTCATGACTTACACTGGATAGACTATCACCCTCTTGCCACGGTGTCAAGATCGTGGAAAGGTTGTATGGAGGCGCTGGTGGTCTTGACACGCAGCCTGTGCTCTGCTATCATCAGAGTGCGCGGCGGATGCCGCGCAGGCCAGGCCAAAAGGCAAATGCACCGGGGCCAGCGGCACATTGTGCGCAGGCTCCAGTGACACAAACGACAAGTGCCGAAGTGGCGGAAATGGCAGACGCGCTAGATTCAGGGTCTAGTGGGCATTACGCTCGTCGGGGTTCAAATCCCCGCTTCGGCACCAGTTTTTCCTAAGTGCCAGCTGCAGGGCGCTTTGAGGAGGCCCGAAAACCCCGTTTAGCTATCGAAAGCTATCGAGGCATATTCTGGAACCTGAAGGGACCAGTCAAGCCGGTCCCTTCAGCCTTTCCACGGCCTTCTTGTAATGGCGCTGGAGCGTGTACCAATGGACGGGCGCCCATCCTTCCTTCACGAGCCGCGCGCGGACCTCCTGCCAGAACGTGGCCTTCCCCTTGTCCGGCGGCCCGCCTATTTCCTGCGCGAGTTCGTAAACCCTGACTTGGAGCGGCGTCAGGTCGTGCTTCCTGCCCGCCAGGCCAATCTTGCGCCGAACGGCCCGGTATATGGCGTGCAGGTCCTCGAAAGAAAGGTCCCTCGTGTTGAGCACTATCTCCACCCATTCCCGGCGGTCCGGGAGACCGGGCGCCCAGGCCCACACGGAGGCCCGAGGTGTAGACCGATACACGAGCAACGCGCCGGGCAGGGAAGGTTCCCGTCCCACGAGGAGCCAAAGGAGCACGTCAGGGGCGCGAAAGCCGGTCTCCCGCTCGATCTGCTCTACCCTCTTCGCGAGGTCCCATAGCATAGTGCCAGGCCACACCCGAAGCTGACGACTTTCGGCGCCATGCCAGTAGGACAGAGACCGGACCCGCAAGACGACTTCTCTGCCAGAGAGGTTTTCCAGGTCTCTTTGGAGTTCATCGATAGCCGGACCGTCACCCTCCCGGCGGCCCTCCCCTTCCTCGGCGGCCTTCCGCTCAAGCCAGGTAACGGCCGCTTCCTCCGTGGCGAATGGCGGCGCCGTCCTCTCGAAGAGCCATTGACGCCCCCCTTCGATCTCCCCTGTGTAGTGGCGGATCAAGTCTTTCGCAGTCAGTGATCGCGCGCGGGACTCCTTCAGCGCCACGGCGCCTTCCGCTTGCAGGCGCCCGACTTCAATGAGCACGCGCCCTCCCATCCAGTCTTTAGGCGGCAACGTGCTCAAGACCCTTTCCAGGGCAAGCGCCATAAAATCCGCAGGGGCATACTTGGCGCCCTCACGCTGCACCCAGGCCCGCAAGGCGCGGCCCCGCTCACGTTCGGCGTCCGTCATGACTCTCCCTCCCCATGCCCTGACACGTCTTGTGACTTTTTGACGTTAGCCCGGTGCCATTATACCATAAGACTGGACGGGTTGGACAAAAGGTGGCGTGGGCGATGGAGAACCCTGAATTCCTAACGATTCAGGAGCTATGTGCAAGATGCCAGATCGGGCGGTCCACGGCCTACCGCTTGATCGCGGAAGGCGGCATCACCTGCGTCCGCATGGGGCGGCGCATTCTCGTTCCCCGATGGGCGCTGCCTGGCCTGGAGCGGCCGGAGAAGAGGTCGTCCGAGGCGCGCGGAGGGGGGTGATCTCGTGAAGAACAAGCAGGAGAAGCCGCTCCATCGGGCGATTTGGTGGCTTGACGGCCCAGGGCAAGAGCACTTGCGCCCGGAGGACCGGGAGGACTTCGCGAAGGCCGGTTTCCGGTTGAAAGCCGGGCGCGAGCTCACGCAGGCCCAGGAGCGGGCGGCATGGCGACGGTTGAGGAAGTATGAAAAGGTCTTGGACGGGGTAGGGATTCCGTTCGAGCGGATTCCGGAACCGCCCTGGCCGTGTGAGGCCGTCCGGCTGGTCGAGATTGCCGAGGACAACGCGATACTTTTCCACGACCCGGCCCGGGCGGGGTATGCCGCGCTAGGCCGGGACGGGCACCTCGAATGTTACCCTGTGCGAAGCCGCGACTTTCGGCTGTGGCTCCAGAGCCGCTTCCGCGCCGAGTGTGGCAAGACCCCCTCGAATCAGGCCCTGACGGACGCCCTGGCCGATATCGAGGCCACGGCGATCTTCTCGCGCCCGGAGGCCCCGGTCTTTGTTCGTCTGGCAGAGAACAGCGGGAGGATCTACCTCGACCTCGGGAACCCGGCCTGGGAGGCCGTCGAGATCGCTCCGGACGGCTGGCGCATCATCGCGAACCCTCCCGTCAACTTTCGCCGGCCGCGCGGTATGGCCCCGCTCCCACGGCCCGAACGGGGCGGGGGCATAGGCATAGGCGAGCTACGCCGCTTCATGAACGTGCCGGACGATGATGACTGGCGACTTCTCGTCGCATGGCTCGTGGCTGCGCTGAGGCCGCGTGGCCCGTATCCCGTGCTCGTGCTTACGGCAGAACAANNCAAGGCGCAGGCAAAACGACCCTGGCGCGCGTGTTGCGTGCTCTAGTGGACCCCGCCACGGCGCCGGTCCGGACGACGCCCAGGGACGAGAGAGACCTTATGATAGCCGCCACAAATGCCTGGGTCCTGGCGTTCGATAACCTCAGCACTATCCCCGCGTGGCTGTCGGACGCGCTGTCTAGAATCGCCACTGGCGGCGGGTTCGCAACGCGAGCGCTGTATTCGGACAGCGATGAGGTCATTTTTGCTGCTACGCGCCCGTTGGCTTTGAACGGGATTGATGAAGTTGTAAGCCGTCACGACCTTCTTGACCGGGCGCTGATTCTGAACCTCCCCCCGATTCCTGAAGAACGGCGGCGGCCCGAGGAGACGTTCTGGCGCGAGTTTGAGGACGCCCGACCTCGCATTCTCGGCGCGCTACTTGATGCCGTGGCTGAAGGGCTGAAAAACGTCAACCACGTGAAGTTGGACAGGCTCCCGCGCATGGCCGACTTTGCCCGGTGGGTTGTGGCCTGTGAACCCGCGCTTCCCTGGGAGCCGGGCGCCTTCATGGGGGCATATGCGGCGAACCGCGCCGAGGCCGTTGACCTGGCGTTGGAGTCTGACCTAGTGGCGAGCGCGATTCGCGAACTGCTCACGGGCCGCGAGGTCTGGAGCGGGACGGCGACAGAGTTACTGGAGGCCCTCGAAGAGTACACGACCGACAGGCAGCGCAATGGGAGGACGTGGCCGAGGAGTGCGCGTGGCCTGGCCGGGCGGGTACGCCGGGCGGCAACATTCTTGCGGACGGCCGGAATCGATGTGGAGTTCACCCCGACCCGGGCGAAACAGCGTATCATCACCCTTAGACAAAGGATGCAGACAACGCCACCAACGCCACCAACGCCACCAAAGGCGACGCAGGCCCAGCTAAACCCTGTATTCGAGGATGGTGGTGTTGGTGGTGGTGTTGGTGGTGTTGACGTTTCAACGCCACCACCAACGCCACCAATTCTGCCCACGCAAAAGCCCAGTGTAGAGGCCGGTTCGGCCTGCGTTGGTGGTGTTGGTGGCGTTGGTGGCGTCCTTTCCCATTCTTATCTTGACGGTGCTGCCGAGACTGGTCCCTGCCCGGTCTGTAGTGGGGGCCGGTTCTGGATCTCACGGGCGGGTTCGCGAATCTGCGAAGCCTGCCATCCACCCGAGAGTGAAAGCCTGGTCGCCAGGCGGGAGGTGCTGGCACGATGATCGAGGTGAAGCTGCCGAAGTGCCTGGTGGTCCTCTCGGAGAGCGAATTCATCAGTCTTCTCGCGCAGGACCCGGCCTTGTGGGCGACGGCACTTGAGCGGGGGAAGGCCGTTATGCGGGCGCGGCGGCGGGAGGCCCGGGCAGTGGCGAAGACGCAGAGGAGGAGGGATTAAAAAGGTGATCATCCTGCTCACATGTTTGTGGATTCTGGTGACAATCCTCTTCGTGACAACGCTGGAAAGCGCCATTATGGTCATAAGGGAGAGGGGGAAACGAAGACATGCAAAGCTATAGCAAGATCAAAGCCCAGGTGGAGCGGTTGCAGGAGCGGCGGCGGGAAATCCTCGGCAAGCTGGCTGCATCTGAACAGGAGGCCGCCCGCGCCCTCCTGGAGGGGCGCGACATGCCGCCTCTCGACGATAAGCTGAAGGCGGAACTCGAAAGGCTTGACCGCGCGATAGAGTTAGGCCAGGAACAGCTTGCCGCCTTGGAGCTGGACAGGATCTATGAAGACCTGGCGGCCTTGCAAAACTCGGAGGCAAAACTCGGAGGCGAACTGGCCGCTGCCCGGAAGGTCTTTGAGCAGGCCGAGCGCGTATTCCGCGAAGCTGAGGCGACGTTCGGCGTGGAGCATCAGCGGATAACGAGGCGCCTGGACGATCTGTCCCGGACGCGAATGAAGCTGGAGGCGGAGGCCCAGGCGCTGACGACGATGCTGGACCCCGTGCTAATCGAGGACGCGATTCCCAAGTTCCTGGCGGCATTTCGCCGGGGCGAAGTGAAGACTTTCACCGAAGGGCAAGACCCGGCGCAGGACGAGGCATATCGCTTGTACCAAAGCGAGGTTCGCGAGCTCCGGGCGTGGGCGCGGAAAAACGCCCTGAGCAAGAGCACCACGGGCGAATCAGTTCCACTGCCCTCTTGTGCAGCGTACTACACAAAGGCGCAGATAGACGCCCTGATCAGGAAGGCCGAGAAGGTAGGCGGCGGTGTGGAGCCAAAAGACGATTCCGGCCTGCTGCTGGAGCCAAAGAAGGTATCGATTTAGAAGCGTGGCGGGTTGCCGAAGCCGTCCCCAGAGGCGAGCGACGGCCTTTTCCAGCGGCAAGGCGTAAAAGCTGTCCGTGGGGTTCAGCGGCTTTCCCGCCTGCCCCGGCTTGCTTTCGCCACGGCAGGCCGGGGCACCCTGATATGGAGGTGTCGAATCATGGTCTACAAGGGAACCCTTCAGGCCGGACCGGTGGGTCGAGTGGTGGCCGTTTCTGGGGAGATCCTGCCCGGCGCCGTGGCCCAC
>DKEX01000140.1:35032-42125 GCA_002452295.1 Firmicutes bacterium UBA6811 | reverse complement strand
TTCTTCTGCACAACCGGTAGTATGAGGAGCGCCGTGGTATAACCGCCAAGGGCCATGAAGCCGTTAGGACCCAGCGAAAACTGGCCGGTGATGCCGTTGATCAGGTTATAACCGACGGCCGCGATTATGTAGATCGCGCCCGTACGCAGGATCCTGAGCATATACTCGTTCAAATGGCCGTTGGCCCACGACAGAGCGAGAAAGATAACGCCGATCAGCGACAGAGTCAGAAGTGTTTTCAAGCGCCCGTCGGTCATATCACACCTTCTCCTTCAGCGTCTCGCCCAGGATACCCGTGGGCTTCACGAGGAGGAATACCACAAGGACGAGGAAGATTATGCCGTCCCGGTAGCCGGACAGCGTCGGGAAGAAGGCCACAGCCATGATCTCGATAAGCCCGATGAGGATACCACCTATCATCGCACCCGCGATGTTACCGATCCCGCCGACGACGGCCGCCGTGAAAGCCTTCCACCCGGGGTACACACCCATGAGCGGGTTGATCTGCGGGTACTTGCAAGCCCACATTATCCCCCCTGCTGCGGCCAGTGCGGACCCAATTGCAAAAGTGTACGATATTACCCTGTCCACGTCCACTCCCATCAGGCGGGTGGTCTCGATGTCTGTAGAGACACACCGCATCGCCATACCGATCTTGGTTCTGTAGATGATGTAGAGGAGGACTACTAGAAACCCGAGGCTGAGTATGGGAACCCAGATAGATACCCCGGCGACCGCTGCAGGCCCGACCCTAACCATCTTCGCCATCATCTCCGGCCTCGCGAACGCTTTGGGACGAGCTCCAACTGTGACGAGGCCCAGGTTCTCCAGGAAGANNAGGGCCGATATCCTTGGTGCGTTGCGAACTGGGCGGTAGGCGACCCTATCTATGGTCATGCCCACCAGGGCTGTAAGCACTACAGCAAGGATAGCCGAAACCGTCCACGGCAGGTGGAAGACAGCAACCATGAAAAACGCAAAGTACGCGCCGACCATGAATATGTCGGAGTGGGCGAAGTTGATTAGTCTGAGAATTCCATAGACCATCGTATAACCGATAGCGATCAGAGCATAAAGACTGCCGAGAGAAAGACCGTTCATCAACTGCTGAACGAAGGTCTCCAGATCCATCCGCGTCAACTCCTTATGGTAGCAGAACCCGTGTCTCCTGGGGTATCCGCACCAGATGCGCACGGAGCAAGAGGGCAGGATGCCCACCCTCTTGCCCCTTCGTTGATAGACGCAAACATCACGGGCTCCACACGGCCTGGCCCATTGTCCTCACTAAGTCGTCAGGGGTTGATGATAGCCTTGAACTCCCACTTGCCGCCTTTGGCCTGGCGGATCACCACCGGCTTGATCGCATCTCCGTTTTCGATGGTGACCGGCCCGGTGACCACCGGTAGATTCTTCGTCGCCTCGATCGCATCACGGACCTTCTTCGGGTCGGTGGATCCGGCCCTCTTGATGGCATCGAGGATTATGAGGTAGCAGTCGGCTGTAAGAGCCCCGAAGGAGTTGACCTCTTTGCCTGCGTACTTCTGCTTGTATGCTGCGATGTACTTCTTACCGATATCAGTCATTCCCGCCTTCTCGTGCCAGAACGCGGTGTGCATGATGCCCTCAACGGCAGAACCGCCCACTGTGAAAAGCTCTGGCACGTCTATGCCATCCGCCGAAAGCACGGGCTGCTTCAAGCCGAGGTCTCTCATCTGACGCATGGTGAGAGCGACTTCATTGTAGTAGTTCGGCAGGTAGATGATGTCGGGGTTGGCCTTCTTGATGGTGGTAAGCTGGGCGCTGAAGTCTTGGTCACCAAGCTTACAGAAGGTGAGGGAGACCACTTTGCCGCCCAGTTTTTCAAACGAACCCTGGAAGAACCCGCCCAATGCGACGCAGTAGTCCTGAGAGATATCTGAGAGAATGGCCGCTGTTCTCGCACCCAACTCCTCGTACGCGAACTTGGCCGCTATAGCCGCCTGGAACGGGTCAGTGTAGCACGCGCGGAACACGTACTTCCTGCCGAGGGTCGTAAGGGGATTCGTGGTAGTCGGGCCTATGATCGGCACTTGCCTTTTCTCACATATTTCCCCGGTCGCCAGCATGCTTCCGCTTATCATGGGGCCGATTATCGCGACGGCCTCTTCTTTTTCGATGAGACGAGACGCCGCGTTGGCCGCCTCGACCTTATCGGACTTGTTGTCAACCAGCACGAACTCTACCGGCCTTCCCAGGACTTCCGGTTTCACGAGTTCCTTGATAAGATTCGCGCCTTCCCAGGCCATCTGCCCGTAGGCGGCGACCCCGCCGGTCATGGCCAGGTCGAATCCGATCTTTATTGGTTCAGCAGAATAGGCCACAGCCCCCAGGGAAAGCAGGGCGACTACCAGGACACAACTCAGGATAACCCTTCTCACTGCTCAGTACCCCCTTAGTTTTGTGTTGATTATGCGTTTCTCATGCTTCTCGCCCGTCGAATGCCCCTCAACGCGTCTTCCGCTGAATCTGCTTTTCTACCTCTTCTGTCGCCCCCTTTCTGCGGTGAGAAGACCCGAGATCTTCCGGCTCACCCGAGGTCGCTTCTCGTTGCCTCGGCAGCCACCACACATACGCCAGATGCCGTAGCATCCGCGATGCGAGTTTCCAGTTGGCCACCACGACCCGCGGAACCAGGCACTACTGGGACAATCTATTTTGTAAACTGTATCACACCAGCTCTTACACAGTCAACCTAGAGTTGGGTTGGTAGTCCTCACCTGACGCCGGGAAATGGGAGTAGCCACAAGATGTCGGCAATGCTGCAACGCCCAGACCCCATACCGAGAGAACTCGGCGCGGGTTCAACCTTCAGTCGGTATTCTCCATTAGCACGATGATTCCTCTTTGCCGGAACTCTTTTCTGATACTTGTCTGACACTTGCCCTACAGATCTCTCATCTCATCTCATCTCATCTCACCTCACCCGTTTGAACGACCGCACCGACTTCAGATGTGCTGGTGAGCTACCAGGTTCAGTCGGAACGCCATCGGGACGCGAAAGCTGCCGCGCTGCTGCGTGAAACGTCCCCCCCCGGGGTGGAAGGAATCCAGTCGTCAGTGTGGTAATAGAAGGATACAGGCTCAAGTAGCGTCGAACTCCCGCTAATGAAGGTGAGGAGGATGCGCGGATGGAGATCAGGGTGACCGTGGATAGAGTCGAGGGAGGGACGGCTGTGCTCCTGGTGCGCGAGTCGGAGACCGACGCGATCCTGTGGCCGGTTCGGGCGCTTCCCGAGGGTGTGCGGGAGGGGATGATCTTAAAGATCCGCGTCGAGCCCGACGAGGAAGCCACCGCGGCTGCGAAGCAGCGGGTGGAGAACCTGCTCAAGAAGCTGGTCTCGAAGGGCCTGTAGCCTCGTAACAACACGAGGCTGTCGCGGACGACGCGCCCCGGAAGCCGTCGGCCGGCGATGCGTCTTCAGTCCTCGCGCCATATTCTGAGCATCGCTTTGACCATACCGTAGAAGATCAGGATCACCCCGAATATCGTCGCCATGCCGATGCAAAGCACCTGCCAGCTCCGGACCACTGCAGTCATGTTGCGGTGCGGCCGTCGGTCTCCTCGCGTCTTCCGCCACCTCCACGCAAGGGGCCAGCCGCTTCCTCCTTCCTCTCTCATCTCTCTGGATACCGGCTCAGGCCACGAGCGCCAGGATCACTCCACCTGCGACGATGGACGCGATCTGCCCGGCCACGTTCGCCCCGACGGCATGCATCACGATGTAGTTCGTCGGATCCTCCTTGAGAGCCATCTTTGCGATGACCCGGGCCGACATGGGGAACGCCGAGATTCCACAGGCTCCTATCATCGGGTTGATCTTGCGGCGCAGCGCGAGATTGATGGCCTTTGCGAACAGCACGCCGCCCCCGGTGTCGAATACGAACGCGAGCAGGCCCATGCCCATTATGAGGAGGGTCCTGTAATTGAGGAACGACTCAGCCTGCATCGACGAGCCGATGGTGATGCCGAGGAGAAGCGTCACCAGATTCGCGAGCTCGTTCTGGGCCGCCTTGGACAGCCTGTCGAGCACCCCGCTTTCCCTGACGAGGTTGCCGAACATGAGCATGCCCACAAGGGCGACGCTGATGGGGGCGATGATGCCTGCCACCAGAGTCACGCCCACTGGGAACAGGATCCGTACGATCTGCGGCACCTTGACCTCCTTCGTGTCCATGCGTATCCGCCGCTCGGCGGGGGTGGTAAGGGCCTTCACCACCGGGGGCTGGATGATGGGCACCAGGGCCATGTAGGAGTATGCGGCGACGGATATGGGTGCCAGGAGGTGGCTTGCGAACTTGGTTGCGACGTAGATGGATGTCGGGCCGTCGGCTGCGCCGATGATGCCTATGGAGGCTGCCTCTTTCAAGCTGAAGCCGAGATACGACGCAACGACCATCGTGGCGAACACGCCAAATTGCGCGGCGGCCCCGAATAGCAGGGTCTCCGGCCTCTGGAGGAGCGGCGTGAAGTCGATCATCGCGCCGATGGCGACGAAGATCAGGATGGGGAAAAGCTCGGTTTTGATACCGGCCCTGTAGAGCAGGTCGAGGACGCCATGCTCGCCAAGCACCGATGTGAACGGGATGTTCGCGAGGATGGCGCCGAACCCGATGGGCAGTAGCAGCATGGGTTCGTAGTCACGCTTCACGGCAAGGTATATGAGAAAACCACCGATGGCGAACATGACGATGTTTTCAAAACCAAGCCCGCGGATACCAACGAGGAGTTCCTTCAGTGTCACCAGCCCCCTTCAGCACGCATTCCGGTTCCGCTCGCACCGCCACATACCGCCACGAACAGCCGCGCTACGTCGCACTATGGCGTAGCGTGTCTCGTCTCGTTCCACCTTGTCTCGCCTTGCCGCGCTCTGCCCCGCGCCTCTCCACGAAGGTTTGGACGCGGTGGAGGGTGCCGCCTCGCCTCGAGGCCGCCGGGTGTCTGGCTGGCCACATGGGCCGCGCCCCTGCAGGTATTCGGCTTCGCGTGCCCTTTTCCTGCTTCGCGCTGGAGGCTGCGGCCCTCGTTGTGCCGAAAGTGTGGTGTGCGTGATCTATCTGATCGATTGAGGGAAGGAACATCGCACGATGCGTCGAATGATGAACAGAGTAATTCTGCGAAAGCCCCACACGTCATGAGGAGGAGGCAGAGAGTAATGAGAAGAGTGGTTCTGGCCGCAGTCACCCTGTGTCTTGTGCTCGCAGTCGCGTCCTCATCGTTTGCCGCCGTGGCTCAGCTCGTCATGGCAACCGGAGGAACGGCAGGTACCTACTACCCGCTGGGCGGGGCGATGGCCCAGCTCATCAACGGGAAGGTCAAGAGCGTCAACATCACCGTCCAGAGCACAGGCGCCTCGATCGCGAACCTGAGGATGATCCACAAGAAGGAAGTCGATCTCGCGCTGGTGCAGACCGACACGGCAGACTACGCGTGGAACGGCACGGAGTTCTTCGAGAAGGACGGAAAGCTGCAGAGCTTCGGCGTGATAGCGTCGCTTTACCCGGAGCTCATCCAGATCGTAGCGGGCGCTGACTCCGGGATAAACTCCGTGGCCGACCTGAAGGGCAAGAGGGTGTCAGTGGGCGCGCCGGGCAGCGGCACCGAGGCAAACGCGAGGCAGATTCTGGAGGCGTACGGCCTGACCTACAAGGACCTCGGCCAGGTGCAGTACCTGAGCTTTGCCGAGTCGGCGGAGGCGTTCAAGGACAAGCACATCGACGCGTTCTTCGTCACGGCTGGCATACCGAACGCGGGGATCCAGGACGTGGCGACGCAGCACAAGATCAAGATCGTCCAGGTTCCCGATGACATGTACAAGAAGCTGCACGACAAGTACGGATTCTACGGCAAGGCCGTGATCCCCGCGGGCACGTATATCAACCAGACGGAGGACGCAAAGACCGTCGCCGTGCAGGCCGTGCTCATCGCCCGGTCGGACCTTGATGCGGGCCTCGTGTACGATATGACCCGCGCGCTCTTCGAGAACCTGCCCGAGCTCACGCAGGCCCACGCGAAGGGCAAGGAGATAACCGTTGCGGGCGCCCTTGCAGGCGTTAGCACTCCGTTGCATCCGGGCTCGGAGAAGTACTTCAAGGAGAAGGGTGTCGTGAAGTAGGCAGATGAGTGGCTACGGCTACGTCCAGGGCGGGCGTGGACCGAGGCTCACCTGGCACCAGGGCGGCGCTCTGGCCGCCCTGGTGCTAGCCGTTCTTGCGGGGGCGGCAGCAGCATTCGTGCCCGCGTTCGTGGTTCTCGAGGTGAGAGGATGGCGGACCGGGAGGCTGCTCTATTCGGCTCCAGTGAGGCTGCAAAGCAGGTTCGAGGTGAGGTTCGTCCATTCGGTGGAGAGGACGCTGGTCCGCGAGGTGTTCACAGCCGGCCCTGACCTCGACATCTACCTCGTGGAGACGGCATACGAGTCCTTCGGGGCTGGGCTGCCGACGACCGCCGACGATGGCGCCCGGTTCGTCCTCGAAGACGGCAAGATCCGTATCACCGGGATGCACCGGCGTATCGGCGAGCTGGTTCTGTGTGTGAGCCCACTGCCCAGGCACGCGCTGGTGCTCGAGGGCAAGACGATGATGCTGGCGGACCTGGCGAAGCCGGGGACGGCGCTCAGCGTGAAAGTGGTCCGCGCCTCCGTGCTGGCACTCTTGTTCAGGGGGAGATGCTGGTGGATGAGAAGATAGAGAAGGCCGAGAAAGCGAGCCCCCCGGCTTCAGGCGGGGTGGAAAGCGAGGCCCTGAGCCAGGCGGAGATCGAAGAGATCTTGATGAAGTACGACAGGGAGTCCGCCTACCGGAGGATCCCCGGGGTGTACTCGGTGGTCATCAGCGTCATTGCTATCGCGTTCTCCCTGTTCCAACTGTACACCGCAGCTTTCGGCGTGCTCCCGGCGCAGATGCAGAGGGCTGTTCACCTGGGGTTCGGGGTGCTCCTGGCATACCTCCTCTATCCCGCGTCGCGCAAGGGCGCGCGCAGGCTTGCATGGTACGACGTGGCTCTGGCGGTAGTGGGGGCCTTCATCATGAGCTACCTCGTCTGGGACTTCAAGGC
>DKEX01000140.1:5584-34898 GCA_002452295.1 Firmicutes bacterium UBA6811 | reverse complement strand
CATCGGGGTGCGTCCGTCGAGAGGCTGGTCGGGCACATGTTCTTTACCACCGAGGGGATGTTCGGCATCCCTCTCGGCGTGTCGTCCACATTCATATTCCTCTTCATCCTCTTTGGGGCGTTCCTCGAGAAGACGGGCATAGGGCAGTTCTTTATCGACATAGCCAACTCCATCGCGGGCCACGCCGCGGGCGGCCCGGCGAAGGTTGCGGTCATCACCAGCGCCTTCGAAGGCACTGTGTCTGGCAGTTCCGTCGCAAACACCGTCGGTTCAGGCAGCTTCACCATCCCCATGATGAAGAAACTCGGCTACAGGCCCGAGTTCGCCGCCGCCGTCGAGGCCTCCGCTTCCACGGGTGGCCAGCTCATGCCCCCGATCATGGGCGCGGCGGCGTTCCTCATGGCCGAGTTCATAGGCGTGCCCTACCTGCGGATCGTGAAGTCGGCGGCGATTCCCGCGATCCTGTATTTCGCCGGCGTCTTCATCGTTGTGCATCTCGAGGCGAAGAAAACGGGGCTTCGCGGGATGCCACGGGAGGAGATGCCGAGATTCTGGAGGATCATGCGCGAGCGCGGGCAGCTTTTCCTGCCTCTCGTGGCGATCATATACCTGCTGGTCGAGGGCAGCACCCCCATGAAAGCCGCCCTCTGGGGCCTGGTCGTCGCCGTGCTGGCGAGCTATATCTCGAGGGCAACCAGGATGAAACCGCACGACATCCTCGCCGCGCTGGAGCAGGGTGCTCGCAACGCCCTTGGCGTGGTCATCGCCTGCGCCGCAGCGGGCATGATCGTGGGGACGGTGACCCTCACCGGTCTCGGGCTGAAGCTGGCGAACGGCCTCATCCTCCTGGCGCGGGGGCAACTGCTGCCGACGCTCTTCTTCACCATGCTTACGTCCCTGGTGCTCGGGATGGGCGCTCCCACGACAGCCAACTACGTCATCACATCAACCATTGCGGCGCCCGCCCTCCTGAAGCTGGGCGTGCCCGTCGTCGCGGCCCACATGTTCGCGTTCTACTTCGGCATAGTGGCCGACGTGACGCCCCCTGTCGCGCTTGCGGCGTTCGCGGGGTCCGGAATAGCTAAATCGAACCCTCTTCGCACCGGCGTCGAATCGACGAAGCTTGCGATCGCAGCGTTCCTGATACCATACTTCTTTGTGTATTCACCGTCCCTCCTGTTACTCGGAAGTGTGCACTGGCTCGAGACGGCGAGGGTAGTCTTGGGCGCCGTGGTAGGCATGATCGGCGTGGGCGCCGCTCTCGAGGGTTGGCTCATAACTCAGACGAGGGCAATTGAAAGGCCGCTCTTGCTCATCGGCGGGCTCATGCTCATCCACCCGTACCTCACCACTGACGTCATCGGCCTGGCGTTGATAGTGGTGGTGTACCTCACACAAGCCGTGCGGTTTCGGCGTCAGAGCCTGGCGGGAGCGGTCTCCGGCTGACGGGTGAACGGGTAGGCCTGCCGGGCGGTGAGCGGCGATCTGCGGGCTTTGGGTGCGGGAAAGCGCGAAAGGCCCGAATCCAAAGAAGCTATAGAAGGATTTGTGGACAGCATGTCGAAGGAAGAGCCCGTGATGCGGCGAACAATGTTCTTCGGTGGATATGCGAAGTTGCCCACCGGGATCACGGCGGAGGAACTATACAAGGTGGTGGGGGTGGGCCTCGAGATCGACCCCGCTAACGGCGAGGTCGTGGACGCCGATTGCACCCTCGCCACATCTACTGCAAAGAAGGTCTTCCGGCAGCTCATCACCGGTCGGAGAATAGACGCCGACATGGGAGCGATCGTGGGCGACCTTCGGGCGTACTACCATGGCGCCGCTCAGAAGGCGCTCATAACCGCTCTCAGGGCGATCCGCGAGAAATACACGGCCACGTGCCTCGACCCGACGCGCGACCCGACGGGAGAGCCGGATCAGGATCGCGGCACGACGGGCGAAGGAAACGAGGGCGAATGACACCCGAACAAAACCACCGGCAGGGACACGCCCGCAGCCATCGCAGGCGTGGAAGTGCCGGCTGCCACCCTGGCCGCGGCGCGCGGGGGGCCACCCCGGGTCGCAGAGCGGACACGGCCTGGCCGCGCTCGGTCCGATGGACTTATCGGACCATGTGAGGTCAGGTTTTACTTTTGTCCGGCTTCACGTTTACGGAGCGCCCGGTGCTTTGTGGGCGAAGGTGACCGGGCCGGCGGTCGTGCACTTCACAAGCACAGTCGCGAGGGATATGAGACAAGGAGGTATCAGGAGGCGTGAACCAGAAGGAGGAGCTTCTCGCGAAGGCGAAGAAGCCCGCAGAGGACGCACTGAGGCTACACCCGTTCTACCGGGGAAAGATCGAGACCACTCCCAAGTGCGAGGTCCGCGACTTCCAGGACTTCGCCGTGTGGTACTCGCCCGGCGTCGCCGCCCCGTGCAAGGAGATCGCGCAGAAGAGGGAGCTTGTGTACTCATACACGAACAAGTGGAACACCGTCGCGGTGGTGTCCGACGGCACCAGGGTGCTGGGGCTCGGCGACATCGGACCCGAGGCGGGTCTGCCGGTGATGGAGGGGAAGGCCCTGCTCTTCAAGTACCTGGGCGGGGTGGACGCCTTCCCGATCTGCCTTGGCACCAAAGACCCGGACGAGATAATCGCGGCGGTGAAATGGATTCAGCCGTCGTTCGGCGGGGTGAACCTCGAGGACATCGAGCAGCCCAAGTGCTTCTATGTGCTGGAACGGCTGCGCGAGGAGGCAGAGATCCCCGTCTGGCACGACGACCAGCAGGGCACCGCGGCCGTCACAGTGGCGGGCCTCGTGAACGCCCTCAAGCTGGTGGGCAAGGACATCCGTGACGCCAATATCGCCATGATCGGGGCGGGCGCGGCGAATATCCGCACGGCGCGGCTCATAATCGCGGCGGGCGCCGACCCCGGGAAGATAGTCATGTGCGATACGAAGGGCACTCTCCACAAGGGCCGCACCGAGCTTGCGAAGACCCACAAGGAGAAGTGGGACCTCGCACAGCGCACGAACGCGCGGGGTATCGACGGCCAGGTCCCCGACGCCATGCGCATGGCCGATGCCGTGATCGCGCTTTCGAAGCCAGGGCCTGACGTCATTCACCCCGAGTGGGTGCGATCCATGGCGAAGGACCCCATCGTGTTCGCGTGCGCGAACCCCGTGCCCGAGATATGGCCGTGGGATGCGACGGAGGCCGGGGCGGCCGTGGTGGCGACGGGCCGGTCGGACTTCCCGAACCAGGTGAACAATTCCCTCGGGTTCCCCGCCATATTCCGGGGCACCCTCGACGTGCGGGCGAAGACCATCACAGACGAGATGTGCATAGCCGCCGCCCTCGAGCTTGCGAGGTGCGCCGAGGACAAGGGCCTTTCGCACGAGTACATCGTCCCCACCATGGACGAATGGGAGGTTTACCCAAGGGAAGCGGCGGCCGTCGGCACGAAGGCCGTTGAACAGGGAATTGCGCAACTCACTCGAAGCTGGGATGAGCTTTACAGGAACGCCGAGGCAATGATCACCCGGTCGCGCGGTATGACGGGGCTCCTCATGGAGAACGGCATCATCCCGAAAGCCCCCAGGGGCTAGGCTGGGCCGGCGCCGGCAGGGGAGCGATGGAAATTGAGGCTCGCACGCGATGTGGTGAGAGGCGAAGAGGAGCGTAAACTGCGGGATATCAGCGGCGAGGAGGTCAGGTCGTGCTACCAGTGCGGCAAGTGCTCCGCAGGGTGCGCCATGACCTCGATGATGGACCTCCTCCCGCACCAGGTCATAAGGCTCGTCCAGCTCGGGCAGGTCGAGGAGGCGCTTGCGTCGCGCACCATCTGGCTGTGCGCGTCGTGCCTCGCGTGCAGCGCGCGCTGCCCGAGGGGCGTGAGCCTGCCGAACGTCATGGAGTCGCTGCGTGTCACCATGCTGAGGCCAGGTGGGCGGCACATCGACCCGGCGCGCCTTCCCGCCGATGTGCTCGAGAACGCGCCCGAACAGGCGCTGGTGGCAGGGCTCCGGAAGTATTCCTGAGACCTGAGAAAGGAGGGGGCTGCGGCTCCGCCGCCCCGCGGAGGCGGTGGTGAGCCTGCGGCAGGGCTCAATGAGGTACCCGTACTTTCCTGGGTGTACGCTCAAGGCGAAGGCCAGGGGCTTTGAGACGTCCGCCGTCGCCTCGGCGGGCGCCCTCGGCGTCCATCTCGACGAGATGGAGAACTGGCAGTGCTGTGGGGCCACGTTCCCGCTGCAGGCGGACAACTCCTTTCCGCTGGTGTCCCCCGCTCGCACCCTGGCCTCGGCCAGGAAGATGGGCGAGCGGCTCGTCACCCTGTGCTCGGCGTGCTATAACGTGTTGAAGCGGACGAACCACGTCCTCCGGACTGACGTGGGGAGGCGCGACAAGGTGAACGCGTTCATCGAGGAGGACTATGCGGGCGACCTCGAGGTAATGCACTTTCTCGAGGTGCTCCGCGATGACGTCGGGTTCGACGCTCTCGCCCGGAGCGTGAAGACGTCCCTCGGGGGCCTTGCGGTGGCTCCGTACTACGGGTGCCTCCTGCTCCGTCCCAATGATGAGCTCGGCTTCGACGACCCGGAGGCCCCCCACATCCTGGAGGACTTTCTCTCCGCCCTGGGCTGCCAGGTGGTTGACCACCCTTACAAGATAGAGTGCTGCGGAAGCTACGTGGCACTCGAGCCGGGCGACCTCGCCTCCGGGCCGAGCAGGATGGTGGTGGAGTCAGCGAGGTCAAGGGGCGCGCAGGCCATCGTCACGAGCTGCCCCCTCTGCCAGTACAACCTCGACGTAGCGCAGCAGGGCGCGCATGGCCGTGAGCAGGCGGGGGTGCCGGTCATCTACTTTACGCAGCTTCTCGCCATCGCCCTCGGCCTCCCTGAGGATGTCCTGGGCTTCGAGGGTCATGTGATCTCTCCCGGGCCGCTCCTGCGGTGCGTCGGGGTCGTAGGAAGTGACGCTATAGCATGAGAAGTGGCGTGTTTGTCTGCTGGTGCGGCCTGAACATCGGTGGGGTCGTGGATGTCCCGAGGGTGGTCGAGGAGATCTCGGGCTGCCCGGGAGTCGCCCGTGCCGTGGACTACCGCTACATGTGCTCCGACCCGGGCCAGCAGCTCATAAGGGATATCATCAGGGAAGAGCGGCTTGACAGCGTGGTCATCGCTGCGTGCTCCCCAGGCATGCACGAGTCCACCTTCCAGAGCGTCGCGGAGAGCGCCGGGGTGAACCCTTACAGGTGCGAGATCGCGAACATCCGCGAGCAGTGTAGCTGGCCCCACCAGAACGAGCCCCTGGAGGCTACAAGGAAGGCTGTCGAGCTCATACGGGCCGCCGTCGAGAAGGTGCGGGGCGACGAGGCGCTCTCGGCCCTGTCCATCCCTGTAACGAGGCGCGCTCTCGTGATAGGGGCGGGGATCGCCGGCATGCAGGCCGCCCTCGACATCGCCGATGCCGGGCACGAGGTCGTGCTGGTGGACCGCCTTCCCCACATCGGCGGACACATGGCCCAGCTTTCCGAGACGTTCCCTACGCTCGACTGCTCGCAATGTATCCTCACGCCGAAGACGTCGGAGGTCGGGAGACACCCGGGGATCAGGCTCCTCACGAGTAGCGAGGTCGAGTCGGTCTCAGGGTATGTCGGCAACTTCACGGTGAAGATCCGAAGGAGAGCGACTTATGTAAACTGGGACCTGTGCACCGGCTGCGGCCTGTGCACCGAGAAGTGCCCATCCAGGACGCCGTCCGCCTTCGAGCGGGGCCTTGCGGAGGAGCCCGCCATCTCCATCGCATTCCCCCAGGCGGTGCCCCATAAGCCAGTCATCCGCCCGGAGGCGTGCAGGCACTTCACGAAGGGCAAGTGCGGGGTGTGCGAGAAGGTGTGCCCCGTGGGCGCCATCGATTTCGGGCAGCAGGACTCGCTCATCGAGGAGAAGGTCGGGGCCATCGTGGTCGCCACCGGCTACGACCTGCACCCCAAGGCGAAGGTGGGCGAGTACGGGTACGGCGTGTATCCTGATGTCATCGACGGCCTCGAGTTCGAGCGCCTGAACTCGGCCTCAGGCCCGACTCAAGGGCAGATAAGGCGACCGTCCGACGGCAAGGTACCCAAAGAGGTGGTATTCATCCAGTGCGTGGGGTCCCGCGACCAGGAGAACGGCTACCCCTACTGCTCGAAGATATGCTGTATGTACACGGCCAAGCACGCCCGCCTCTATAAGCACAAGGTACCTGACGGGCAGCCGTACGTGTTCTACATGGACATCCGCGCGGGCGGCAAGGGCTACGAGGAGTTCGTGCAGCATGCCACCGAGGAAGAGGGCGTCCTTTACCTCCGGGGACGGGTGGCAAGGGTCTTCCAGGACGGCGAGCACGTCGTGGTGTTCGGCGTGGACACCCTGTCCGGCAAGAAGGTGGAGATCCGCGCAGACATGGTGGTGCTCGCCACGGCCATCGTGCCCGCGAGCGGCGCCAAGGAACTTGCGAGGGTCCTCAAGACGGCCACCGATGAGTATGGATTTTTCTCGGAGGCCCATCCGAAGCTACGTCCGGTAGAGAGCCTGACCCGCGGCATCTACATCGCCGGGTGCGCCCAGGCGCCCAAGGACATCCCTGACACGGTGACCCAGGCGGGGTCCTCCGCGGCAAAGGTGCTGACGCTTTTCTCGGCGCCGAGGCTCTCCCACTCGCCGACGGTGGCCGCAGTGGACGAGGAGATCTGCACAGGATGCGGGATCTGCGTCGAGGCGTGCGCCTACGAGGCGCGCGCGCTCGATACGAGACGGCATGTGGCTGTGGTGAACGACGTCCTGTGCGAGGGGTGCGGCGCGTGCGCTGTGGCATGCCCGAACGGCGCGACGCGCCAGAGGAACATGGCGAGATCACAGGCGATGGCGATGATCGATGCGGTGATGGGGTAGCCCGACAGGCAGGGCCGGGCGGCCGGGGTGCCGCCGGCTGGGCGACCACGGCCACATAGCTCTTGATGAGGTGTGATCCTGACGATGGTACCTGAAGCTCATCTGAACAGGTCGGTGCTGGTTGTGGGCGGCGGCGTGGCTGGCATGCACGCCTCCCTCATCCTGGCCGCCGCGGGGGTGCAGGTATACCTGGTGGACTCATCCCCCACGGTCGGCGGGCTGTGGAGCCTCCTCGACAGGACCTTTCCGACACATAGCTGCGGGGTCTGCCACATGTCCCCGGCCAACCCGGCCTACTGCCCGGTGATCGAGGTGGAGAGACACCCGCGCATCACGCTCATGGTGAACAGTAGCGTGACGGCGGTTTCCGGGGACATCGGAGAGTTCCGCGTGCGCGTCGCGACACGCCCCGAGTTCGTGAAGCGGGACCTGTGCGATGGCTGCGGCGAGTGCGAGAAAGCCTGCCCCGTCGATGTCAGCGTGCCGACCTACCTGGGGTCGAGCCAGCGCAAGGCGATCTGGCGGCCGGGCCACCGCGCCGTGCCAGGTGGCTTCGCCCTGGACGACGCGGCATGCACGAGGTGCGGGGAGTGCGCCCGGGTCTGCCCGAGAGGCTCCATAGATCTCGATGCCGAGGGCACCTCGACGGACATCGAGGTGGGGGCGGTCATCGCGAGCCCGGGGGTAACCATGTGCGACCCGCGCGCGCGCCCCGAGTACTCATACGATCCCTCGAAGAACGTGATCACCGGCCTCGAGCTCGAGAGGATCGTGAGCGCGTCGGGCCCCACGGGGGGGCGCCTCGCCCGGCCGTCGGACGGCAAAGCCCCGGGCAGCATCGCTTTTGTCCAGTGCGTGGGCTCGCGGAACAGGTCCTCCGGAAACCAGTACTGCTCGTCGGTGTGCTGCATGTATGCGATCAAGGAGGCCATCATCGCAAAGACCCTTGCGCCGGATACCCGGGTGAAGGTCTTCTACATGGATGTCAGGGCCCTCGGCAAGGGGTATGAGGAGTATTACGCCCGGGCGAGGTCGCTCGGGGTGAAATTTGAGAACTGCAGGGTATCGGCTGTCGAAAGGAGGAGCGGCGCCCTTCAGGTGTCCGGCGAGGCCGGCGGCAGAGTGCTGCGCGAGGAGTTCGACCTCGTGGTGCTCTCGAACGGCCTCGTCCCGGGAAGGGATCTCGGCGCACTCGCCGGAGTGCTGGGAGTGGAGACGGACGAGTTCGGGTTCATAAGGCCGCTTCCTCAAGGACGATCGCGGGTCAAGACCTCGCGCCCGGGCATCTACGTGTGCGGCGGGGCCGCAGGCCCGCAGGACATCCCCACGGCCATCATGTGGGCGGGGGCGTGCGCGCTCCAGGCGCTGCGGGCCGTGGGACCCGAGCCTGATGGCGACGAGTGGCCGGTCCAGGCCCATCCCGCGGCAGATGCCCAGGCTCTGGTCCGGGAGGGCGCTTCAGAGGGGCCGTCCGGGGCGGAGACGCAGGCGGAGGCGGAGGCAGGGACGCAGACGGAGGGGCCGAGGATCGGCGTGTTCGTGTGCAGGTGTGACTCACCCATGGGGTCCCTGAACCCGGGTGAGCTTGCCGGGGCCGTGGCCGCAGATGCCATGTACGATGTGGTGGCCGTGCGGGAGGTGCCGTCCCTGTGCAGGCGGGATGGCCTCGAGGCCCTTGCGCGGGAGGTCGCATCCCACCGGGTCAACAGGGTGGTGGTCGCAGCCTGCTCGCCCAGGGATGTCCAGGAGGTCATCGAAGCCGAGCCTTCGCGGGTCGGGATTGCCCGGGGGCTGGTCGAGGCCGCGAACGTCCGCGAGCAGTGCGGCTGGGTCCACGGCGATTCCGGGGAGGCGACGCGAAAGGCCCTCGACCTCGTGGCCATGGCCGTTGCCAGAGCGCGTCTCGCGAAGCCGCTCCTGGAACGGGCGAGGAGAATTCCGGGGGGCGCGGTGGTCATCGGCGGGGGCCCGGCAGGCATGGAGGCCGCGGCGTCCCTTGCCGACGTTGGTCACGACGTCCACCTTGTGGAGAAAGAGGGCGTGCTCGGCGGCAGGGCGCGGCGTCTTGCGCGCACGCTCGACGGAACCGACGTCCGCGAGATCCTGGAGAGGCTCGAGGAGCGGGTCCGGTCTGACAAGCGCATCACCATTCATACCTCGTCCCATGTGGCGTCCGTAAGGCGGAGGGACGGCGGGTTTCACGCAACGATTGCGGAGGGGCCCGGGGGTGCCGCGGCCGAGATCGACTGCGGCGCCGTCATCATGGCTACCGGCGGGGTGGAGGCGCCCGTGCCTGAGTCTTTCGCGGGATCTGGCGTGGAAAGCGCGCCTGGCGTCGCAGGCACGCCTGGCGTTCTGACGCAGACGAACCTCGAGGCGCGTCTCTGGCCGTCGTGCGATGTCGCTTGCGATCTGCATAGTGTCGTCATGATACAGTGTGCGGGATCGCGCGACAGCGCAAGGCCCTATTGCAGCCAGGTCTGTTGCTCGCAGGCGATCAAGAACGCCATCAGGCTGAAGGCGGAGCGGCCCGACGTTGAGGTTTACGTGCTGCACCGCGACATTCGCGTGCCGGGGCTGTCTGAAGTCTACTACGAGCAGGCGCGGGAGATGGGTGTGGTGTTCGTGAGGTACCCCGACGGCTCGCAGCCAAAGCTGGTCGGGGATACCGGCGGCCCGGACGGCGGGCGGCAGATGGTGGAGGTCCACGACGAGGTGCTGGGAGAGACCCTTCTCATACCGGGCGACCTCGTGGTGCTCTCCACAGGGGTGGAGGGCGCCGCCGACCCGGGGCTTGCGAGGGACCTCGGAGTGCCCGTTGGCGACCACGGCTTCTTCACCGAGGCGAACGTGAAAGTGCAGCCCGTGGACTTCCTCGCGCCCGGCGTTTACGTATGCGGTCTTGCGAGGGCGCCGGGGCTCCTCACCGACGCGCTCGTCTCGGCCCAGGCTGCCGCGGCGCGCGCGGGGGTGTATCTCGCGGCGCGGGAGGCGCACACCGTCGCCCACGTTTCGGGCGTCTGCGCGAGGCGCTGCGCGGGGTGCGGGGTGTGCGTGGAGGTGTGTCCCTACGACGCCAGGTCGATCGACCCCGAGACGATGGTGGCGCTGGTGGACGAGTACCTTTGCCGGGGCTGCGGGGCCTGCCAGGCGGCGTGCCCTTCGGGTGCGGCCTGGCATGCCGGGTTCGAGGCGGAGCGCGTCATGGCTGCGCTGGACGTGGCGTTCGGGTGATCCGGCGCTGCTGATGCGGCGAGGAAAGGGGAACGGTTATGGGAGCTGGCGAAGAGTTCGAGCCGAGGATCGTCGCATTCCTGTGCAACTGGTGCACCTACACCGGGGCTGACCTCGCCGGGGTGTCGAGGCTCCAGTACCCGCCGAACGTACGGCCGATCCGCGTCATGTGCTCAGGGTCGGTGGATCCAATGTACATACTTAAGGCGCTGCTCGACGGCGCCGATGGCGTCCTGGTGGGAGGGTGCCATCCCGGCGACTGCCACTACGTGAATGGGAACTACAAGGCCAGGCGCCGCCTGGGGGTTCTCGGGGCGATCCTCGACGAGTTCGGGATCGACAGCCGCCGCGTCTGGTTCAGGTTCATCAGCGCAAGCGAGGGCGCGCTTTTCGCCCAGACGGTGCGCGACATGACGGCGGCGCTGAAGGCCATGGGGCCCAATCCGGCGAGGGCGCTGTGGCTCGCGTAGACGCACCTGTCGCGCGCATTGCGGCCCCTGACATACGCAATATCGAGGTGTGACCATGAAAGACCTTCTGATCGCAAGTGGACAGGACGGGAGAGAAAAAGCGCTTTCGAGGTTTCTCGCGAAGCTGCTCGATGTTGGGGCCGTAGACGCGCTCGTGGTCCCGGTGGAGGCGGCGCCGGGAGTGATAACGCACGTTCTAGCGAAGGACCCGCGCCTCGTGGAGGAGGCCGCCCGGCCGCTGGCGCCTGTCATGCCTTCCAGCGCGGCGACGCTGGTGTCGGAGGTCGTGCGCAAGCGGCCCTCGGGCAGGGTGGCGGCGCTCCTTCGGCCGTGCGAGGCGCGGGCGCTGGTCGAGCTCGTGAAGCTGAAGCAGGCGGCGCCCGAGAACGTCGTGGCCATCGGCATGGACTGCGCGGGCACATACGACCCGGTGGCGTACAGGCAGGCGGCCGGGAACGTCGACGGCCTGGAGTTCAGGGAGGCGTGTCGGGTCTGCCAGAACCCGGCCCCGCTCGAGGACGGGCTCCCCGGCATCACGCTCGGACTCATCGGGCTGGACGATTCCGAGGGCATCGTCATGTCCGTTCACGAGCGGCTCGACCCGGCTGTGGCCGCAGTGATGGAGGAACTTGGCCTTGCAAGCGGGGAGGGCGCGGGGCGAAAACGCAGGGAGGCCGTGCAGGCGCTTGTCCAGGAACGGCAGGAGGCCTGCGACGCTTTCCTCAAGGGGGCGCGGCGCGGCGCGGCGACGGCCGAGGGCCCGGACCCGGCGGCGCCCGGCGTCTCCGGCGTCCCTGGCGTCCCCGGCATCGGGGCCTTCGCGAGAGAGCTTGCGGCGTGCACAGGCTGCCACAACTGCCGTGTTGCCTGCCCTGTGTGCTATTGCCGGGAGTGCGTGTTCGACACCGACACCTTTGAGCACGAGACAGGCCAGTTCCTGCGCTGGGCCGGCCGGAAAGGCGCTCTCAAGATGCCGTCCGAGACGATGCTGTACCATCTTACCAGGATGAACCACATGTCCCTGTCGTGCGTGGGGTGCGGCCAGTGCGAGCAGGCGTGCCCGGCCCACCTGCCGATCTTCCGGCTGTTCGCGATGGCATCCAGGCGCACGCAGGAGCTGTTCGGATACGTCCCGGGGAGAAGCCTCGATGACGAACTGCCGTTCACAACATTCAGGGAGCAAGAGCTCGAGCCGAGGTAGGCCCGGGCGCCGCGGTCAGGAGGTGGTGACGGGGATGGCACAGGAGATGGTCAGGGTCTTCATCATGGGGAAGGCGCACGAGGTGCCGAAAGGGCTCACCATCATGAAGGCGATGGAGTACGCCGGCTACCAGTTCATTCGGGGTTGCGGGTGTCGCGGCGGGTTTTGCGGCGCGTGCGGCACCGTTTATCGCATGCCGGGCGACTACAGGATCAAGGTGGGCCTCGCCTGCCAGACGATAGTCGAAGATGGGATGTACCTCACGCAGATACCCGTCTTTCCGGCGAACAAGGCCACCTATAACATCGAGGAGATCCGCCCGACCCTGGGCAACCTCCTGAAAATGTACCCGGAGCTCTCGAGGTGTCTCGGGTGCAACACGTGCACGAAGGTTTGCCCGCAAGACCTGGATGTCATGAACTACATGGCTGCGGCCATGCGGGGCGACATCGCGCGGGTGGCCGACATGTCCTTCGATTGCCTGATGTGCGGCCTATGCGCCGCGCGCTGCCCGGCGGAGACCGTGCAGTACAACATCGCCATCCTCGCGCGGCGGCTCTACGCGAGGCACATTGCGCCGAGGGCGCAGCACCTCGCCGCGAGGGTCGGGGAGATCCAGGGCGGTAAGTTCGACCAGGCCCTCGATGACATGGCGAGGCTGGACCGGGCCGAGCTCGAGAGGCTCTACAACGAGCGCGACATCGAGCCCGAGTAGGAGGGATGCAGGTGTCCTACACACCGCAGATGACAGAGTCGATTCGGCTCGTGGAGGCGTCGAGGGAGAGGAGGTACGCCGAGAAGCACGCGAGACTCAGCCCCTCGGAGAAGCAGGACCTCCTCAGGAAGTTCCACCCGGACTTTCGCCCCGACACCATGCGTCCGGTGAAGGTGGGGGCTTCGCGCGGCGCGATGATGCCCCACGAGCTCGTGGACATCCTCGAGGCCGGGAGCAGGCTCGACCCTGACACCTTCCCTCTCGACAGGATCGACTACGACGTGGACGTGCTGGTGGTGGGCGGTGGGGGGGCGGGATCGTCAGCGTCTCTGATGGCCCATGCGGCCGGGGCCAACGTCCTCCAGGTCACAAAGCTCAGGCTGGGCGACGCCAACACCATGATGGCCCAGGGCGGCATCCAGGCCGCGGACAAGGAGAACGACTCGCCGATGATCCACTACCTCGACGTCATCGGCGGGGGCGGGTTCCTGAACAAGCCCGACCTCGTGAGGGCGCTGGTCCACGACGCACCCCTCGTGATAAAGTGGCTCGAGGACCTCGGATGCATGTTCGACAAGGAGCCCGACGGCACCATGACCACCCAGCATGGAGGGGGCACGTCGCGCAAGCGCATGCACGCCGCGCGCGACTACTCCGGCGCCGAGATCATGCGCACGCTCCGCGACGAGGTGAGGAACAGGCAGATCCCGGTGGTGGAGTTCTCGCCCGCTATCGAGCTTCTGTCCGACGGCGAGGGCAGATGCACGGGGGCCGTGCTCATGAACCTCGAGACGAGGGACTTCTTCGTGGTGCGCGCAAAGACGGTGATCCTCGCCACGGGAGGATTCGGAAGGCTCCATGTCGCCGGGTTCCCCACCACGAACCACTACGGCGCTACCGCTGATGGCCTCGTCATGGCGTACCGCATGGGGGCGAACCTCATCTTCCTGGATGCGACGCAATTCCACCCGACGGGCGCGGCGCACCCCGAGCAGATCGTGGGCCTGCTCATCACCGAGAAAGTCCGGGGCCTGGGCGCCCAGCTTGTGAACACCCACGGCGAGCAGTTCGTGTACCCGCTCGAAACGAGAGACGCCGTCTCCAGCGCCATCCTCCGCGAGTGCCTGGAGCGGGACAGGGGGGTAGTGACCGGAACGGGGCAGCCCGGGGTGTGGCTCGACTCGCCAATGATAGAGCACATCCACGGCGATGGCGCGATCCAGAGGGCTCTTCCGGCCATGTTCCGCCAGTACAGGCGTTTCGGGATCGACATGAGGAGGGACCCCATACTCGTGTACCCGACTCTGCACTACCAGAACGGCGGCGTCGAGATAGCCGACGATACCGGCACTCGTATCGAGAACCTCTTCGTGGCCGGGGAGACATCGGGTGGGGTTCACGGGCGGAACCGCCTCATGGGCAACTCCCTCCTCGACGTGGTGGTCTTCGGCAGGCGCGCCGGGGCGGCCGCATCCGAGCGGGCACGGAGCGTAAAGCCCGGGCGGCTTACGCTGGAGCACGTGAGACGCTACCACGAGGAGCTCGACGCCGCGGGCATCGCGAGGGGCAGGGTTTCCCCGATGATCCTGCCTTCCTACGCGCGGCACGAAGCAAGGCCCGGCGCGAACCCTGTGGTATTATAAGTACGGCGCGGACAGGATGCGAGTGTGCTGCCCTGCAGGCGCCGCTGACCCGCTGGCCCGCTGGCCCGACGCCGCGAGTGCGGCGGGAGGACGGCGGCGCGGCCGCGTTACGGGGCTAGCCCAGGGCACAAGGGCACGCGCATCGCCAGGAAGGAGGCGGGTGACGATGCCTGGAAGCGTTGAGGCAGGGCCGGCCGTCGAGGGCCGGCCGCCGGAGGTCCCGGTGGAGATCAATGCGAAGTGGTGCAAGGGGTGCGACATCTGCGTCGCCTTCTGTCCCAAGGAGGTCCTCGTGAGACCCGAGGGGGAGAAGGCGCAGGTTGCGCACCCCGAAAAGTGTACACGGTGCGGGCTGTGCGAGATCATGTGCCCTGACCTCGCGATCGTGGTGATCCCGGCCCGCAAGGGGGCCCGGGCCCAGGCGCAGGGGGGTGCTGGTGATGCTTAGGAAGGCTGGCGCCAGGCTCATGCAGGGAAACGAGGCTTGCGCGGAAGGCGCTATAGCTGCGGGCCTTCGCTTCTTCGCGGGCTATCCCATAACGCCTTCCACCGAGATAGCGGAGGGGCTTGCCCTGCTCCTCCCGAAGGTCGGCGGGAGGTTCATCCAGATGGAGGACGAGATCGCGAGCATATCCGCGATTATCGGGGCCTCGCTCGCGGGAGCGAAGTCCATGACCGCCACGAGCGGGCCGGGCTTCTCGCTAAAGCAGGAGGGCATCGGGTTTGCCGCTTACACCGAGGTGCCGTGCGTCATCGTGAACGTTCAGCGGGTAGGCCCGAGCACGGGGGTGCCGACGGCGCCGGCCCAGGGCGACGTGATGCAGGCGCGCTGGGGTACCCACGGAGACCATCCAATCGTGGTCCTGTGCCCGTCGTCGGTTGCGGAGACGTTTACGCTGATAATAGAGGCTTTCAATATCTCCGAGCGCTGGCGCATTCCGGTGATCTTCCTTATGGACGAGGTCGTGGCCCACATGCGGGAGAAGGTCGTAGTTCCGGATGTGAACGGGATCCCGGTGGTGGAGAGACCCAGGCCGCAGGTGAGCCCGGACGACTACCTGCCGTACGCCGCAGGCGAGGACCTCGTGCCCGCCATGGCCGATTTCGGCACGGGATACCGCTATCATGTCACCGGTCTCACGCACGACCAGACGGGGTTCCCCACCACGAAACGCCCGGAGGTCGATGCGCTCGCAAGGCGCCTTGATGGCAAGATGAAGAAAGCCGCGCCGCACGTCACGTTCGTCGATGAGCTTTTCGCAGACGACGCGGAGGTTGTGGTCTTCGCTTACGGCATAACGGGGAGGGCTGCGGCGAAGGCCGTCCGCGACGCGCGCGCCCAGGGGCTGAAGGCGGGTCTCGTGAAGGCGAAGACGCTCTGGCCGTTCCCCGACGAGCATGTGCGCAGGCTGGCGCAGCGGGTGCGCGCCATTGTGGTGCCGGAGATGAACATGGGGCAGATGGTGCGGGAGGTAGAGAGGGCGGCGGCTGGAATGGCGAAGGTCGTGGGCCTTTCGCGCGTGGATGCGGATCCCATCACGCCCGACGAGATCCTGGCCAGGTTACGGGAGGTGTGAGTGATGGCAATGCCCATAACCCATTACCTGAGGACCAGCAAAATGCCGCACATATGGTGCGCCGGCTGCGGTCACGGGATGGTGCTCGGCGCGGTGCTGCGCGCCATCGACTCGCTGGGGCTCGATAAGGACCAGGTATGCGTGGTATCGGGGATAGGGTGCGCCTCGCGGGCGCCAGGGTACCTGGACTTCAACACGCTCCACACAACTCACGGCAGGGCGCTCGCCTTCGCAACCGGCATCAGGATGGTAAAGCCCGGGATGAAGGTGATCGTGCTCACCGGCGACGGCGACGCCGCTGCGATCGGCGGGAACCACCTCATACACGCGGCGCGCCGCAACATCGGCATCGCCACGGTGTGCTTCAACAACAGCATCTACGGGATGACAAGCGGCCAGTACTCGCCCATGACGCCGACGGGCAGTTACGCAAGCACCGCGCCGTACGGGCACATCGAGGAGCCATTCGACCTGTGCGAGCTGGTGTATGCGGCCGGGGCGAGCTACGTCGCCCGGGGCACCGCCTACCACGCGCTGCTCCTCTCGAAGCTCATCGCGAAAGCCATAGCCACCGACGGGTTCTCGTTCGTGGAGGCCATCACACAATGCCCGACCTACTACGGCAGGCGCAACAGGATGAGGACGGCCGTGGACATGCTGAAGTGGCAGAAGGAGCACGGCGTGCCTGTGGCCAGCGCTGCCAGGATGTCCCCGGAGGAGATGGTCGGCAAGTTCAGGATAGGCGAGCTTGGCACTAGGACGAGGCCGGAGTACACTCGCCGCTACGCGGCCATCATCGAGGTGGCAGAGAAGGGGGAGGCAGAGCGCGATGCGTAAGGAGATCCGTCTCTCCGGCACAGGGGGGCAGGGGCTGATCCTCGCGGGGATAATCCTTGCGGAGGCCGCGATCCACGACGGCCACGAGGTCATCCAGACCCAATCGTACGGGCCGGAGGCGCGGGGCGGCGCGAGCAGGGCCGAGGTCATCATCTCCGACGAGGCCATCGACTACCCGAAGGTGGGCGTGCCAGACGTGGTGCTGGTGATGTCGCAGGAGGCCTGTGACAGGTACGCGGCCCAGGTAAAGGCCGGCGGGGTCGTGGTCGTGGACGAGACGAACGTGAAGTCCGTGCCGGAGGTGCAGGGGGCGCGGGTGGTGCGCCTGCCCATCACCGACATCGCCCGGCACGAGGCGGGCCGCCAGGTGACCGCCAACATGGTGGCTCTCGGCGCGCTCGTCGGGATCGCCGAGCTGGCGACGCCGGGCGCGACAGAGCGGGCCATCAGGGAGCGCGTGCCCCGGGGCACCGAAGAATTGAACCTGAAGGCATTCGGTCTCGGAATGGAGCGAGCGAGGGAGGCTTTCGGCGCGGCATGAAACTCCACGAATACCAGGCGAAGAGGATTATGAGGCGTTACGGCGTCCGCACCCCGCGGGGTGAGGTCGCGTCCGCATCCGACGAGGCGGGCGAGATCGCGGCGAGGCTTGGGTGCCCCGTCGCCGTGAAGGCGCAGGTCCACGTGGGTGGCAGGGGCAAGGCAGGCGGCATTGCGGTGGCGGCCACGCCAGATGAGGCTGATCTTGCGGCGTCGCGCATCCTGGGCATGGACATCAAGGGCCTCACGGTGACGAGGGTGCTGGTGGAAGAGGCCGTGAAGGCTGCAAGAGAGTATTACGCTGGCATCACCATAGACCGCGCCCGGCGTTCCATCGTGGTGATGGCGAGCAGGGAGGGCGGGGTGGACATCGAGGAGGTGGCGGCGCGGGCGCCGGAGAAGATCGCCCGGGTCTGGGTAAGCCCCCGAGCGGGTTTCCAGCCATGGGAGGCGAGGTCGCTTGCGCTCGCCGCCGGGTTCGAGAGAAGAGCGGTGGGGGCGGCCGGTGCCTTTATCGCTAGCCTCTTCCGCCTGTTTGTGCAGGAGGATGCAGCGCTTGCCGAGGTCAACCCGCTCATGCTTTCCGAGGACGGCCAGGTGATCGCTGCGGACGCCAAGATCACCATAGACGACAACGCCCTCATGCGGCATCCCGAATACCGGGCTCTTTCGGAGGAGGACAGCGACGACGAGCTGGAGCGCGAGGCGCACAGGAGAGGGCTCACCTACGTCAAGCTGGACGGAGACGTCGGCGTCATCGGGAACGGCGCCGGGCTCGTCATGGCGACCCTCGACGCCATCTCGGCGGAAGACGGGCGAGCGGCGAACTTCCTGGATATCGGCGGCGGCGCCAGGGCCGACGTGGTCAGGAACGCGCTGGAGCTCATCCTCATGGACAACCGCGTGAAGGCCATCCTCATCAACGTCTTCGGCGGCATCACCCGATGCGACGAGGTGGCCTCGGGGCTTCTCGCCGCGGCCGGGTCGGTGGGTGTGCGCGTGCCCATGGTGGTGAGGCTTGCGGGCACCAGGGAGGAGGATGGCAGGGCGCTCCTCCGGAAAACCCAGGTGGCGACGGCCGAGGGCATGGCTGATGCTGCAAGGCAGGCGGTGGCGCTTGCGTCGGGAGGGGTGAAGTGATGGGCATCTTCGTCGGCGATGAAACGAGGCTCGTCGTTCAAGCCATTACCGGTAGAGAAGGCCGGTTTCACGCTGGCCGCATGCGAGAGTACGGCACAAGAGTGGTCGCGGGAGTCACCCCCGGGCGCGGCGGTGCGGACGTTGACGGGGTCCCGGTGTTCGACCAAGTGGCGGAGGCCGTGCGCAAGACGGGGGCAAATGCATCGTGCGTGTTCGTGCCGGCCGCAGCGGCGGCGGACGCGGCGGCTGAGGCCCTCGCTGCCGGGATAGAGATCGTCGTATGCATCACAGAGGGCATTCCGACGCTGGACGTGATGAACCTCCTCGACGACGCCAACGCCAGGGGCTGGAAGGGGCGGGTCATCGGCCCGAACTGCCCGGGCCTTGTGACGTGTGGCAAGGCCCTGGTCGGCATCATGCCTGGGCGCATCTTCACGCCCGGCCCGGTGGGGCTCGTGTCGAGGAGTGGGACCCTCACCTATGAAGTGGTGAACCTCCTCACGGCAAGGGGGATCGGCCAGTCCACCTGCGTCGGGGTGGGAGGGGACCCGATAATCGGAACGAACTTCGTTCGCTGCCTCGCCGAGTTCGAGAGCGACCCTGATACCAGGGCCGTGGTGCTCATCGGCGAGATCGGCGGCCGGGACGAGGAGGACGCTGCAGCGTTCATCCGCGACAGCATGACCAAGCCGGTCATCGCGTTCGTCTCGGGGCGCACCGCGCCTCCAGGCAAGCGCATGGGCCACGCCGGCGCCATCGTCTCGGGATCGATGGGGACCGCCGAGTCGAAGGTGGAGGCCTTCCACGAGGCGGGGGTGCCGGTGGCAGACAGCATCGCCGAGATCACGGACCTGGTGGCGCAGGCGCTCGGATGGCGCTGACCTGCGGTGAGAGTGCGACAGAGGGGTGGGCAGCCGGGGGGCGCCCACCCCTCTGTCATGATGTGGCGGTGGTGCTGCTCTTCTTCATCAGCTCTCCTTCGAGCCGAGCGGGAAGAAGAAGAACAGGAAGATGATGGGTATGAACACGATAAAGCAGAGGAGGATTATCCACATCAGCGTATAGAATTCCTGGGTCATCTACCATACCCCCTTTCGAAGTCGACCGCGACGTGCCTTTCGGGTCCCGGACGGCTAGCCGGAGGATGATGCCGCGTCTGGATCGGCATCCTTCAAGAACTGAGCGAGCATGCCGGCGATGAACTTCTGGAACTGTGGCGTCTTCGCAAGATCGAGAAGAAGCGCAAGCGAGCCGCCCGGAATCTGCATGGGCCTGGACTGCTGGATTCCCTCGCCCTCCTCCAGCAACGCCTTGACCAGCACGCTGATCTGCGAGAGTGCCCCCGCTGCCTCGTCAGCCAGCTTGAGAGACGACTGGACCCTGTCCAGAGAGCTGTTCACGCTGCCATCAGCGATCGCCCCGCGAATCACCGTCTTTGCCCGGGCGATCAGGTTCGGACGGGATGCCGGTGCTGGCTCCCCGTCGGGCTCGCCCGGCCCGGCCCCGTCGAGTGGGGCCTCGTCATGGTCCCCGGGCGGAGCGTCCTTGCCCGGCGTTTGGCTGGCTGGCGGTCCGCCGCGGCCGTATGCCGACCGCTCGTCTGCTATCCCCCTGCTCTGGCCACCGGACCTCAGAAGGCCTCCAGGGCCTCCGACCCGTCCTTTCTCCACGGCAGGCGTCGCCTCCGGGCCGTTCGCCTCCCGAGCGGCCTCCACAGCATCGAGCCTGGAGGACACCTTTTCGTAAGAACCCTCGAGCCGCCGGAGGCTGCGTTCCAGCCGCTGTAGCAACTGATTCTGCTGGGCCACCGCTTCCTGCAGAGTCTGTATCTCTCGACGCGATTCCCTGGTATCCTGAACCTCCATGGAAAACCACCCCGCTGCCTACCTGTGCCCTGTGAGTTGCGTGTCAGTCGGCACTACATTATATGACCCTCGGTCTGGACTGTGTGCGAGGTGAACGCAACCCGGCGAAGGGAGATGCGGTTCTCACCAAGGGAGGCTTTCCTGAATACAATCTATCAGCGTAGGGGACGGCCCCTGTACGAATACGTCGGTGCGCGCCGGAGGCCGCGGACCGGGAAGGTGGGACATCACCCGCCGGTATCAGGCGGCGGGCCAAGTCAGCCGGCAGGCGGTGGCGACCAAACCGGGACTGTCCTCGCCGACGAGGCGGCTGCCGTGAAGGATGAGGTTTCGGCGGATTCGCGGTGATACCTTTGCCCCCCCTGGGAGCGGTCCGCTCCACGGGTCGCCCGGGCGGGCGAGGGATTCCCGGAGCCTTCGACGGGAAGAGCGATGCGCGAGCGAGGAGCAAAGTAGGGGCACCCCCCATATTATAGTAGCGAGGCAGGCGCCATCCGAGGTATCACCCGTAGCCAAAGGGGCTGCACGACAGAACTTCGAGGGGTCCTTCAGGCGCCTCTGCGCACGGAAATGAAGGGAGGTATGACAGGTGACGCAAGAGATCGAGTTCTGGTGGATAATCATACTGCTCTTCGTCTTGCTGGTTCCGATGTTCATTATCATCTTCCCGATCTTCCCGTGGAGCAAGAAGGCCTGATTTCATCAAGGCCTCCATGCGGGGAGGCAGGGCAATGGAGGTGTCCGGCGGTCCGTTCGGGTCGGCCGATTTGAGACGGTCCACCCCCGGACGGCGCCGGACCCCATGACAGACCAGGAAAGGAGGTCTTCGTATGACCCAGGAGATCGAGTTCTGGTGGATAATCATACTGCTCTTCGTCTTGCTCGTCCCGATGTTCCTGATCATCTTCCCGATCTTCCCATGGAGCAAGAACGCGTAGCGCGCGCGGCGGGCGGGTGAAGTCAGGCAGACGGGGAGGAGCAAAAGGTGGTACAGCAACTCGAACACTGGTGGCTCATCATATTCCTGTTCGTTCTGTTGCTGCCGCAGCTCGTCGCGTTCTCTACGGCGCTCGCCGCGAGCTACGCCTGGGGAGCATGATCTGGCTACCAACTCACAGCCTCCTCGCACGAAGGGCCCGTGGCCTCTCTGGCCGGGGCCCTTCTGCGTGGGGCCGGAAGCATCCGGACGGCGCCGACACCCACTCACCGACCTTCGAGTCCAGGAATATGATTTATCGTCATGGAAGTCTGAATGAAGGAGGACCTGGCATGCTCCCGAGTTATGCCATCTACCTTATGGCCGTCGCCGCTCTTGCCCGCAGAGCACGCCAGAGGGTCGGGCCACCGCCGGTCAGGAAGATCATCCTCTTCGAGTCTGGCGTGGAGCCTGACAGGGTTCGTTCCATCGTGGAGGAGTGCGGGGGGCGACTTCGCAAGTCACTGCCCATCGTCAACGGTGTGGCCTGCGTGTTCCCCGAGGAAGCGACTGCCATGAGCCTTCTTTCGCGTGCCGGCGAGGTGGCGTGGATCGAGGACGACTTCGTAGTCTCCATCACTGACGCCTGCTTCCTCGCCCCGAGGCCGCGGCCGCGACCGAGGCACCAGAGCGTGCCGTGGGGGATCAAGAAGGTGCGAGCCCAGGAGGCCTGGAGCGGCACCACGGGCAAGGGCGTCCGGGTGGCTGTGCTTGACACGGGCATCGAGATGAGCCACCCCGACCTCAAGGGGAACGTGGAGGGCGGGTTCGACTGCATAAGCGAGACCACCACCGTGGTGGACGACAACGGCCACGGCACTCACGTGGCGGGCACCATCGCGGCTCTCGACAATAGCTTCGGCGTCGTGGGAGTCGCGCCCGAGGCGAGGCTGTATGCGGTGAAGGCCTTCGACTCCAGGGGGCAGGGGCAGGTGTCTGACATCGTCCAGGGCGTGGGGTGGTGCATCGAGCATCGTGTCCAGCTCATCAACATGAGTTTCGGGACCGCTGAATCCAGCAAGGCCCTGACCATGGCGATAAACAAGGCCGCCGAGGCCGGCGTCGTCATGATCGCCGCCGCCGGGAACGACGGCAGGCGCGACGGGGTGCTCTACCCGGCACGCGACCCGAACGTCATGGCGGTGGCAGCCTCAACGCCCGACGACCGCATAGCCTCCTTCAGCAACTCCGGCCGGCAGGTCGCCGTCGCGGCTCCCGGCGAGGACGTGTACTCCACCTATAGAGGGGCGACCTACAAGAACCTGAGCGGGACCTCGATGGCGTGCCCTCACGTGACAGGGGTGGCGGCGCTCCTTCTTGCGGCGTCCCCGGGCCGTGCGGGAGACGATGTCCGCAGGACCGTGTGCGAGACTGCCACGAAACTGCCGGGGTTCTCGTCTGACCAGCAGGGGGCCGGCCTTGTGAACGCCCTGGCGGCCGTCTCGAAGGTGGTCCGTTCGAACCAGGGATAAGATCGGAGGGCTTCACCTGCAGGCGCGTGATGAGGTGATCCGGTATGACGGAGATCTCCCACGTTCTCGAGGACGTGACCTGGAGGCTCATGAGCCTGCCGAATGTGGTCGGGGTCGGGCGCGGGTACAAGACCGCGGGGGACGTCAGAACCTCGACCGAGTGCATCATGGTACTGGTCAAAAACAAGTATCCGAGGGGCGTCCTCTATGCCCAGGCAATCATTCCGGGCGAGGTGCGCGGCATTCCCACTGACGTGGTGGAGGTCGGCGAGATCCGGTTCCTCGTCGGCGGACCGGGGGAGGTCGGCGAGACCGGCGCTGGCATGGGCACCGGCATGGGCACCGGCGCCGGGACCGGGAGCGAGACCGGGGCCGGCCTGGGTGACCGGTCCGGGAGACAAAGGCGAATGCGGCCCGCCCAGCCCGGAGCGAGTATAGGGCATTACCAGACGACAGCCGGGACGTTCGGCGCGGTGGTTTGGGACCGGAGGACAGGGGAACCATACATCCTGTCCTGCAACCACGTGCTTGCTAACGCTACCTCGGGCCATGACGGCAGGGCGAAGGTGGGCGATCCCGTGGTTCAGCCGGGCGCGGCTGACGGAGGCACCGTGGAGCGTGACCAGATCGCGGTGCTTGAGAGGTTCGTCCCGATACGTATGTCGGGAAGGGTGCCGCCGTGCCTTGCCTCGAGGGCTGCGGAACGGGCGTTTAACAGTTGGCTACGGGTTACGGGGGCGAGGGCCGAGGTGGAGATAGTCCCGAAGCTCTTTCTCACCAGCGCAAACATCGTGGACGTGGCGCTCGCGCGGCCGTTGAACCTGTACCTGGTCGACACGAAGATCCTCGAGCTCGGCGAGGTGCAAGGGGTGGCCCGGCCCGAGCTCGGGATGCAGGTGGGAAAAAGCGGTCGGACCACGCGGGTGACAAGGGGCGAGATAACGTCCATCGACACCACCGTGAGCGTGGTGTACTCGGGTAATGTCACTGCGACCTTCAGGGACCAGATCCTGACCGGACCCATGGCTGAGGGGGGCGACTCTGGCTCGCTCCTCGTGGACGAGGATGTCCGCGCAGTGGGCCTCCTGTTCGCCGGGTCCGACAAGTCAACGATCTACAATAAGATAACCAACGTGACGGAGGCGCTGGGCGTGACCTTCGAGCGACCGTGACCGGGGCGTCCGCCGCGTCGTGAGACATGCAGTGCTCCAGGGCGGCTCGTTCCAGGGGCAGAGGACGCTACCGGGAAAGCAGGAAAACGACGTCAAACGACGAAAAATCACAGAGTAAAGCACTTGGGAGCGCGAGGGAGGGCGAGCACCAGCCCTGGAGGTGAGTCGAAGGTGAAGGCGCTTGCCATCGCTGTGGTGAGTTACGTTATCGGGTCAATCCCCTTCTCCTACATGGCCGCGAGGGTGTTCAAGCACATCGACCTGCGAAAGGTCGGGTCGAGGAATGTGGGCACGACGAACGTGGTGAAGTCCGCAGGCGTCGTCCCCGGGCTGCTCGCTGTGATCGGCGACTGCGGCAAGGGCATCGTGGCGGTGCTGGTTGCGCGGGCAACCATGCCCGAACTGCCCTGGGCGACCTTCGTGGCGGCGCTTCTCGCGGTCATCGGTCACAACTGGCCGATCTGGCTGGGGTTCCACGGAGGGGGAGGCCTTGCCACGTGCATCGGGACCCTTTTCGTCCTGTCGGCGGCCTCCGTGTTTTACCTGCTCATGCTCTGGGGCGCCTCGTACGTGCTGACCAGGCACAAGTACGCAAGCTCGGTGTTTGGCTGCGTCTCGTTGCCCGTGTTTCTGGGTATATACGAGCAGTCGTGGGCGTACTTTAGTTTTGGGCTGGGCATGGGTGTGTTGCTGGGCGCGAAACAGGTCATCGCCTGGCTGAGATACGGCAGGAGGCCCGAGGGCCTTGCGTGTTGATGGGTGCTCCGGCCCGGCGTGCGTGCGGGTGCGCGCGCGAGGGGGCTGGCGGATGGGCCTGCGGGTGGTCGCGAACCCGGGAGCGTCGGGCTGATGTGCCCGGCTGCTCCCGGTAAGTTTGCACGGGAGGGGGAGCGGCATGTCGAGCAAGGTGTGCTACACGAATATGCGCACGAAGAGCGGCCTTTCTCTGGTGGACAAGGTCGGCCTTCTGTTCGATGCGGCGGGCTTCTCGAGGTTTCTCGGGAAGGACGAGCTTGTGGCCATAAAGTTGCACGTGGGTGAGCCGGGCAACCTTGCCTACATTCAGCCGCCGCTTGTGCGGAAGGTGGTCGACAAGGTGAAGGCCGCCGGCGCGAGGCCCTTCATCACAGACGCAAACACGCTGTACGTGGGCAGGCGCTCCAATGCCGTGGACCACACGATCTCCGCGCTGGAGAACGGCTTCACCTACGCCACCGTGGGCGCGCCATTCATCGTGGCCGACGGGCTTGCTGGCCACGAGCATGTGAAGGTGCCCATCGATGGCGTGCGCCTCAAGGAGGTCCGCATAGGCGCGGCCATCGCCCAGGCTGACGCGATGATAGCCCTGTCGCATTTCAAAGGCCATGAGGCCACGGGCTTTGGCGGGGCCATCAAGAACATCGGGATGGGCTCTGCAAGCCGCGCCGGAAAGCAGGAGCAGCATTCGGGCCTGAGGCCCCAGGTGCGCCGGGAGAGGTGCACGGGGTGCGGAAGGTGCACGAGGTGGTGCCCCACCGGGGCGCTCACCGTCGGCGAGGACGGCAAGGCCCGTATAGACCCGGAGCGGTGCATCGGCTGCGCCGAGTGCACCATAACGTGTAATAGCAGGGCCATCAGGATCCAGTGGCAGGAGGGGCAGGAGGGCAGCCTCCAGGAGAAGATGGCCGAGTATGCCCTGGGCGTCGTGAACACGAAGGAAGGGAAGTGCGGGTTCATCAACTTCGCGATGAACGTCTCGCCCCAGTGCGACTGCTACGCCTGGAACGACGCTCCCATAGTGCCGAACATCGGCATCCTGGCGTCGGACGACCCCGTCGCCATCGACGCGGCGTCGGCCGACCTCGTGAACCAGGCGCTCGCACTTCCCGGGTCCGCGATAGCCCATGCTGACCGGCATGCGGACAAGCTGGCGACCCTCTACCCGGATGTGGACTGGGCCGTGCAACTTCGGCACGGCGAGAGAATCGGGCTTGGAAAGCGCGAATACACGCTGGTGAACGTGGGCGTGGTCGAGGGGTAGGTCGGAGGGAGGGCGTGCTCCCCCCGATGGGCGACGGACCAGGGTCGATGGACCAGGGTCGACGGGCAGCGGTCGGGGACGACAGGAGATGGGCGATGGACGACAGGAGACGGGCAATCGTCGATGGGCGACGGGTGCCCCGTCTGAGGCCCGAATGCAGCGCCCGGGCCGGCTTATCCGTGTCGTCGGGCAGGGGTGGGCCGTGGCCCCGGGCCGGGGCAGGCGATTGAAGGCTCGCCATATAATGTGGCGGTTGTGGTGGCACGGAGGGCGAGAGTGTGCCGGACATTTGTGCTGGAGGACGGGATTCGGGCGCGATAGCGGCTGAACTCTACAGCGTTGTAGAGCGCGAGGCCGCGCGCTGGCTTGCGGGCGCGAGGTGGCTCCAGCGAAAGGACGTCCCCATCATCGGGGTCAAGGTGCGTGATCTTGCGACGATTGCCCGCAAAGACGGGGCAGTCTGCGCTCTTGCCGTGCTCGGCGTCCGATTCCTCGCGGGGGACGACGGGCCGGGGGGAAGCGCCGACCTGTACAACGTTCCCCTCGTCATGGTGCCGGAAGGTCCAGGTCCAGAGGGTGAGCCGCTCGCCGCGGTGGAGGGGCCGGGTTACAGAGCGCTGGTGTATGATGCCACGGCCACCACCATGTTCGCTAGGGCCGCGCTGGGCGGCGTGAGGGATGATGCAAGGGTGGCGGCCAGGCACGGGGTGTTCGAGTTCCATAGCGTCGGCCCGGGCGTCCGCGGCGACGTGCACGTCGCCGCAAAACTCCCGGACACGTCCACGAACACCCTCGTTGTGGTCGATTCGACGCACGTTATGAAGGTGTACCGGAGGATGGTCCGGGGCACGTCCCCCGACCTTGAAATGAGCGTGAACCTCACGAACGCGGGTTTTCGTCACATGCCGTCAGTCACGGGCTACGCCGTGTACCGGCCCGAGCAAGGCGGCTCCTACCCGGTGCTGCTCGTGCAGCAGTTCATCCCGAACGAGGGTGAGGCCTGGCGGACGGCCTTCGCGGACGCGTCTGCGTTCATTGGAGGCCGGGAGGAATGCATCCCGCCTGGCGGCCGGGGCGGCGGCACTGGTCGCCGGGAGAGTGAGGAGCCCGAGGAGCCCGAGGAACTCGAGGAGCTCGACGGGCGCGAGGAGCGCGGGCAGCGCCAGGGACACCAGGAGCACGGGGGTCGGCGGGAGCAAGCCCGCCAGGCCCGCCTCGGAGAGATAACCGCCGAGCTTCACAGCGCCTCCGCGGACATCGACGACGATGCGTTCCGTTCGGAGAGCTTCGGCGCAGCGGACATCACGGACCTCGAGAAGAGCCTGGTCGCGTTCACAGGCGACTCCGTGGAAGCGCTGCGGCGCGCCGAGGAGCGGTATGAGCAGCCTTACATCAGGCGGATTCGCGACGTCATCGGGCATGAGGAAGACCTTGTGGCGCTTGTGAGGCGCGCCTGTGGCAACCTGGCGTCGTCTCGGGATCTGGGGAAGAGAATCCGCATTCACGGCGACCTCCACCTGGGCCAGTTCCTGAGGGTCGCCGGGGGTCGCGATCACAGAAGCGGCCGGCGCAGCGACGATTTCGTCATGATCGATTTCGAGGGCGAGCCCTTGCGCCTGGTGGAGGAGCGAAGGCGGAAGGCGAGCCCCCTGCGCGACGTGGCGGGCATGTTGAGGTCGTTCGACTACGTCGCGTGCTCGGCGGCTTTCGCCATGCGCGAGGATGGCAAGGTTCGCTGCAGGGGCGGGGAGGACCCCTGCGACAGGGCGAGGATCTGGGGCAGGCAAGCAGGGAGGGCGTTCCTTTCGGGCTACCTCGGGAGGATACGCCGTGCCGACGGGGGTCTCGTGCCCGGGAACGACAGGGACTTCGGGCTTCTGCTCACGTGCTTCAAGCTGGAGAAGGCGCTCTATGAAGTGAGATACGAGCTTGGGAACCGCCCGGCATGGGTGGAGATCCCGCTTGCCGGGGTGCTCGACTGCCTGGAGGAGCTGCGCGGGCTGGTTCGGGCGGCGGAGTGAGTTCGTATTCGAGGAGTGAGGATGACGGTGGATGCGAGGGAGAACCGGCTATCTGTGACGTTGATGACCAACGAGTACCCGCCGAACATATACGGTGGCGCGGGAGTCCACGTGGACTACCTGTCCCGGGCGCTCGCGAAGACGATGGGCGTGGAGGTCAGGTGCTTTGGTGATGAGAGGCCTGGGCCGGACGGCATAACGGTGCGGGCGTACAGGCCCTGGGATGTCGTGAAGCGCGGCGGTGACGAGCGCCTTGGGAAGGCCCTCTCGCCGCTTTCGACGGATCTCGCGATGGTAAAGGACCCGGTGACGTCAGATGTGGTCCACTGCCACACCTGGTACACGTTCATGGCCGGGTTTTACGCGAAGGAGCTTTATGGTAAGCCCCTGGTGACCACCATCCACAGCCTCGAGCCCCTGCGCCCGTGGAAGGAGGAGCAGCTCGGCCCGGCGTACAGGTTGAGCCGCTGGATGGAGCAAACAGGCGTGCTCGCATCGGACAGGGTGGTCGCCGTCTCAAAGGGGATGAAAGACGACATCCTGAAGTGCTACACCATCCCCGAGGACCGCATCCGCGTCATCTACAACGGCATCGACCTCGACGAGTACAGGCCGGTCCGCACGAGCGACGCACATCGCGAGCTTCGCATCGGCGACAACTACGTGCTGTTCGTCGGCAGGATGAGCAGGCAGAAGGGGATCGTGCACCTCCTGGACGCTGTCACATACCTGCCGGAGGACGTCCAGGTGGTGCTGTGCGCGGGGGCGCCCGACACCGAGGAGATCGAGCGAGAGGTGGCGGAGCGGGCCGCAGGGAAGCGAAACGTCGTGCTCATTCGAGAGATGGTGCCGAAGCACAAGATCATCGAGCTGTACTCGAACGCGCGCGTGTTCTGCTGCCCGTCCGTCTACGAGCCCTTCGGCATAATCAACCTGGAGGCCATGGCGTGCGAGACTCCCGTGGTGGCGTCGGCGGTTGGCGGGATACTCGAGGTCGTCGTGGACGGCGAGACGGGGCTCCTGGTGGAGCCGGGCGACCCGCAGGCTCTCGCCCGCGCCATCAACACGCTGCTTTCGAACCCGGGTCTTGGGCGCTCCTTCGGCGAGGCCGGTCGCAGGCGCGTGGAGAGGCTCTTTAGCTGGGACTCCATTGCCCGCCAGACACGGGACCTCTACGCGGAGTTGGCCGCCCGGGGCTGAGTCACGAGCAGGCACACCTGCCTGTTGCCTCCCGAATAAGCGATGATCTCGCGGGCGCCGGGGACGCCGCCGCCCGCGCCCGGAATCACTCCGAGCACGTTGGCGACGCTTGTCTCCTCGACCGAGTGGTCTGCGCTCATGCGCACGAGCGCTCCCGATCTCGACGCAACCCGGCGCGACGCGATGCGAGGCGACTCGATGCGACGCGGTTCGACGTCGCGCAGCGTCACGGCGAGGCGACCAGGCGCCGGGAATCCTGGCTCCCGGCTCCCGGTTCCTGTGCGCTATGGCCATCGCTACCGCCGCCG
>DKEX01000140.1:0-5389 GCA_002452295.1 Firmicutes bacterium UBA6811 | reverse complement strand
GCCCCCGGCCCCGCCCCCTCGGCCTCGGCCTCCAGGCGCCACTGGAAGTAACTCCAGATGCCGCTTACAATGCCGCGCGCGGCCTTGTCCCGGAAGCCCGGGTCCATAAGGAGCACCTCTTCGGTGAGGTTCGACATGAAGACGACCTCGACTAGGGACGAAGGCATCTTCGCCTCCCGGATGACGTAGATGTCGGGCCTCTCGCGTATCCCTCGGTCGTAAAGGCCGATCTCCCTCACCAGGCTGGCCTGGACGTGCTCCGCCAGCCGGCGGCTCATCGGCACGTTCGCGCAGAACAGGGTCTCCGTGCCCGCAGGCGCGTCGCTTCTGCCTGCATTGGCGTGCACGCTGATGAAGGCGTCGGCCCGCGCGTCCGCGGCGGCCTTCACCCGCTCCGGGAGGAACAGGCTCACGTCGTCAGTGCGCGTGAGGACCGCCTTCGCCCCCGCCTCGCGCAGCATGGCAGCGATGCGCTTCGAGATATCCAGGGTCACAGTCTTCTCTTGCAGCCCCGTCGAGCCGATGGCCCCGGGGTCGGTGCCGCCGTGCCCGGGGTCCACTGCTATAGTCCTCCTGTACAGCGGGGATCTTACGACCTCCACCGCTGTCTCGCTGCAAGAGCCGTCAGGTGACGGCCCGGGCGGCACCTCGGAGTGGCCCACGTAGTACGGGAGGTCTACCACGACCCGGACCGTCATCGGCCCGAACTGGGCAAGGCGTATCCTGTCAACGGTGCCGTCCCCCACCTCGATCGTGCCCTCGGGGGAGTCCAGCACCGAGTCGTCGAAGTCCATGACCAGCCTGTGGGGGTCGACAAGCCGTGTGACCTTCACCTGCGGCGTGCCGCTGGACTTTACGCTCACCCGCGTGGACTTGAGGCCCGTCACGAACGCTGCGCCCAGGATCCGGTGGCCGAAATCGACCACCACCTCCCCGGGCCTGTCCGACGATGTGAACACCGAGTAGGTCGTTTCGCGGGCAAGGTCCACGACCACCCGGACGGCGTCGGGCGAGTGCTGGCTCGCCCGGACCTGGCGCGCTATCGCGTGGGACACAGGCATCGGGTCACCGCCCCCGACCAGAACGGCGCCGGGCAAGTCCACGACGATCCTCGGCGGGCTGATGAGCACGGAGGTCTTGTACTTGAGTTTGCCCGTGCCCCTGATCACCGCCTCGGCCCTGCCGTCCACCTCGTGGAACTCTATCCCCGTCACCCGCCGGGGGAATGTCACGACAAGCTCGTCCGGTCTCTCGTCAGGCTGGCTCACCGTGTAGGCCGAGTCACGGCAAAGGTCGACAACGAGCCTGACCACGTCCGGGTTGAACTGGGCGATCCTCACCTTGTCGATGATGCCGTCGCCCACCGGGATCGGCTCCTGGCGGCACGGGAGCACTGCGCCCTCGATATCGATGACGAGCCTTGGAGGATCCCTCAGCACGAAGGACCTCCACGGAGCTTTCCCCGGACCTGCCAGCGACACCGTGACGGTGCCGTGCCCGTCGACCTCCGCGTAGCTTACCGCAAGGACGCGCGCCGGCTCGCCCGCGCCGCGAGTGGGAGTGGCGGCCGGGGCGGGGGTGGCGACGGAGGTGGGGGCAGGAGCTGCGGGCGTGCCAGCACTCGCCGGGCGCGCCACGAGGCCCGCCGCGAGCAGGGCCACAAGGAATATCCAGAGCTTGCTGCGATGTCCGGGTCTCAACTTGCCGCCTCCACCGGTTCGACTACCATCACGTTCCCTTTCGACTCCGTTCAACAATTTCCTCTTCTGTAACGCGGCAACCTGTAATGGATGTGCAGCTCTCCGGCGAGGGCAAGCTGCGGTCAGGGAGATGCCGCGTGTTCGCAAGCTGGCACGGATGCAGGTGAGGGCGCGGATACAGGTGAGGGTACGGATACAGGTGAAGGCGCGGCTGCAGGTCAGGGCGCCGGTGCGGGTGAGGGCGCGGGTGGACGGGTGCGGGAGGAAGGAGTGTGCAGCCATCAGGCGTACCGGGCGAATATCCGCAAAGCCTCCGAAATATGATCTAGCGAACACGTACAGGCACCGACAACCGCCAGGAGGTGTGCGAGAGATGATCATCTACACGGTCCGACGGGGGGATACCCTGTGGGACATATGCCAGAGGTTCGGCGGCGCCTTCGAGGCCACGGTGAGGCGCAACAACCTGGTCCACCCGGACCACATCTACCCGGGCCTCGAGCTCTCCATCGAAACCCCTGACACGACCGGCAAGACGTTCTGCGTGGTGCAGAGCGGGGAGACCCTGTGGGATATGGCGCAGCGGCACACTGTCACCATGGAGGCCCTCGTCGCGCAGAACGGGCTTCGGCACCCCGACGAGATCTATCCCGGAAAGCTGGTCCTCGTCGCGGAGGCTCCCAGGCCCGAGGAGTCCGGGCAGCCCGACCAGCAGGAGCCGCCTGGGGAAGAGAAGCCCGACAACGAAGGGCCCAGGGGAGCCGAGTCGCTGGGGGAACCCCGGGCGGAGTGACGGCCGCCCGGAGGAGATAGTGGCCCCGAGCCCTAATGCCGGCGTGGGCGCGGCACCGCCCCGTGCCATGATCGTGACCGTCGCCTGGTTGCGGATACGGTCGTGGCTGAACGCCATGCTCTCCGCTCGTCCCACGGCCCGCTAAGTGGAGCGTCACGAGACCGTTGATTCTCCCCAGTAGCTACCAGTTCGGCCGCGGGCGGCGACCGTTTTCCGGGATTCCACCGAGCTGCGTTGCCATAAAGTGGAGGAAATCAACAGTCTCCGTCACAGATCGCTGCCACTTTTCCAGAGGCTGGGCCGCTGTCGGTTGCCCGTGTTGCACTCAGGGGACGGCGCCTCAGGCGGGGCGCCTTGAGAGAACTTCGCCCGCAGGCGGATGGCGGAATTTCGACACCCCGTCGCGCAAGCACCGGCGACCCGAGACCCACTGGAAAACTGGTGCGAACTTGCGAACCCACACTTAGGTGCGCGGCCGCGTATTCACGCCCCTTGCGGGGCAGGCATCTGCGGCTGGTTGCCGGTGCACGCACCAGGGAGCGGCCGGACCTTGCCTCGCCCGCGCGGCAGATCCGAACGAGACCCCCAGGGGCGGGGGCCCTGCACCCGGATGTGGCACCGGTGACCCCGGGGCTCGGACGCGGTTCCGCACGTGCACGCGAGCGTGAGCGTGAGCGTGAGCACCCTGGCGTTGACAGTTGACACCTGGCACTGGCGCCAGGGCAGATCCCGCCGCCCGTCGAGTGCCTTGTGTCGCTTGTAGGCCGAAAGCCGCCCACCTTCCCGCTCTGGCAGGCCAGCGCAACTGCACGCACAGACAGCATGCATCTACATCGCTGCTCTATGCTGCCTGCTTCTTCACTTCGGCTGGACAGGCCGGTAATATGGTATCAGAGGTGAGCAGGTTGGCGGAGGGTTTCGCGCAAGCGGGCGAACGCATCAAGAAACTTCGACGCATGAGGCACCTTACGCAAGAGAAGCTCGGCGAACTTGCCGGCCTCCACCCCAGCTATATCGGACAGCTCGAACGGGGGCAGAGAACGCCGTCTGTCAACACCCTCGACGCAATAGCCGCCGTCCTGGGTGTCGAGCCGGCGCTTCTGGTGAAGTCCATCGGAGATGGCGACTCTCCTATCGAAGACCTCCTTGCCCTTGTCGCCGGGGCCTCGCCTCAACAGGTGCAGCTCATCACGAGGATAGCAGAGACCGTGCTTTCGTCCGGTTACCGGGTGGAAACTGGGCGAGCGAGAACGCCGGAAAGCCCTGGACCGAATTCCACCGAGAAGCCCTCAAGGTGATCGTCTGGCACGTATCCGGGAACGGCAGCACCGCAGGCCATATGCGGCGCGCGTTTCTGCGGCCTGCTCTATGCCGGCCAGATCATCTCCTGGTGAGGCTATCCGGCCGGGTAGCTGCGACGATTCGACGCGGGGACCCGCCCATCCTGAAAACCACGGCCACCTAACAGCAGGTCCTGAGGGGCCCGGGGCTGCGGTGACGAGACGGGCGTCACGTGCGTGACGCGCGTCTCGGCCGCCTTGCTACCTGTCCTTCTGGCCTGATTTCCGGCCATTCAAGCTTTCCTTCGCTCGCGAGACCGCAGTCTCCTGCAGTTGTTTATGTACTCGTCGCTGAGATTCGCCAGCATGCGCGCGTACGGGCCCTTCTCGTCGATCTCCCTGACAGGCAGAGTGTCGGGTATGCTGTCACGCATCCTGTCAAGGGTGAGATCGTCCTCGGTTATTACCACGAGTACGACGCCGTTCCTGTGACTCAGGCTGGACTTGATGTGGTCCCTGACCTGGACGTCCTGCAGTCCGGCCTCGTCGGGAAACTGCGGGGTGGTCTCATAGTGCTGGCGCCCGTTGTACTCAAAGGCGACACCCTCACGGTAGTAGCGATCGTACTCCAACAACTGCCCGCTGACCGGGTGCGCGAGGAATGAAGGTCGGCTGTTGTCAACGAAGTCGTCGGAGTCGATCAGCAGGTCCAGCCAGGCCTTCATGAGGAACTCCCCGGCATACGCTGATTCCCACCGGTCGTCCTTGAGTCGCGATGCCAAAGCCTCCTGAGTCGGACGGGGAGCTGTTGCCACTATGGTCTTCCGCCCATGCTTCGCCGCAACTATCACCCAGCCAGCCTCTGCGAGGGCTCTGCAGTGACCGCGGACGGACTCCCTGCTAAGCCCCGAGACCCGGCAAAGCTCGCTGATACAACCGGGTCTTATCAGACATACGAGCATATAGAGGTATTTTGCCGTGGGACCAATCCGCGTGTCATGCAGTAAAGCGCCGGGAATCCACACGCCGAGTCTGGCTGGAGACGACATGGCAGACCCCTCCTTACTTGAACCGGTCTACCATATGTTACCATTACACCAGCGATCTGCCAAGCCCTCAGGCGGTCGTCGCTTTGCCATTCGAGGGTACTCAGGGTACTCTACGTGGGCGTCACCAATCGCTGCCATTCTGCCAGAATGTGGGCTCGTCGCGGTTGACGGTGATGCGCTCCGGGGACGGCGCCCCAAGCGGGCCCCAAGCGGCGCGCCTTGACAAGATTTCGCCCGTAGGCAGATGGCGAAGTCTTGACACCCCGTCGCGCAGGCACAGGCAACCGAAACACCCGCTGGAAAACAGGTGCGAACTTGCGAACCCGCACTTGGAACCATCCACAACTCCTTTCCGTCGCCCTCATCCAGCGCCATACCAGATCCAGGGTCGTCGACTAGCCCGTTCCACGGCCACCTCGCCATCACACGTGGCCACGTCTCGGCCGCTCCTGTTGCGGCGCCGGCAAGGTCAAGGCCTTCAAGGTCAAGGCCTTCCTGTTCGCTGCGTTGCCAGGTTTCCCACCTCTGTGCCGGCGCGGCCGCGTCGAGCGCGCGCGGCCGGTGTGC
>DKEX01000015.1 GCA_002452295.1 Firmicutes bacterium UBA6811 | reverse complement strand
CGTGTGCGAGCTTCCAAAGGGCCCGGCCGGGCGCGGCAACGTGTACTTCACGGTGTCCTACAGCGTGGCGGCGAGCTGCAAGCATCCCGAGGAGGCGTGGCTGCTTGTCGAACACCTGACGGGCTATGACAACCAGAAGAAGGTCCTGGAGACTGGCTTCGCCCTCCCGACCAGGGTTGCTCTGAGCGACCATCCGTTCTTCAAGGACAACCCCAACATGGCCGCCATCTTCAAGGGGTATGCTTACGCGGTGCCGTGGCAGTTCGGCGAGCACAGCGAGAAGATCATGAACGTGCTCAACCAGGCCATCGAGAAGGTGTACCTGAAGAACGAGTCGCCCGAAAAGGCGATGAATGACGCGGTTAAGGAAATCGACGGGATCCTTTCGGAGTAGAGTCTCGGGGTGAGGCCTAACGAGCGAGGCCCAGCGAGTGAACCTCAACGAATTAGGTCTGACGAGTAAAGTCCAGCGAGTGACGCCCAAGAAGGATGACGCCCGGCCGGCCAGGACCCCCGACGCGGGCTGGTCGGCCGGGCGCGGCCGGACTGAACACGGAATGGACAGGATAAGCAGTGCCTGGGTTCGGCAAACCGGGCCGGTGCGCGCAATTCCCAGGCCCAGCCCAGTTCCCGGCGTCGTGCCGGGGCACGAGCCCCGCTTCAGGGATCTTCCGGGCCTGTGGCCGGCATTCTCGATGAGGTGGTGACAGCAATGAGACCCTCGCCCAGCGGGAGGCCGGGCACCATGTGGGCGCGCATGGCGGCCCGCCTTCGCAAGGAGAGCATGTCCGAGGCCATCACCGGGTACCTTTTCGTGTCACCGTTCCTCGTGACGATAGGCACCTTCATCTTCTTTGCGGCGATCTACGCTTTTTACCTCAGCTTTCATAAGTACGACCTTTTCACTCCCCCGCAGTTCGTAGGCCTTGGGAACTATCGAAGGCTTCTTGCGAACACGGACTTCCGGATCGCCCTTCGCAACGTGGCGGTTTACACCGCAGGCGTGGTGCCCGTCCAGACGGCCGTGGCCATGGCCCTTGCAGTGCTGGCGAACCAGAAACTCAAGCTGCAGGGGTTCTTCCGCTCAGCTTACTATGTCCCGTGCATCACGTCCTCGGTGGCAAGTTCCCTTATATTCATGTGGCTCTATTACAAGCAGGGGATTGTCAACTACATCCTGTCGGTCCTGCGCCTTCCCTCGAACATCGACTGGCTCGGCAACCCGTCCACGGCGCTCCCTGCCATCATGACGCTGGTCACCTGGACCACCTCGGCGTATTTCATGGTGGTGTTCCTCGCCGCGCTGCAGGATATCCCCACGAGCGTCTACGAGGCGTCGAGGATCGACGGGGCGAGCGGCTGGCAGACCTTCTGGCACGTAACGCTGCCGCTGCTTCGGCCGAGCATATTCCTGGTGGTGGTGCTGGGGACCATCGGCTGCATGCAGGTGTTCGACCAGGTGTACATCATGACGCGCGGCGGGCCGCTCAAGTCCACGATGTCCATCGTGTACCTGGTGTACACCGAGGCGTTCGGCGATCTCAGGTTCGGCTACGGCGCCGCCATGGCGTTCGCGCTTTTCGCTGTCATCTTTGTGCTGACTCTCATCCAGAGGAAGTATCTCGACGTCAAGATCGAGTACTGAACCACACCTGAGTCCAGTCGGAATGGGAGTGAGGATGATGCTGCTCAATGTAATGGCCTCAGGCGACGGGGCCGCCGCCGGAGACGCGCTCCTCGTGGGATCTCACCCGAGGCACAGGTGGCACGCAATTACGCGCCAGGCGAGGGCGGTGGTCACATACGCCGTCGCAATCCTTGTCACCATCGTGACCCTGGCCCCCTTCGCTTTCACCATATCCGCGTCCTTCAAGACCCTATCGGAGGTGCTGGAGTGGCCTCCGTCGTTCATCCCGTCCAGGTTCATCCTGGACAACTACAGGGCGGTCTGGACGGTCTCGCCGCTCTTCCCAAGGTGGCTTCTGAACAGCGCCCTTGCGTCCGCGATCACGGTCCTCACAAACGTTTTCTTTTGCTCACTCGCGGGATACGGGTTTGCGCGCCTGCGCTTTCCCGGGCGCGACGCCATATTCCTGGCGACCCTCGGCACGCTCATGATACCAGGTCAGATCACCCTCATCCCGCGCTACATCATCGTCCACCGGCTGGGACTCGTGGACTCCCTGGCCGGCCTCGTGCTGCCTGACGTGGCGCGCGTGTTCGGAGTGTTCTTGATGGTCCAGTTCATCAAGGCGATCCCAAAGGAGCTGGAGGAGGCAGCCAAGATCGACGGGTGCTCGCGATTCGGAACGTACGTCCACGTGATCCTGCCGCTATGCAGGCCTGTGCTCGCTGCGCTTACCATCTTCACGTTCCAGGGCACGTGGAACGACTTTACCTGGCCGCTCATCGTGCTGAACTCGCCCGAGAACTTCACCCTTGCCCTCGGCCTCAACTACCTGCGCGGCCAGTATTACACCTTCTGGCACCTCGTCCTGACGGGGTCGCTCTTCAACATCATCCCGATGCTGATAATCTTCCTCTTGTTCCAGCGGTACTTCGTTCAGGGGATCTCGATGTCTGGGCTGAAGGGGTGAGGCAAGATAGGGGTGTGCGCACAACGGGGCGAGAGACGCGCAGCCACCGACCCGACCGTCCTCGCGTCAGCAATGTGGACAACGTGGCATGGGCTTTTCACCCCCGGCAGCATGGCAGCGTCAGTCAGTCCAATTGACACGAGCGTCTGACACAATCATAGTAATGTCAGAGAGGTGGCGCATATGCCTGTAGCACGAATTGGTAAACGCGGAACCATGGTTCTTCCTGCCGGCGTCCGGCGCAAGGTGAGCATCGTGGAAGGCGACGAGATGCTGATCGAGATAGACGAGCGGGGCACCCTGCGCATGATGAAGAAGCCGAAGGACTTCGCCGCAGCTCTTCGGAACCTCCACAAAGACATCTGGAAGGGCGTCGACCCTGTCGAGTACGTCAGGGAGGAGCGAACTTCGTGGGAGAAGTAGTGGACCTTCTCCGGGGATGTGACTTGGTTGGAATCGATACAAACTGCTTCATCTTTCAGCTGGAAAGCGACTACTGTCCGCAACAGGCTCCCCTGGCCCAGGAGCTGTTCGAGTTGGTCCAGTCTGGCGAGGTAAGAGGGGTTACGTCCACGATTACCATAACGGAGGTCATGACTTCCCTCGACGGTTGGGGCCGGAGAACGTTGCCTACCAGTACAAGATGCTCCTGATGAACTTTCCCAATCTTGAAGTGCGAAGTATAACTGCCGAGATCGCGGATCGTGCGGCGACGCTGCGGGGGCTTTAGGGCCTGAGGACGCCGGATGCCCTCCAGTGCGCGGCGGCGCTCGTGACAGGCGCTGATGCTTTCGTATCGTTTGATGCGGGCATCGCGAAAGTGCACCCCGTTCTCCCGGCCATAGTACTCAGAGCAGACTGATACGCGGTCTTGGTCTGGGCGTGAGTTCAGAGAGTGCTGCCGCTCTTGCAGTGGTTGCCGGTGCCGCGCTCCGGGGGGCGTGTTTCCGGCGCACCTCGCTGGTACCTCGTTTCGCAAGTCTGTATAGGTCTCTCTCGGCGTGTGAACCTGAGAGGGTGGAAACCCGGGCGGCATCCCTATCGGTGGATGCCGATATCGCCGATATGCGATAATCCCACGAAGCCACAGCTAGCCTCGTTTTATGTTAGTGGGTGGTGATCGGTGGCACTGGCAGGCCAGGACCTGTTCCCATAGCATATACGCGATTTTCTCGCCGGGAGGGAGTCAAGTCCGTCCGGGCACGCTCAGGCGACGCAGAAGCAAAGGCTGTCAGGACTTGTGGGCCGGAGTACTAGCGATCCGGGAGTCGGTCACTATCTCTTCAAGTGCCTGCGACCGGATATTCCCTGCTATATACTGTTGATCCGTGAGTCCGGCACACGGTGTCACATCCCCGTTAGGTTCTATACTCCATGCATACACACCTGCTGCGCAGTAATCATGACACCGCATACTGAGCTTCAGTAGTGCGGTGCAATCGCGACTGAATCTTACTCGGAGCGAGCCGGCTCGAGCCATTACGCTAGCTAGGCGGTCTATAGCCTCCTGTGCCTCTTGGCCGTCGGACATGGAGAGTTCTACATATCTACCCGGGTACCTCGGCTCTATCGCGTAGTCGTTGAGCACGTTTGCCTTGTCGAGGAGCGCGTCGGCGAGGGACTGATCGTTGAGCAAGCTGACAAGGTATACGAGGTCATGGCTTCTACGGAAGTCTGTGTTTCGCAGTAGCAGTAGGCCCTTCAAGTACTTCTCCGCGCACTGCTGACAATGGAAGCAGACGATGGTTACCGGACATGATGCGGGTTCTGCATAAGTTGCTCAGCAGCATAAAGGTCCTCATCAGCCTTGGCAAACCACGAGCACGCAAACTTCCTGGTTTCCTCATCCATAGAGGATGATCCCCTCTCTGGTGGCCTGGTAGGCAAGAGTGCCGATTACGTTCTTCTCCTTCTCGAATTCGTCGCGGGAGTACACCAGCAGGTCTAGCGGATACTTGTAGGGGACGATCATCTTGCGCAACTCTCGCGCCCGCTTGTGGCGCGGGAGGTTGGTGTCCTTAATAATCAAGAGGTCAATGTCACTGTCGCGATCCTGTTGGCCCTGGGCGAACGAGCCGATAAGGTACACCCTTTCCGGCTGTGCCCTGGTCACCAGAACCCGGGTTACCGATGCGATGAATTCCGTGGCGGTCATATCCGGAGTCATACGCATATCCCCCACCGTTCAGCTGAAGATGCCTTCCTGGCAAGATTACTTTGTCAAAACGCCTCCGCCCCAGTCAACGGTGCCAGTGGGCGCGTGTGCCAGTGGAGCCGTGGTGGGCGCGCCTCGTTGGCGGTGGAGTCGCTTCGGGCGCGGCCGCAAGGGCGGTGATGAGGTGATGAGATGATCGGCTTCGCCTGGGAACAGGCGCCGCGCAGATGCGGATCTTGAGCGAGCGGCTGGTGGGGCCCCGACAGGCGAGGCTATCGTGGTCCGGACAAGCGCAGCGGTGTCAGCGCCGCGCACCGTGACCCGACCCGGCCGCAGCGGTAAGATGCCAGGCTTCCGCCCACGCTGCCTGTGCCTGAAGGCGACAGCCCTGTGCCGCGTCTGCTGCGGCCTACTCGTCGGCCGCGATCGTGATCTCGAA
>DKEX01000053.1 GCA_002452295.1 Firmicutes bacterium UBA6811 | reverse complement strand
TCGAAGTTCTTGGCGGCGGCCCGAACCATCGTGGGGCCGCCGATGTCGATGTTCTCCACTGCGTCCTCCAGTGTGACGTCGGGCCTCGCCACGGTTTGCACGAACGGGTAGAGGTTGACCGCCACAATGTCGACAAGCCTGATGCCCAGCCGCCGAATCTCCTCCTCGTGCTCCGGGGTGCCCCGCGCGAGTATCCCGGCATGCACGGCCGGGTGCAGGGTCTTGACCCTGCCTCCAAGGATCTCGGGAAACCCTGTCACATCTGACACCCGTATCACGGTCACGCCGCCCGCCTCGAGCGCGGCGGCGGTGCCTCCCGTGGACACGATCTCGTACCCCAGGCGGGCGAGGGCTTTCGCGAAATCGACCACCCCGGTCTTGTCATGAACACTGATGATGGCTCTGCGTCCGTTCACTCCGTCCACCTCCGTGCGAAGAGTAGCAGATCGAAAAGAGAGCGCACCGACCTACCTCCCGACAAGGACCCTTCTGCCTTCGAGCCTTACCCTGCCTTCGGCGATGGCTGCGATACACTCAACGAGCAGTCCGTGCTCCTGCTCGAGAATGCGCGCGGAGAGCGACTGCACGGTATCATCCGGCATCACAGGTACAACGCGCTGGCCGATTATCGGCCCTGTGTCCATCCCGTGATCCACGAAATGTACAGTGCACCCGCTGTACCTCACCCCGTACTCAAGAGCCTGCCGCTGCGCGTCGAGGCCGCGAAAAGCCGGGAGGAGCGAAGGGTGTATGTTGATGACCCGCCCCTCGAAAGCCCCGAGGAACGTCTCGCCCAGTATCCGCATGAACCCGGCCAGCACCACGAGGTCAGGGCGGAAGCTGCCTACCGCCTCAGCCAGGGCGCGCTCGAAGGCAGCGCGCGATGGGTGGCTCTCGCGGGCGACCACCACAGCCGGTACCCCGTGGGCCGCAGCCCTCTTCAGCGCCGGCGCATCCGGCTCGTCGCACACGAGGCCCGCCACCTGCGCAGCGTGCAGCTCTCCGGTTTCCACGGCATCGATTATGGCCTGGAAGTTGGTCCCTCGCCCGGAGGCCATCACAACGATCCTGAACTCGCCGGATTTCACCCGGCTCCCGGACGCGACTTGCGCCGCGCTGACAACGAGTTCATCAGTCTGACCACAAGTCACCGACGAATGTCACCTCCCCGCTGCCTGGGATGACCTCTCCCACCACGTAGCAGCCTTCTCCGGCCGCGCGGAGCATCTCAAGGGCCCTTGCGACATCGCCGGCCCTTACGGCGATCATGAACCCGATACCCATGTTGAATGTCCTTAGCATCTCGCGGTCATCCACGCTACCCAGCTTCTGGATGAGGCGGAAGATGGCCGGGACTGGCCACGACCCGAGGCTCAGCCTCATGGCAAGACCTGGCGGGAGCATCCTGGGAGGGTTATCCACAAGCCCTCCGCCTGTGATGTGGGCCATCCCACGTACCTGGACCTTCGACGCAAGGTCGAGGACGGGCCGCACGTAGATCCGGGTCGGCTCGAGAATCTCCTCTACCAGCGGGCGCCCAAGGCCCTCCGGCCCATCGTGGAGGCCCAGGCCTGCGATGCCGAAGAGCACGTGCCTTGCGAGTGAGAATCCGTTGCTATGAAGGCCGGACGACGCAAGGCCGATGAGGACATCTCCGGGCTCTATGGTACTGCCGTCCACAAAGCGCTCTCGCTGCACCACGCCCACAGCAAACCCTGCCACGTCGTAGTCGCCGTCCGCGTAAAAGCCCGGCATCTCCGCGGTCTCGCCGCCGAGAAGCGCGCATCCCGCCCGCCTGCACCCCTCAGCGATCCCTGAGACTATGCCCGCGATTTTCATCGGATCGATCCTGGACTGCGCGAGGTAGTCCAGGAAGAACACTGGTCTTGCACCGCACGTGAGGACATCGTTCACGCACATGGCCACGGCGTCGATGCCTATCGTGCCGTGCCTATCCGCCTCGATGGCTACGCGCAGCTTGGTGCCGACGCCATCCGCGCCCGCCACGAGCAGGGCATCGCCTTCGGCCGCGTTGACCTGCCCAAGCCGGTACACCCCTCCGAACCCGCCGACCCCGCCGACGACGTTCTCATCGAACGTGGAGGCCACTGCCTCACGGATGAGGTCCACAGCCCTCGTGCCACGGTCGATATCCACGCCCGCGGCGGCGTAAGTAGCCCTGCCGCCGGCCTCCCCGGGCTGGGGCGCGCAGCCCATCTTTGCGGTCGCGGCGGGCTCTACCGGCACCGGGTAGTCCCCGTCGAAGCACGCGAGGCAAAACCCGGGCTTGTGCCCGCGCGCGGACGCCGCGCATTCCACGGCTTCCAGCAGCCCATCCCGGCTGAGGTAGTGCAGGCTGTCAGCCCCGGTCATGGAGAGCACGAAACCCTCGCCGTTCGAGGCCGCGAGCCGATCTCCACGCCTGGACGTGTCAATCCCGTAGAAACACGGATAGGCCACGGGGGGCGATGCCACGACCAGGCCGACCCTGCTTGCGCCAGCGTCGCGCAAGAGCTGCACCAGCCGGGCGCTGGTGGTTCCCCTCACGATGGAATCGTCCACAAGCAGCACGCGTTTTCCTTCCACGATGCGCCTCACGGCGTTCAGTTTCAACCTGACGCCCAGGCTCCTCTGGTCCTGCGTCGGCTGGATGAAGGTCCGGCCGAGATATCTGTTCTTGACGAGGCCGTATTCGAACGGTATGCCGCTCTCTCGCGAGAACCCAAGGCCCGCCGCGACACCCGACTCTGGCACAGGCACCACCACGTCGGCCTCCACCCTGTGCTCCCTGGCCAGCATGCGGCCCATCTCGTACCTGGCCTCGTTGACGTTGATGCCCTCGATGATGCTGTCGGGCCTCGCAAAGTAGATGTACTCGAAGATGCACGCCGAGCGCCTCGGCGCTTCCGGCCCGCGAACCGACCTTGCGCCCCCTTCGTCGGCGAACACGATCTCGCCAGGCTCCACCTCGCGGACGAGTTCTGCGCCGATGACGTCGAGCGCGCACGACTCAGACGCAAGCGCAAAGCCGCCGCCGGGCAGGGCGCCAAGGCACAGGGGCCTGAACCCGTGCGGGTCGCGCATCCCGATGAGCGTGGTCTCGGTCATGAGCACTACCGAGTAGGCGCCCTGGAGGTCGATCATGCACTTCACGAGGGCGTCCCCGAGGTCGTTCTGAGAGTACCTTGCGAGGAGGCACCCCAGGACCTCCGTGTCCACGGTCGTCTGAAACACCGAGCCGGCCATGCCGAGGGTCCTGCGGAGGTCGCCCGCATTCACCACGTTTCCGTTGTGGGCCAGGGCGAGGTCGCCCCACGGGTAATGGAACACGAGGGGCTGGGCGTCCGTGATCCCCGGCGACCCGGCGGTCGAGTAACGCACGTGGCCGACGGCCACGTTTCCCTTGAGCCCATCCATGACCCCGCCGCTAAAGACCTCAGACACGAGGCCCATTGCCTTGCGCAGCCGGATGCCCGCTCCCGCCCCGGGCGATGCGGCAAGACCCGCGCTCTCCTGCCCGCGGTGCTGGAGCGCGTGCAGGCCGTACAGGGCAAGCTCTGCGGCGCGCTGCCGCGAGCCCGTCATCACGCCGACCACGCCGCAGTGCTCGCGCCAGTCGAACGGCCATTGCGGCTGATGGAAAAGCTCGCCTACTGCTCCACGGCCCATCGTATCGCCCCCCGGTATACCCTTGATATGTCGCCAACTGCGGCATCGACTATCCTGCGGCCCGGGGGGTCGCCACCGCCGCCCGCATCGTCGATGACGAGGCGCATCCCGCCCACCTCGCCGAGGACGGTAAGAGGCACCCCGTGGCGGCCGGCCAGCTCCTGAACCTCGTCGGCAGCGGATGGAGGAAACGATACCAGCATTCGTCCGCCCGACTCGCTGAAAAGATGGCGGTCCGCCCGCATCATGCCGGGGAGTCTCACCCTGGCGCCGATCCCGCCCAGGATGCACGCCTCGGCCAGCGCCACGCCAAGGCCGCCTTCGGAAAGGTCGTGGCACGACGAGAGAAGCCCCGCCCGGCTGAGGGCGATGATAAGCTCGATCACGCCGCGCTCAGCCCGGAGGTCCACCGCCGGCACTGGCCCTCCCTCGATGCCGCGGACGGTCGCAAGGTACTCGCTCCCCCCGATCTCGTCGCGGGTTCGTCCGAGCAGCGCCACAACGTCTCCCTCGTGCTTGAACCCGGGAGTCATCACCCAGGACAGGTCCTCGATGAGGCCCACCATCCCCACCACCGGGGTTGGGTGCACCGCCACGGCGGAGACGCAGTCCTTCGAGGACTCGTTGTAGAAGCTCACGTTGCCGCCGGTCACCGGGATATCCAGCACCCTGCACGCCTCGGCCATGCCCTCCACCGCCTGCTTGAACTGCCAGAAGACCTCGGGCTTCTCGGGGCTGCCGAAATTCAGGCAGTCAGTGATCCCCACGGGCTCCGCGCCCGCAGCGGCGAGGTTTCGCGCGGCCTCGGCCACGGCGTGGGCGGCCCCAGCCCACGGGTCGAGGTAGCAGTATAACGAGTTCGCGTCGCACGTGAGAGCAAGGCCCTTGTTCGTCCCCGGAACCCTCACGACGGACGTCCCCTGCCCCGGCAGCACCACGGTGTTCGTCCCCACCTGGTGGTCGTACTGGCCGTAGACCCATCCCTTGCTCGCGATGCGCGGCGAGGCCAGGACCCGCATGAGGGCGTCGGAATAATCCTCAGGCTCCGGCACGCCCGAAAGGTCGCGCGCCCGCTCCCGCCGGAAATACCCGGGCTCGCAGGCTTCCCGCATGTAGCAGGGCGCCATGTCGGTGAGGGCTTTCGCAGGCACCTCGGCGACGATCGCGCCGCCGTCCCTTATCCTGAGGACCCCGTCGTCTGTGACGTGTCCGACCACGGTCGCCTCGAGCCCCCACTTCCTGAACACGCGCTCCACCTCGGGCTCGCTCCCGGCCTTCACGGCCACGAGCATCCTCTCCTGCGACTCCGAGAGCATGACCTCGTAAGGATTCATCCCCTCCTCGCGCCTGGGCACCTTCGCGACGTCGATCTCCATGCCGACCTCGCCGCGCGACGCCATCTCGCACGATGAGCAGGTAAGCCCGGCAGCGCCCATGTCCTGGATGCCGATGACCACATCGTCGCCCAGCGCATACAGCTCGAGGCACGCCTCGAGAAGCAGCTTCTCCATGAACGGGTCGCCCACCTGGACGGCTGACCGCCTGGCCATGGCCTCCGGGGATAGCTCGGCTGAGGCGAACGTAGCCCCGTGCATGCCGTCGCGTCCGGTGCGGGCGCCCACCACCATCACGGGGTTCCCCGCACCCCGCGCCGCGGCCTTCTTGATGGCCGAGGCCGGGGCCACGCCGACGCACATGACGTTCACGAGAGGACTTTCCTTGAAGCTTTCGTGCGTTGCCACCTCCCCGCCTACCGTGGGTATGCCGATGGAGTTGCCGTAGCCTGCTATACCCGCGACCACCTGCGCGAACAGGTGCCTTGAGCGGACGTCGGAGAGGGGGCCGAACCGGAGTGCGTCGAGGAGCGCCACCGGCCGCGCGCCCATCGTGAAGATGTCGCGGATTATGCCGCCTACGCCGGTCGCGGCGCCCTGGTAGGGCTCCACGGCGGAGGGGTGGTTGTGGCTCTCGATCTTGAACACCACGGCGAGGCCATCTCCGATATCCACCACGCCTGCGTTCTCGCCGGGCCCCTGGATCACGCGGCTTCCCGTGGTCGGGAGGAGGCCGAGCACCGCCCTGGAGTTCTTGTAACTGCAATGCTCCGACCACATCACCGCGAACATCCCGAGCTCGACGAGGTTGGGCTCGCGCCCGAGGATGCCGACGATGCGCCCGTATTCCTCAGTGGCGAGCCCCATCTCCCGCCAGATGCATTCGCCCAAGCGCCACACCTCCAGAAAGGAATTCGAAAGCCGACGCGAAAACCCACCTGCCGTCGATGCCGCCGAGGACCGCCTCGCACGCGCGCTCAGGGTGAGGCATCATCCCGAGCACGTTTCCGCGCTCGTTCGTTATCCCGGCTATGGAGCGGCAGGAGCCGTTGGGGTTCGATCCGGACGTGGGGACACCCTGTTCGTTGACATAGCGAAACACGACCTGCCCGCGCCGCTCGAGCTCGTCCAGGGTGGCGTCGTCCGCATAGTAGTTGCCCCAGCCATGGGCTATCGGCATGGCGAGCACCTGTCCGGGGCGGCACAGGCACGTGAAGGGCGAAAGCGTGCTTTCCACGCGCAGGTGCACGCTCTCGCACCTGAACCGCAGGACCGCGTTGGGCAGCATGGCGCCCGGAAGCAGCCCACACTCGAGAAGGACCTGAAAGCCGTTGCAGATGCCAAGGACGAGGCCGCCCGCCCGCGCGAACACGGCGACCTCGTCCATGATCGGAGCGAACCTCGCTATGGCGCCTGCGCGCAGGTAGTCCCCGTACGAGAACCCGCCGGGCAGGACCACGAGGTCACATTCGCCCAGGCTGTGGTCCTGGTACCAAATGTACCTTACATCCACGCCGAAGGACTCGACAGCGCGATAGCAGTCGGCGTCGCAATTGGACCCTGGAAAGACCACCACCCCAACCTTCATCGCTCCTCGCCTCCAGCCTCGGACAGCTCAAAGGAGAATCTCTCGATGACGGGGTTGGCGAGTAGCTTCTCTGCGATCTCCTGCACCTGGCGCCTGGCGGACTCAGGGCCGTCCGCTGTAAGCGTAAGCTCGATATGCTTTCCGATACGCACGTCGAGGACGTTATCGTGGCTCATGCCATGAAGCGCCCTCTTGACGGCGGACCCCTGCGGGTCCAGTATCGACTCCTTCAAAGTCACCCTTACCCTGGCCTTGAACTGCACGGCGTGCCATCCTCCCCTGTTCCGAGATTCCTCTGCTAGACCCTAGGCCCTGCCGGTGACCCGCCGGAGGACCTCCTCGTATGCCTCCTCGACGCCTCCCATGTCCCGCCTGAAGCGATCCTTGTCGAGGCGCTCACCTGTGGCGGCGTCCCAGAGCCTGCACGTATCAGGCGAGATCTCGTCACCAAGCACAAGCTCGCCGTCGCAGCAGCCGAACTCCAGCTTGAAATCAACCAGGATGAGGCCCTTCCCGGCAAGGTGCGGCGCAAGCTCGCGGTTCACGGCAATTGACGCCTCACGAAGGCTTGCGACCACGTCTCGGCCGGCGATGCCCAGCGCAACGATGTGGTCCTCGACCACTAGGGGGTCCCCCAGCGCGTCGTCCTTGTAGTAGAACTCCACCATCGGGAACGCTGGTCTGGTGCCTTCTGCGATCCCAAGCCTCTTGGCAAGGCTACCTGCGACGATGTTCCTCACCACGACCTCCAGTGGAAGCATGGAGAGCTTGCGGACGGTCATCGTGTTCTCGCTCTCGAGCCTTACGAAGTGCGTGGGCACGGAACGCGATGCCAGGTACGAGAAAAGCGCCGCCGAAACCTGGCAGTTCACGGCGCCCTTGCCGTGGATCGTCCCGCGCTTGCGGCCGTCCTGGGCCGTGGCGTCGTCCTTGAACTCGACGAGATAGTGCCGGGGGTCTTGCGTGCGATACACCCGCTTCGCCTTGCCCTCGTAGACCAGATCGTTGCCTTCTGTCATGTCCGGTGCGCCTCCCCTTATCTCACTTCGGCGCTGCAAGCGCCTCTACAACACGGTTGTTCTTCGCCTCTACCTCCTGCGCAAGGCGCTGCCGGTAACGGGCGAGCCTTGCCGCGAGCTCCGGATCCGACGTCGCAAGGATCGCTATGGCGAGAAGCGCGGCGTTTCGTGCTGCGTTGATGCCCACGCACG
>DKEX01000104.1 GCA_002452295.1 Firmicutes bacterium UBA6811 | reverse complement strand
CACGCGGTCATCGCAGGCGAGGCAGCAGGAAGGGCGGCAGCCAGGGCCATTCTCACAGGCGATCTCGGCGCCCTGTGCGAGTACGAACAGGAGTGCGAGGACGCATTTGGATGGGCACTCGGCCGGGCGCTCGAAAGGCGCAACCTCATGATGGCCGGGTGGTCCTTTGACCCGGAAGCCCTCACGGCGCTCCTCCGCGAGACGTGGATCGCTTTCGCACCCGGACGCCCCGCTAGGTGAGGGTTCGTCAGTTCCTCCCAGTTCGCCCACATCTGGTGGGTTGCCGGTGTTGCACTCGGCGACGGCGCCCCAAGCGGGGCGCGCNNGCCGGATTTTGACACCCCTCGTGCGATCACCGGCAACCGCTCCCACAAGTTGGGAGCATTTCTGCACTCTGACTTAGCTGCGTGCGAAGAACCTCTCCAGCCTCGCCAGCCCCTCTTCGATGTTCTCATCAGCCCCCAGACTCTCTTGCCCCATAGAACCGGCCGTAAGGCCTGCGAGACCTGGGATGGAGCCTCAAAAACCTTGAGTTCGCGATCTCGTCAAAGTCCGTGCCGAAGAGCGTGCAGAACCTCTCGACTGCGGACATGATCGTCTCCTGATCGCGGCTATCGGGGTCGACAACCTCGACTTCCCGCCCAAGCTGGTGGGTTTCGATGCTCCCACGGATGAAGATCCGCCCGCCGTGCATGCCCGTGCCGACGAAGCAGGCGCGGTGCCTCTCGCCTGGGGCGAGATCAAGGCCCAGCATGATCACCGTGCCCCCAGCCATGTACTCGCCCAGGAAGTCGTGGGCTGTCCCGCCGATGACCACGAGCGGCCTCCTGTCACCGCATTCCTTCATGTGGATGGCGCACCTCGAGCCGACATCGTCCCTGATGAAGATCGCCCCGCCGCGCATGGACATGGCCACAACGTCCCCCGCCCGGCCGTGCACCACGATCTCGCCGCTGTTCATGGTGTTGCCAACGCAGTCCTGGACGTTGCCGAAGACCGTGATGCTTGGGCCGTCCATGAAGGCGCCCAGGTCGTTGCCGGGCGTGCCGTGGACCTCCAGCCTGACAGGGCACCTCAGGTTCGTGCCGACGTATCGCTGGCCGGCGACGTTTCTGGTAGACATCTGGGCCGCTCCGGCCGTGGCGTATGCCTTGAGCACGCGGTTGAGCTCGCGGTAAGAGAGGCCCCGGGCATCCACGGTGAGCACGCCCGACTCGTCCCCGAACACCCTCCTCGCTCTTGCTGCACCGCCCTGTCCTCCTTCGGCCTGGCCGTCCCCAGCGCCGTCAGTGCAGCCGGTCCAGTCGGTCCAGTCGGTCCGCAGGCTCATGTACCAGCCCCCCTTACGCCCAGAACCTCGAGCTCCCAGTCCTCGAGGCCTATGCCCCGAAGGTGGAGCCTGTTTCCGCGCATGCTTTCTATGGCGTTAACCCCCATGCCGCCCAGCATCTCCTTTATCTCCAGGCTCCATCCGTTGATGAGATTGACGACCCGACTTGCAGCGACATCCGGGTCCAGGCGCCGCGCCAGGTCCGGATCGGATGCAGCGATGCCCCAGGCGCACTTTCCCGTGTAGCACTGCTGGCACAGCGTGCAGCCCATCGCGATGAGGGCGGCAGTCCCGATGTACACGGCGTCCGCTCCGAGCGCTATCGCCTTCAGCACGTCCGCGCTGTTCCTGAAGCCGCCGCTCGCGATGATGGACGCCCTGTGGCGGATGCCCTCGGCCCGAAGCCTCGCGTCCACTGACGCCAGCGCAAGCTCGATGGGGATGCCCACGTTGTCGCGGATGATCTTGGGCGCTGCGCCTGTGCCGCCCCGGAACCCGTCGAGGACCACGATGTCGGCCCCCGCGCGCACGATGCCGGACGCGATGGCGGCTGCGTTGTGGACTGCAGCGATCTTGACTGCCACCGGTTTGTCGTAGTTCGTGGCCTCCTTGAGCGCGTAGATAAGCATGGACAGATCCTCGATGGAGTAGATATCGTGCTGCGGGGCGGGGGAAAGCGCGTCAGTGCCGGGCGGGATCATGCGCGTCCTTGCGATCGCCTCCGTCACTTTCTCGCCCGGGAGATGCCCGCCGATACCCGGCTTTGCACCCTGTCCTATCTTGATCTCCACGATTGCTGCCTCATTGAGGTAGTCGGCGTCCACCCCAAAGCGCCCGGAGGCGCACTGCACGATGACATGCCTGCCGAACCCGCGCAGCTCGGCAGGCCAGCCGCCCTCGCCCGTGTTGCAGAGCGTGCCGACCTCCTGCGCGGCCTGCATCAGCGCCTTGTGGACCTGGTAGCTTACGGCGCCGAACGACATCGCCGCAAGGAGAATGGGGGCCTCCACTTTCACCAGCGGGGGAGCGGATGAGGCCCCATCCGGAGAAACGTCGAACCCGCTCGTCCCATGCGCATCGTCCATCCCGTGAGCCCCGTCCGTCCCATACACCGTGCGCACCTCGCCCACCTCGCCGAGCCCGACGCGCCGGCTGCCCTCCGTCAGCTCGAGCCGGCTCGGCCTCGCCCCAAGGTGGGTCCGCAGCTCCATCGGTTCCCTCAGCGGATCGATGGACGGGTTTGTCACTTGGCTTGCGTTGAGGACCAGGTGGTCCCAGTAGATGCGGTAGGGCTTGTCGCACCCCATGCCCGTGAGCACGATGCCCCCAGTCTCCGCCTGCTTCTTGATGTCCAGGATGAACTCCGGCCGCCAGCTGGCGTTGGGATGAAACTCGGCAGGGTGTGTTCGAATGGTGAGCGCCCTCGTGGGGCAGAACGTGGAGCACCGGTGGCATCCGACGCAGCGCTCCTCCCGCGCTCCCATGGTCTTGCGCTTCTCATCGTAGTAATGCACGCCGAAGCTACATTCTCTGATGCATGCGCGGCACATGTTGCACCGGCGGTCGTCTCTCTCGACTGTAAACTGTGGTGTGATATAGCTCTTCATCCGGGATCTCCTCGTTCTCGCTACGGTCGGGTGCGCGCGCAGCCCGGCCATGCCTTCTGCAGGACGTGCGCAGCTCGGGCATGCCCGCCGCGGGAAACGATGTCACTCGGGACCAGGCTCATCAACCGGCGCCGACTCTCCATTCGCGCCGTTGCTGTCGGTCACGGCCTGGTTGTGCAGACCGCGCCTCCGCTGCCACCCTGTGCTCTGGCTGCGTCGCCCGTCCCTGCCCCGCCATGACATCCACCGTGCCGACTCTTCCGACAACCGCTTCCCCTCCTCTTGGGATCCAGACGCGGTCCAGGTGAGGGTTGATCAGCCTGATGGGCGCCTCCTCCGACGAAAGGTAAAGCATGTCCCCGGAGGTCGCCGCGACGAGCGGGCGCAGCTCCACCCTGTCGCGCAGCCCCACCATCATGTGGCGGTTGGCGATGATGACGGTGAACGGACCGTTCATGAGGAGATCAGGGTAGGTTACCCGGAGGGCGGTGAAAAGCCGCCTTTTGGCCTCGTCCATCCGGTCGATTGAGGACCAGAAGGGCGGGGCGAGGACTTTCGCCACCGCCCACATCGGAAGCCTGTGCCGCCTTGCGAGGAGGTCAACAGCGTACGCGAGGACCTCCGTGTCAGTGTGCAGGGAGCAGCAATATCCCTGCGTCTCGAGGAATGCGCGGCTGGTGCCATAGGACGAGATCTCGCCGTTATGGACGACCGTCCAGTCCAGTATCGAAAATGGATGTGCCCCGCCCCACCAGCCCTGCGTGTTCGTGGGAAACCTGCCGTGGGCGGTCCAGAGATAGCCCTGGTACTCATCGAGCCTGAAAAAGCGCCCGATGTCCTCCGGGTAGCCCACTCCTTTGAAGACGCCCATGTTCTTCCCACAGGACAACGCAAAGACGTCGGGGATCTTCGTGTTTATGGTCATCACGATCCCGATTATGCGCTCGTCGGCCTCGTCCCGCGTGCGCGCGTTGCATGTGCCCTCGACGACGGGGTCGGCAACGCTGGCAGTCGTGGCTGTAGCGTCGGCTGCGGCGTTGTTTGCGGCGGCGTCAGCGACGGCAACAACACCCCGCGGGTCTCGGCAGCCGTCGCACGGGTCATTTTTCGGAGTGATGAAATACCTCCTCAGCTCCGGCGAAGGCCCGATGCCGGCGGCAGGCCTCGTAGGTATGGCCTCGTCATGCGCGACATCGCAGGTCCCATCTATGAAGGCTTCTGTCGCGTCCCTGCCCGCCGCCGAATCAAACATCACGTGAAGCGCGTAATGGTCGGCGAAGTCGGGATAGATCCCATAGGCCGCGAACCCTCCCCCGAGGCCGTTTCCGCGGTCGTGCATGTTCGCCATGGCGCGGATGGCGTCCGACCCGGAGAATGTCCTCCCTTCAAGGCTCATCATCCCAAAGAGCCCGCAACTGTCGATGACCTTTCCGTCGCCGTACGGGTTGCTAAACGTGTCGAGATTCCTCATGCCTGTCCAGCGCCCCATTCCGGGCGGTGTGCCTCCCTTCTTGCTTCTCTCTCCTGGCTCTCTGCTTCCTCGAGGGTATCCGCCTCCTCCAGGCTGCTGAATGAAACAAAAAGCCTCACCCGCCCCGAAGTGAGATAGCTCTCCACGAAGGCGTCAGGCTCACCTCCGTGACAGTCTTGCACCTCTTCGGTGCAACCCCAGCCGGGCGCCTGTTGCCGGCGCCTGCTTCGGCGACGTCCCCTTTCCGCTTCCCTCATCGATGCACTTCTCAGGAAACGTACTCTTGGACCATCGCGCCTCTACCCCACCTCTGAAGAGATGAGGCATCCTCGTGTGTATTGAATTGGCATGAAGCACAACTTCGTTTAAAGTATTATACGGTCGGGTCTACTTCATGTCAATACACAGGACGAATTC
>DKEX01000126.1 GCA_002452295.1 Firmicutes bacterium UBA6811 | reverse complement strand
ACCCCGGACTTCGCGTCTATGACGATGCTCCGCAGGTCGATCAGGCCGCCGGCCACAAGCGGGGCGAGCGCGAGCAGACTCGCGGTGGGATAGCACCCGGGGTTCGCGACGATGCGCGCGCGCCGCACCTCGGCCCGGCATAGCTCCGGAAGCCCATATGCCGCCTCCGCGAGAAGCTCCGGGGCCTCATGGACCATGTCGTACCACTCCTGATAAAGCGCAGGGTCCTTGAGCCTGAAGTCCGAACCGAGGTCGATGATCTTCGTAGACGAGGACACCGCCAGGATCTCCTTGGCCAGCGGCGCGGCCGCGCCAGCCGGCGCAGCGATGAACACCACGTCGCACTCGCTGGCGAGGTTACCGGCTGACACATGGCTCATGCGCGGCAAATCGTAGCCCCGTAGCCCAGGGTATACCTCCCAGGCGGCCTTCCCGGTGCTCCCGCGCGAGGCCAGGGCCACGATGGCAACCCCCCTGTGCCCGAGGAGAAGCCTTACGAGCTCTCCCCCAGCATATCCCGACGCACCCACCACTCCCGCCCGAATCACAGCCTCGACCTCCGGCGCCCTGCTCCCGGTTTCCTCTCCACCCAGGTATGAGCAGGCGTTGCTGTAATTATACAGTAGTGATGTATACATATGCAACCGTACCGACAAAAAATCCACGGCCGTTCTTCCAACTCAACGGCCGTGGATTCGGTTGTGCCTTGCTTCACAAATGCGCGCCCAAGCACCCGCCCCGCCACCCTGCGCGCAGGCCCCAGGCGCCCACTTTACGCCTACCCAAGCACCTCGTCGGGACAGTGATACTCGGTCCCGAAGGCATCCGCCACGCCCTTGCACGTCAGCTTGCCCCTGTATGCATTCAGGCCCAGCCGAAGCGCCGGGTCGCGCCTCATGGCCTCCTCGGCGCCTAAGTCCGCGATCCTCACCGCGTAGGGAAGCGTCACGTTGGTCAGGGCGAACGTGGACGTCCTCGGGAACGCCCCGGGCATGTTGGCGACCGCGTAGTGCAGAACCCCGTCCACGAAATAGGTGGGGTTCGCGTGCGTGGTCGGGTGGATGGTCTCGATGCAGCCTCCCTGGTCAACCGCGACATCCACGATGACCGCGCCCTTCTTCATGGGCTTCAGCATGTCGCGTGTTACCAGCTTGGGCGCCTTCGCCCCGGGTATCAGGACGGCGCCGATCACGAGGTCAGCGTCGGCGAGCGCCGCCTCTATGGAATGCCTGTTGGAGTACAGGACCTTCACGTTCTTCGGCAGTATGTGGGAGAGATACCTCATGCGGTTGATGGAGACCTCGAACACCGTCACCTGCGCGCCCAGCCCGGCAGCCATGAGCGCAGCGTTCGTGCCGACGGTGCCCCCGCCGATCACCACCACGTGCGCGGGCTCGACCCCCGGGATGCCGCCCATCAGCACGCCGCGGCCGCCTTTCGGGCCCGCCAGGTAGTTCGCGCCCACGATGGCGGCCATCGCGCCCGCCACCTCGCTCATGGGTGACAGGAGGGGCAGGCTTCCGTCGGGAAGCTGCACCGTCTCGTAGGCGATGGCCACTATTCCGGAGTCCAGCACAGCCCTCGTGAGCGTCTCATCCGATGCAAGGTGGAAGTAGGTGAACATCACCTGGCCCGGCCGCATCAGCGGATATTCCGGGGGCAAAGGCTCCTTGATCTTCATGATCATGTCAGCCTGCGCCCACAGGTCGGCCACGTTCTCGACGATGCGCGCGCCCGCACGGGCGTAGTCCTCGTCAGTTATGCCGCTGCCGAGCCCGCCCCCCTTTTCCACGAGGATCGTATGGCCCCTGTCGGCAAGCGCCATCACGCCTGACGGCACGATCGCCACGCGGTTCTCATTGTTCTTGATCTCCTTCGGGACCCCGACTATCAACTCAACCACCTCCATAATGGCGTCACAAAGACCCGGGATCCGCCCAACCATTATGTGATTCTACTTCGCCCATCATAATCCTTCCAGCCGCCCACGAACCCAGGGTCCGGGCGGCCGGCCTCTGCTGGATCGGCGAGGACTTGCACCGGGGCCCCCGCCGGGCAACACGACAACAGGCTGTGCCTCGCACATGGCCTGGCACAGCCTGTTGGTCACGAGTTCAGCCGGGTATCCTCATGTGGCAGACCTTACCCGGCCCGGGAGGGCGACCCTAGAAGTTCATCCCGGCCAGCACGCGGAAAGCGGTGCCGTCAGCACCCTCGCGGCCGCTATAGAGTGCCTCGCCCGCGAGCCAGAACGGCGACATGATGTCGGCCTTGAGGCCCCCCTGAGCCTCGAACCAGGAGTTCGCGCCGCTCTGGAAGGCCATCCCCGCCCTGCCGTACGCGGCGATCTGCGGGCTGACGGGCTGCTGGGCGTACGCGCCGATCTTGAAGATGTTCGCTCCCTCGATGAGCTTCACTCCGCCGAACGCTCCCACGGACGCGGGGCCGAAGCTCTGCAGCGCGAGCTTGCCGTACAGCTCGGTCTCGCTCGCGGCCTTCTTGCCGACGTAGTCGAACCCGAACGCGACCTTGTCAGACAGGCTGAGCTCGCCCGCGAGGGTAAGCACCGACTCATCCTGCTGGAAGTAGTAACCTACCCCGATCTTGTTCTCCGCGGACGCGACCCCCGCCACGGCCATCATCATCACAACGGCGACGGCCAGGCAAATTGCCTTCTTCATCGATATCCCTCCTTACCTTGAGTTGGATTCACGATATGTTTCGACGAGCCGTTCGAAACTCCTTCCCTGCACCCAAAAACATTCTTTGACAGCCCGCCTCTCACACGCGGTCTGACACCACAGGCGGCCCGCCGCGCGTCAGGCGAGGAACTCCTCGCGCACCTCCTCCCACATCGCAGGATCCTCCGAGCCAAGTCGCCAGAACGCCACGCCCTCGATGCCGCTCTCCCTGACGAGCCTGAGCTTGAGCCTGATGCTTTCAAGGTCCTCATAGTATATGACGTGCTCCACGTCGCCGTCATAGTACCGGATGACGGGGCACGCGGCCCGCTCGTCCCATGCCGGCTGCAGCCCGGGGCGGCCGAGGATCTCCCTCGCCTTCTTCGCGTCGAACCCGTGCCCCTGCGACGGCACCCCGTTCTCGATGGCCCAGTGGCGCCCGTAAAACGGGAGCCCCATGACGGCCTTCTCCCGGGGAACGCAGGTGAGCGTGTAATCGAGCACTTTCCCGAGCCACCACAGGGGCGCGACCGGTCCGGGCGGGCCTCCCGCAGGTGAAAAGTCATAGCCCATAAGGATCAGGTGGTCCACCAGGGGCGCAAGGCCCGGGTAGTCGTACGCCTGGGCCCAGCCTGTGTCGTCGGGGCCGGGAGGCGCTGTCTGCGACACCACGTCCACCGAAAGGTGCTTCCCGTGGGGCCTGAGCAGCCGCGCAAGCTCGGCGATGAGCGAAGTGTACCGGTCCCTGTCGCCCTTCAGGAAGGCCCCCTCGAAATCCATGTTGATCCCGTCGAAGCCTCGGTCCAGGACGAGCGAGGCGATGTTCTCGGCCGCGCGCCGCCTCGTGTCCCCGGTGACGAGGATCTCGTGAGCTACCTCCGGGCTGAACTTCTCGTTCACGATGAGGGGCACGAGCACGGTGCCGGACGACCGTGCAAACCTGACGGTATCCGCCTCCTCCTCGCTCTTGATGTTACCGCCCGCATCCATCGAGTACCAGCACGGGCTGATGTGGGTTATGACCTTCGCGTGCTCCCTGTATGACTCGCCGCTATCAGCAGCGTACGGAACCTGCCAGCCCAGCACCATTTTACCCACCTTGAACACCGCCCCCGTTGTGCAGGCTCGCGTGGCTTGCGCCATTCCTCTCCCTCCACGCCATGAGAACGGGCGCGAGCGACACACGTTCCTGTATTTCGAGAAGTTGCGCCAAAACCCTTCCATTCACCCGGTCGAGTCGCCCGCCCGGCTGGGCCCCCCTCGCTTCCTCCGCCCTCCGCCCTTCGTCACGGCTCGACCCCAAGCGCGACATTCTTGTGTATTGGTTGACAATTATCGACCTCTGCCGTACAATATGTCCGGAAAGGTGGACACTTCCACCATTTATGGTCGACACGGAGAGCGCTCTGCAAAGACGGGGAGAATCAGGCGAAGGGAGGCGGCACTATCGTGAAGTGCCGACAGACACTCAATGCCATGGTGGAGATGCTCCAGCAAACCGCCTCCACAGCAGGGGGCGACGAAGTCTGCTCCGCGGTGAGCAAGGCCCTCGGAGGGGCGCACGTCTGCTTCGCGGATAGCGGCGGGCACATTGCCGGTGATTCCGGCGGGACAGCCGAGCCCATCGGAGGAGAGGTTGAGTGGCAGCGTGGGAACACCCTCGCTCCGCGCACTCTCGCCTCGCTGTGGGCCGGGGTTGCAGGGGACTCAGGGGGCGCAAGCGCCGCGGCGGTCGCCATCAACGGCGACTGGTATGCGGTGGCCCCTGTGACCGTGCTGCGCGAGACCCTGGGGCTTCTGGCCATACGCCTGACCCGTGAGCCGTCCCGCGACGAACTGGACATGCTGGGCCCCCTCGCGACGGCCGCGGGGGCGGTGCTTGCCCTGAAGTACCGGAGGGAGGAGGACGAACACGAGAGGAGCTGCCGCGCGGCGAGATTCGCCATCCAGAGCCTCTCGTACTCCGAGATCATCGCTGTCCGCGCCATCCTCGAGGCCCTCGACGGCGACCAGGGGTTCCTGGTGGCGAGCAGGATCGCTGACGACACGGGGATGACGCGTTCCGTGCTGGTCAACGCCCTCCGGAAGCTGTCCTCGGCCAACCTGGTCAGGACGAGATCTCTCGGGATGAAGGGCACCTTCGTGAAGCTGCTCAACCCGGAGCTTCGAACGGAGATCGAGGGCACGGGTCTCGGCCGCGAGAGCCTGCCGACGGCGAGGCCCGGTGCGGCGCACATCTCCGGCGATGGCGAGGCCGGCGCAAGGAGCCACCTGGGGCCTGACCGCAGGGTCGTTCATGCATAACGGCATACGGTTCGTAGGAACATACATCATGAGCGCGCCATCGGGCGCCGTCCGGCAGGCGAGACGATGGCTCGACGGGTCGTGGAAGGAGGAAGGCGGCCGTCCCCTGCCGGGCGAAAAGACGGGGGTGCCGCGCAGGATTCATGGCCAAAGTGACAGTCGATGGGAACCTGTGCATCGGATGCGAGCTGTGCTCCGAGATATGCCCCGACGTGTTCGAGATGGGCGACGACGGTCAGGCCCACGCGGTACACCCTGAAAAATGCGACGACCTCCCGTGCTGCAACGGGGCGGCGGAGTCGTGCCCTGTGGAGGCCATCAAGATCGAGTAGCGACCGACAAGGGAGGCGCGCCATGACCAGCAATGCCTCGAGCCCCGGCCATGAGAGCACGATCGTGCTCCACATCGAGGGGATGACCTGCAATCACTGCCGCATGGCGGTGGAGAGGGCGCTCCTCAACGTGCCCGGCGCAAAAAGTGCGAAGGTGGATCTTGCAGCCAGCACCGCCCAGGTGACGTTCGACCCCGCGAAGGCAGGCCGCGACGAGATGGTGAGGGCGGTCGAGGAGGAGGGCTACCGGGTCTCCTCCTGAAACGGCGGCGCCCCGACCACGTGGACATCCGCCCCGCACGAAGGGCATCTTCCGTCCTTCACCCGGTATGCCACAAGGTCGAAGCCGCTTCGCTCGATGAGCGACTCGCCGCACCTGTAGCAACGCGTGTCGTCGCCCTCGCCGCCGGGCACGTTCCCCATGTAAACGTGCTTCAACTGCTCGCGTGCCATCTCGACTGCCACGCGCAGCGTGGCGACGGGCGTCGGCGGCGCGTCGAACCTGTACGCCGGAAAGTACCTCGAGAAGTGCAGGGGAGTGTCGTCTCCCAGCGATGACGCGACCCAGTCCACGAGCTTCCTTATCTCGTCCGGCGAGTCGTTGTGCCCCGGGATGATGAGATTCGTTATCTCGACGTGGCAGCCGGCCTTTCTCGACATCTCGGCCGTCCGAAGGACCGGCGCCAGCTTCCCGTGACACACCTTCGCATAAAACGGCTCGGTGAACGCCTTGACGTCGATGTTCATCGCATCGACATGCGGAAGCAGCTCTCTCAGCGGCTCCTCGTTGATCTCCCCGTTCGTGACGAGGACGTTCTTGAGGCCCTTCTCGTGCACGAGCTTCGAGGCGTCCACCACGAACTCGTACCAGATGAGCGGCTCGGAGTACGTGTAGGCCACCCCGATGGACCTGCGACGCCGCCCATATTCGGCCGCAGCCGCAGCCAGCCCTTCCGGCGTCAGCCCCTGCGTCTCGGCGTCCGCCTGGGAGATGTGCCAGTTCTGGCAAAACCCGCACGCGAGGTTGCAGCCCCTTGTGCCCACCGAGAGGATGTCCCAGCCCGGGTAGAAGTGGTACAGGGGCTTCTTCTCGATGGGGTCGAGCCCAAACGAGGTCACCTCGCCGTATATGAGGGAATACAGCCGGCCGTCGATGTTCCTGCGGGCCCTGCACACCCCGACCCGGCCGGGCCTTATCTTGCAGTACTGGGGGCAGAGGACGCACGTCACCAGGCCTTCCTCGCCCTCTTCCTTTCGCCAGAAGGACGCCTCTCGCATTACCTGTACCTCTTGACCTCGAACCTGAAGAGCTCCACGTCCTCGTCCGGCGCTATGCCGGCCTTGCGCTTCGCTATCGCCACCTGCTCGCGGGTGTCGTCTATCCCCTCGAGGTCCGGAAGGAGAAGCCCGCTCCTCGTCCCCTTCCTCACGATGACCCCGTAGACCTTCGGATCCAGCTCATCGGTGTTGGAGATCCGCTCCGCCGGGGTCAGCACGTCCACCGAGTACACGAGGTCATCCAGCTCGTCGGGCTCCACGGGTGTGAACCTAGGATCGTCGGCGGCCGCGGCTATGGCGTTCCTGATTATCTCCCGGGCGATGCTGGCCGTCGTCGGGTGGATCGTGCCGATACACCCCCGGAGCTGGTCATACTTCTTGATGGAACAGAACACCCCTGCCTGCCCTTTCATCTCCTCCGGGAGGTCCTCCGGCGGGTCTATCACCCTCCTGTGCCTCGTGTATTCCTCGACAGCCCTGCGCGCCAGGCGCACCAGGGGGCTTTCTCCTTCCCTTGTCTCTGCCATAGCCTTCTCGCGCCTGTCGAGGAGCCTCGCCAGGATCGCCCTGTCGGCGGCCTCCTCGCCAGGCCGGAACACCGCAACAGCGTAGCCCACGCCGAACGGCCCCTCGTACGACAGCACCTCCGGCTCGAACCTGCGCCCGTCGAGGGCCCCGAGGGCCATGACCAGCGACCGGTACCCGCACTCGCCCGCCCGCTCCACGAGGACGCGGTCGAGCGACAGGACCCCCTCGACGTCGCCGTCCCGGAGAAGCTCCACTATCCGCCGGTCAAACTCGGCGCCGTGCGGGTCGTAGCCTGCCGGGGCGCCTCGCGTGAGCCTGTGGGACATATCGCCGCTGGCGATGACCATAGCTCTTCGCCCGAGCGCCTCCACGGACCCTGCTATGGCCCTGCCGAACATGTACAGCTTCTCGCGGGGCAGAAGCGACATGCCCATGGCGACGATGGGCGTCTTCACCCCCGCCTCGACAACGAAGTGCATCGGCACGAGAACGCCGTGGTCCAGGCTCCTGTCCACATGGTAGGCCCGCCGCTCCCGCTCGCCGATGAGCGCCACGCTTACGCCCATGGTGTCGGCCTGCCGGGCGATCTCACGCGCAAGGTCGAGGTCGTTCTCGAAGGAGAAGCTGACCTCCGGCGCCATGAAACTGGCGAAATCACCCTTGAGAGGGTCATCAGCGAGCACAGCGATGGCGTCCTCGAAAAGAGGCGCGTGGGGGCTGATGACGACAACGACTCCAGGATGGGCGTCGCTCACCATGGCCGCCAGCTTTCGCATGGCAGAGGTCGTCTTCTGCACGGCATCGAGATCGCGCCCGGCGCCTATCTCCGGAATGAGGAGCGGCGGGTGCGGCGCGAGGGCACCGAGCGCTACGCCGGCTGCTTCCGTCATGCTTACCCCTCCCTGGCCGCCCATCACCCTGCGACGAGCTTGTGCACGTAAGGCGACGTCATTGCAGCGAGAAGGCAGCCGTAGCTCATGGCGAACCTGACCTCATCCCCCACCTTCATCGCACAGTCGGAGTCTTCAACGTCCAGGATGAGATGGTCGCTGGACGCTCCCAGCACTTCGATGCCCGACTCGAGCGGTGTAAGCCCTTCCGGATCCACGTCCTGCCTGCCGATGGCGAGAATGGCTCTCTGCCTTATGCCCCTGTCCCTGAAGGTGCGGACCTTGCCGAAGGCGTCCTGCCCGATCTCGCCCTCGGGCACGGAGGGCTTCCTCTCCACCTCGATGACCTCCGCCGCCAGGACGAACGCGTTGAGGTGCATGCCGGGGAGCGGCCGGCGCCAGGTGACATCCCGCCCGAGCAGCATGGACTCGCCGACACGCAACTGGTTTATGCCCCGGGGCACCCCGCCCGACGCCACCAGCGGCAGGGCGCTCGAGTTGCCGCCCGATATCACCTCGAGGTCAAGCCCCAGATCGTCGCAGATCCGATGCCGGAGGCGGAGGAGCACGCTCATGTTCTCATACGTCGGGACCACCCCGCCATAGCATGCTACGTTGGTCCCGATGCCATGCAGCCGCACGCCGTCCACGCGCGCCACGCGCCTCGCCGCGTCCACGGCGGCACCAGGCAGGACCCCCTCCCGGAGGTCCCCCACGTCCACCATGAGGATGACCCTGTGCTCCCTGCCACCTGCGCGCGCAGCCTCGCCGAGGGCCTTCGCCGTCTCCACCGATGAGATGAGGCTCATGTCCGCAACTCGCACGGCGTCCGCCGCCTCGTGGAGCATGGGGGCACGCAGGAGGACGGTCTCGCACGACACGCCCGCCTCGCGCAGGCGCGCGAGGTTCGCCACGCGTGAGTCGGCGATCCACCTGGCACCGCCGCGCAGTATTGCCTCGGCCACGTCAGGGAGGCCGCACGTCACCTTGGTCACGCCCGCCACAGCGATGCCGCGCTTGCTGCACAGCTCCACGATGGCTCTGGCGTTCTCCTCTATTCTGTTCAGGAACACCTCGACACGGGGAGCTACCACGCGCGCACCGCCTTCGCCTTGACCTGATACCCACCTGCCACGGGGGATCTAGAAGCTCTTGACCTGCCGCCTGTAGTGCGAGACAAGCCAGGCGTTCCTCTCGGCGCTGCCCGGCACGTTCGCGCTGGTGAACACCGGCGGCTCCTCCTGGCCTGTGGCGGCCAGCCTCTCCACCGCCCTCACTATTATGTTGTTGAGGATGTACGCTCCCAGTATGGTCGAGACAGGCCCTGTCTTGAGGCCGGGGCAGCCGGGCACGTCCGCGATGGCGTCGCCGGGGGGAGCGTGGTTATCGAGCACGATATCGGCAAGCTCGTAGAGCCTGTATCCCGAAGGGTGCCTGGGCCGCGCCGCCGCCGAGGCCTGGACCGACGTGAGAGCGACGAGGACGAGGCTCCTGGCCCTTGCCTCCAGCGCCATCTCTATGGGCACCGGGTTGATGCCGGAGTTGGAGACGACGATGAACGGCTCGCCCGCGGAAGTCTCGTGATCGCCGATGACGGCCGCGGCGTAGCCAGGCAGTCTCTCCAGCACCGTGCTCCTGGCGGCCCCATTGTGTACCATGAGCCCGGGGTCGAAGATGGCGTTCACCGGCACGAGGCCGCCAGCCCGGTAGAAGATCTCCTCCGCCAGCATGTGGGAGTGACCCGCGCCGAAAACATGGAGCACGCCCCCGGCGGCCACCGTGGTTGCGATGGCATCAGCGGTCTTCTCCATGGCCTCCTGCTCGGCTGAGTCGATCTCGTCCATGAGGCGCTTGATCGCGGTGGAATACTCATCTCTCAGGCCCACGACGTTCCCCTCCTGTCTCGTCTCCTGCGTGGGACGCTCCCCGCATCCGCAGCGGCCACACCCGCGATGGAGGTCGTCCCGACTCCATATGGTATTCTACACGGCGTGACCATATCCTTTTCATTCCATTCATGTTCGCCACGAAATCCAGGCGGGCCTGGCAGGAGAAGTCGAAGAAGGAGGGGCTCCTTGCCGGGCGCTCATGCCCTGGCGGCAGGCTATTTCGCGAACCTCACCAGGTCGAAATTGGGCTCGAGCGGAGTATCGAGGACGACATGCCCCGCGATGGTCACGGGCTCGGCGCCCTCGATGAGGATCTGGACGCGCTCAACCTCAGCCACCTCAGCCAGGGTGTTGACGATCGAGTAGACCGTAAGCTCCTCGGCCCTGCTTCCCCCCCAGTGGCTTGTGGCAAGCTCCCGGCTGAAATCGATGTAGGCCACGCCGCCCGCCATGCGGATCGACCGGAGCCTCGTCCCCCTGGGGATCGTGGGGCACAGCACGCTCCCGCCGGCCGGCCCCTTGAGAAGCTCGGCGACGACCTTCGAGGCGCGCTCCTCGGGCGTCGCGGCCGAGGCTATGCCCGGCACCTTGCGCACCTCGGGCATGAGGTCATCGTCGAAGTTCGTGGGGCCGGCGAAGTAGAGAATGACCTCGTCCTCGGCGGGGTTGAGGGCTGCGCGCACCCTGGACCTCAAGGCCCACTCGATCCCTTCCTGCTCCACCCCGTCCGCCCGGGAGTCGGAGACGGGCTCGGCCCGCTGCCCCTCGCCGCCCTTGCGCTTCCTGTACGACTCCACGAGGTGGCTCACGGTGCCGTGAAAGATGGCCTCCGCGACGCGCCGCCGGTAGTCAGGCTGGGCGAGCAGAGACTCCTCCCGGGGGTTTGAGAGAAACCCCACCTCGACGATGACCGCCGGCATCGTGGACTTCCTCAGCACGAAGTAATCGTCGCCCGGCTTGGCCTTCCGCAGGTTCGGGCCGAGGCGGGCCACAAGCTCCTTCTGGACGGCCTGCGCGAGGGCCCTGCTCTCCTCCGACCGGCTGTGGTAGAACGTCTGGGCGCCGGACCACACCGGCTCGGGGAAGCTGTTGGCGTGGATGCTGATATAGAGGTCCGCACCGCCCCGAGCCGCGAGATCGACCCGGCTCTCGAGGTCCAGCCGCTTCCGCTGCATGGGGCCGAGGCCGCTGTCTCCGGCAAGGTCCTCGTCCTCGTCCCTGGTCATGACGGTGTACACGGCAGCCCGGTTGAAGAGGCCTGCCAGGTGCCGCCCGATATCCAGCACCACGTCCTTCTCGGTAAGCCCCGAGCGACCGCGCGCCCCGCAGTCGTCGCCGCCGTGCCCGGGGTCGATGACGATGATTCTCCCGCACACGGCGTCTGAAAATGGGGCGCTCACCATCATGGCCGTGCGGGCCAGCACAAGCAGCATGACGACCATCGCTCCTATGGCGGCCGTGGTTGCAAGCCACGCCTTCGGCGTCCATACGATCACTATGGGCCGCTTCAACAGGGTTTCACCCTCTGTGACGAGCATCCCGGCGCAGGGCGCGTGCGCCCTCCGCCGGGACCGGGCGCGCACCCGCTCGCTACCACAGTTATGCTCACCCGTCCAGAAAAATGCCCGCCGCAAAGGCGTCGCCGGGCCGTCGCAGCCCGGAGACCGCCAAGGCCCGGCGATCCGCCCGTGTCGGTCTATTCGCCGGCTATTCCTTCCATGACGCGATACCCGCCGCCCTTCTCCACCTCCCGCGCCGCGGGGAACGTCTCGGCCAGCTTGCGGAGAAGGCTCTTCGCTCCCTGCTTCGTCTGCGCCACCAGAACGAGCCTCCCGCCGGACCGAAGGTGCCGGGCAGCCTCCTCGATCAACGTGAACACGACCGCCTTGCCCGCTCTGATGGGCGGGTTGGACAGGACGAGGTCAAACTTCATGCCTTCGACAGGCGCGAAGCCCGCACCGCACCGCACCTCGGCGTTGGTAGCCGCGTTGAGAGACGCGTTTCTCCTGGCAAGCTCGCATGCCCGCTGGTTTATGTCAATCATGTAGACCCGGCACGTCGGGGCGAGGACGGCGGCAGCGATGCCGATGGGGCCGTACCCGCACCCGAGGTCGAGCACGAGGCCGCCCTCGGGGATGTCCATGGCCTTGATGAGCAGCCTCGTGCCGCGATCCAGCTTCCCCCTGGCGAAGACCCCGGCGTCTGTCACGAACCGCAGGCGTCTGCCCGCAAGGTCAACGGTTATCTCCTTCTCGGCCCGGGACGAAGTCGGCATCTCCGTGAAGTAGTGCTCTCCCAGTATCGAAAGTCACCCCCCACGCCGTAACGCATCACGCGCGCAAGCGCCGGCGTGCGCGCCTTGAAGCGCATGCGCTCCACCCGCGCATCCTCGCGCCACTGGTTCGATGTGTAGTGTGCGCAGGATAGACCTGCTACTTGCCGGTAAACTCGGGCTTGCGCTTCTCGATGAAAGCCTGCACCCCTTCGCGCATGTCCTCGGTGGCGCACGCATCTCCGAAACAGCGGGCCTCGATCTCCAGCGCGTTGCTCAGGCGCACCTCCACGCCCTCATCGACAGCCGCCTTCGCCAGGCTCACCGCAACGGGCGCCTTCGACTCGATGGTGCGCGCAAGCTCCAGGCACGCGGCCATGAGGTCGGCATGCGGCACGACCCTGTTCACGAGGCCGATGGCGAGCGCCTCGCGGGCATCGATCATCCTGCCGGTGAAGAGCAGTTCCTTCGCCACGGCCGGGCCCACCAGCCTCGCGAGGCGCTGGGTGCCGCCGTATCCCGGGATGAGGCCGAGGCTCACCTCGGGCTGGCCGAACCTCGCCGCATCCGACGCGACGCGGATGTCGCAGGCCAGCGCAAGCTCGCATCCACCCCCGAGGCAGAGGCCGTTGACCGCGGCGATGACCGGTCGCGGGAACCTGGCGACCCGGTCGAGCACCGCATGGCCACGCCTCGACATCTCGATCCCGACCTCGCGCGTAAGCCCCGGGAACTCCTTGATGTCCGCTCCGGCCACGAACGCGCGGTCGCCGGCGCCGGTGACGATGACCGCCCTGAGAGCCTGGTCCTGGGCAAGCTCCGTAAAGGCCTCTTCAACCTCGCCCGCGGTCTGGAAGCTCAGCGCGTTCACAGGAGGCCGATCGATGGTAACGAGGGCGATCCCTTTGTCCCGGCTCACCTTCACAAACTCCAGCTTCACATGAGGCACCTCCCTGCGCACGTGCGCGCCTCGCTGTGGTCAGCTCCTGGGCAGCACAGTCGCCTTTCACCTGTCGTGGTCACATTCTGCGTGCGCGGTCATCTCCCGCGTCGCGATATCTCCCTTATCGCCGAGAGCCTGATGACGCCTATCTCCGTCTCGATGCCGCAGGCAAGCCCGAAGGTGCCATCGGCGACTATGAAAGCAAACTTCCCGGATATGCTCCGGCCCGGGTTCACCTGGCGCATCCACAGAGATTCCTGGCGGTTGACGTAGTACACGCTTGTGCTGCTGGGGAAGAAGACCTGCCCTCGCCTGTCCACAAGGCGCAGGTCCTGGCAGAGGACGACCACCGGGGAGCGGTTCCGCACCTCCATGTCCACGATGAGAAGGTCCGGCCCCCAGAACTCCGCGCTCCTCACCGTCACCTCCAGAGTGCGCCGAAGGCACAGAAGGTCCCACGCGATCCTCGCGCGCTCGAGAGACTCCGGCGCGCCGTGGACGAGCGCGGGGTTACGCGCCACGACAAAACCTGCCGCCGCGCACGCCGCAATAAGCCACAGGGCAACCGTGGTAAGGACGCGTCGCCGCCGCCTCACTCTTCTCGGGACGTACCTTCGCAACCCCCACCCTACCTCCAGAACCCGCCGGATTCCGGGGACCCCGCCGTGTTAGCACCGGGAGCCCCTGGCAGGCAGGCACGAGCTCACGAACTCGTGCTCGCGCTTCTATACTTCGGTATATGGCTTGCATTTCCTTCCGACGGCGGTCGGACGTCTCCGACGCCCGGTCGCGCCGGCCCTTGCGCGCGAAGCTGGAGGGGGCGAAAACGAGAACCGGCCGCCCTCCTCCGCTTGGGAACGGAGCAGGGCGACCGGTTTACTGACGTCCAGGCTCGAAGTTGAACGAGCGATTTTACCTCTTCGAGAACTGAGGAGCCTTGCGGGCCTTCTTGAGGCCGTACTTGCGCCGCTCTTTCATGCGCGGGTCGCGCGTGAGAAGACCGGCCTTCTTCAGGGCCGGGCGCAGGTCAGGGTTCACACCTTGGAGCGCCCTGGCGATGCCGTGGGTCACCGCCCCCGCCTGACCCGTCGGGCCTCCGCCCTCGACCTTTGCGACCACGTCGTACCTGTCGGTGGTCTCCGTGACCACGAGAGGGCACCTCACAAGGATCTCCAGGATCTTGCGCCCGAAATACTCGGATATGGGTTTCCCGTTGACGATAATCTCTCCATGGCCGGGCTTCAACTGCACCCTCGCCACGGAACACTTGCGCCTGCCGGTTGCGAGCACAGCCGCTGCATTGCCCGTCTCAGCCAGTACCATGCCTTACCCCCCTTTCGTGCCGGTGCCTTGCGACGTCCCCTTATTCCCTGATCTCAAGGGGTTTCGGCTTCTGCGCTGCGTGCGGGTGCTCCGCGCCGCGATAGACTTTCAGCTTCTTCCAGAGCGATCGCCCGAGACGGTTATGGGGCAGCATGCCTCTGACGGCATGCTCTATGACCGCCTCAGGCCTCTTCGAGATCATGACGCTGTATGGGACAGCCCGTAGCCCGCCGGGATAGCCGCTGTGCCTGTAGTACATCTTCTCCGCCGCCTTGTTGCCGGTGACACGCACCTTCTCGGCGTTGATGACGATCACGTGATCGCCAGTGTCAAGGCTCGGCGTGTAGGTGGGCTTGTGCTTGCCCCGTATCACGCTGGCGACCTGGCTTGCGAGCCTGCCGAGCGTCTTGCCCTCGGCATCAACCATGTACCATTCTCCGCCCTGTTCGTCGGGCCTGGGCCCACTGCCAGCCATATGATATCCTCCTCGTACCGCTTACACCTGATGGCCCGGGTAGCGTCCATGACCTGATGGTCTCGTGCAAAACTGCGGCCTCAGAAACTAAACGCGGGCCGCAAGCCCCAAGCGGTATTCTAATACAGCCTGGTCGGTGTGTCAACAAAATTCGTGGCCGCATCCGCCCGCCGCCGCGCCGCGGCCTGCATCTCCCGCCGCGCCACCGTAATCCACGCGCACAAGGCAAAGCCCCCTGGCCGGAGCAGTGGGCCCTGCGAGCCGCCTTGCGCGCGCGTCGCGCACCCGGGCCACATCGTCGGGGGAGAGCTTGCCCACCCCCACCAGGATGAGCGTGCCCACCATTATCCTCACCATGTTGTAGAGGAAACCGTCCGCCTCCACGGTTATCCTGACCAGGCCCCCGTCGGCCTCGGCCTCGCAGCGCCTGACCTCGCGCGCGAACGTTTTCGCCCCACCGTGGGATGCCGCGAACGACCTGAAGTCATGCCGCCCCACGAGGTGTGCACACCCCTTGCGCATCGCACCGATATCGAGGCCAGCGGGGATGTGGTGGGCGTAATTCCGGAGGAACACCGACGGAACCGGCCGCGTGTCTATGGTATACTCGTACGTTTTCCCGCGAGCGTCGTACCGGGCGTGGAACTCCCACGGGGCCTCCTCGGCGCGCATCACTCTGATGTCAGCCGGGAGCACGCTGTTGAGCGCCGGGACGAACTTCTCCGCGGGCATCCTCGCGCCCGTTCTGAAGCTCACCACCTGGCCTCGCGCGTGGACCCCGGCGTCCGTGCGGCCCGCCCCGATCGCCTTCGCAGGCGCCTTCGTTATGACGGCCACAGCCCGCTCCAGCTCAGACTGGATCGTCGGCAGACCGTCCTGCCGCTGAAACCCGCAGTATGCGGTGCCGTCGTATTCCAGGAGCAACTTGATGTTCCTCATAGGCGTGCGCCTGCCCTACCTAGAGGTAGACCGCCACGATCACCAGGGCGGCTGTTGACCCGACGGCCGCCAGGATGTCCCTCGCCCCGACCCGAAGCTGCTTCATTCGGGTGCGCCCCTGTCCGCCCCGGTAGCACCTGGCCTCCATGGCCATGGCGAGCTCGTCCGCGCGCCGGAACGCGCTCACGAAAAGCGGCACCAGGAGCGGAACGAGGCTCTTCGCCTTCTGGAGCACTCCACCGGTCTGGAAGTCAGCCCCGCGCGCCATCTGGGCCTTCATGATCTTGTCGGTCTCCTCGAGAAGCGTCGGGATGAACCGCAGCGCTATCGTCATCATCATGGCGAGCTCGTGCGCAGGAACCCCCACGAGCCTCGCCGGCGCGAGTGTGCTCTCGATGCCATCGGTCAGCTCGATTGGCGAGGTGCTAAGAGTCAGGATGGACGTGGCCAGCACCAGCAGCACAAGCCTCATGGACATGGCGAACCCCCTGTAAGCACCCTCGTAGGTGGCGACGAGAGGTCCCATCCTGAAAAGCACGCGGCCCTCATTCATGAAAAGGTGAAGCCCGAAGGTCAGCACCACGATGAAAAGCAGGGGTCGCACGCCGCGCAGCACGAACCTCACCGGCAGTCTCGCAAGGAGCATGGCACCCAGGATGAAGAGCAGCACCAGCCCATACCCCGCCATCGTGTGTACCAGGAACAACACGGTGATGGTGACCAGGGTGATGAACAGCTTCACCCTGGGGTCGAGCCTGTGCACAGGCGAGTCGCCCGGAATGTATTGGCCGATGGTGATGTTACCGAACACGGCCCTCACTCCTCAGGAGCCTCAAAAGCTCAACACGCGCCTCTTCAACCGTCAGGACCTCCGTCCGCACCTTCTTGCCGCGCCTTGCAAGCTCGTGCATGAGCTCGGTGACCTGCGGCACCCCGAGGCCCGTCTCCGCCAACAGGTTCGTCATCTGGAACACCTGGCGGACAGGCCCATCAGCCACCACCCTGCCCTTATGGAGCACTACGAGCCTTTTCGCCAACCTGGCGACGTCGTCCATGCTGTGGGACACCAGCACGACCGTGTATTCGAACTTCCGGTGCAGCATCTCCAGCTCCTCGAGCAGCTCGTCCCGCCCGCGCGGGTCCAGGCCCGACACCGGCTCGTCGAGCACGAGCACCGACGGTTCCATGGCCAGCACCCCGGCTATGGCGACCCGCCTCATCTCGCCGCCGGAAAGCTCGAACGGGGACCTGTCGCGAACGCCCTCAAAGCCAAGCCCCACCATCTCCAGGGAGCGCCTGACGCGCCGGGCGATCTCGCCCTCGTCGAGCCCCATGTTCCTCGGGCCGAAGGCGATATCGGCGTACACGGTCTCCTCGAACAGTTGATGCTCCGGGTACTGAAACACGAGGCCGACTTTCTGGCGGATGTCCTTCAGGCGCACATCCCTCTGCCAGATGTCAACGGCGTCAACCAGAACCCGCCCGCGCGTGGGCTTCAGGAGCCCGTTGAAGTGCTGGATGAGCGTGGACTTCCCTGAACCCGTCGCGCCTATGATGCCCACGAACTCCCCGTCGTCTATCTCGAGGCTGACATCCTCGAGGGCGGCCCGCTCGAAAGGCGTGCCCGGGCTGTACGTGTAGTAGAGGTTCTCCACCCTTATGGACATGGCCCCTCGTCACCTGCCCCCGCATGAGGCCGCGGCGGCGCGGCCCCGACAGTCAGCCCGGCCATCGACTGGATCGACCGTGCCTGCGCGCATCTCCTCGGCCCCGGCGCACCGGCCGCTGCCGGCACCGGTAATGGCGTCGGCGAGTTCCTCCACCGTCAGGATGTCCGCAGGAAGCCCGGCCCCGCCCTTGTTCAGCTCATACGCAAGCTCCGTTACCTGCGGCACGTCAAGGTGCAGCGACCTTAGCGTCTCAACCTGGCTGAACACTCTGCGCGGGCTCCCGTCGAGGGCAATCCGGCCTGCCTCCATCACGATGACCCGGCCGGCCTGCACGGCCTCGTTCATGAAATGTGTTATGAGGACGACCGTGATGCCTTCTTCTCTGTTCAGCCCCGTGATGGTTCTCATGACCTCGCGCCTGCCCGCGGGATCCAGCATGGCGGTGGGCTCGTCCAGGATGATGCACTCCGGCCTCATCGCAATGACGCCGGCGATGGCGACGCGCTGCTTTTGCCCCCCGGACAGGAGGTGGGGGGCATGCCGCACATATTCCGCCATGTCAACGCACTCCAGCGCCTCCCGCACCCGCCGACGGATCTCCGCTGGCGCCACGCCAAGGTTCTCAGGGCCGAAGGCCACGTCCTCTTCCACTGTTGTGGCCACGATCTGGTTGTCCGGGTTCTGGAACACCATGCCCGCCGTCTGCCTGATCTTCCACAGGTTCCGGGGGTCGCTGGTGATCATGCCCTTCACCCTCACCGCCCCCGTGGTGGGCAGGAGCAGGGCGTTGAAGTGCTTCGCCAGCGTGGACTTGCCGGACCCGTTGTGGCCGATGATGGCCACGAACTCGCCCCGCATGACGGCGAGATCTATGCCTCGCAGCGCGGCATGCTCCCCATCGCCCGCAGGCCCGTACTCGTAAACCAGGTTTTCAGCCCTGATGATCTCCTCCACGGAGACGTCCCCCTAAAACCCACAAAAAGTGCGCGATGGCGCACTCTTGCAGGAAGAGATGGTTCGTTCGCCCGGTCGCGGCCGCTACAATAGCTCAACTATGACCTCCGATGCGGCGTCGCCCTGACGCATCCCCAGCTTGACGGTGCGGACGTAGCCACCCTGGCGGTCCTTGTATCTGGGCGCGATCGTGTCGAAGAGCTTCTTCGTGACCGCGTCGCTTCTGACGTACCCCGCCACCAGTCGCCGGGCGTGAAGGTCGCCCCTCTTGGCCAGCGTTATCAGCTTCTCCGCGACAGGCTCGAGCTGCTTCGCCTTGCCCTCGGTGGTGCGGATGCGCTCATGTTCAAACAGCGACGTCACAATGCTCCGGAGCATTGCCTTTCGATGGGCGCTCGTGCGCCCGAGCTTCGCCTGGTTCATACCGAAATCCCTCCCGGACCAGTGGTCCCAAACGCTTTCTTGCGTTTTCTTCGCGCCTCCGCTACTCCTCCTGTTCCTCCGAGGGGCGGAGGGAGAGGCCGAGATTTGCAAGCTTCCCCTTGACTTCCTCCAGCGACTTCTTGCCGAGGTTCCTGACCTTCATCATGTCGTCCTCGGTCTTCCTGACAAGCTCCTGCACGGTGTTTATGCCCGCCCTCTTGAGGCAGTTATAGGACCGCACCGACATGTCCAGCTCCTCTATGGGCATGTCCAGAGCCTTGTCCTTCTCGTCTTCCGCCTTCTCGACCATCATCTCGACCCGGTTTACGGTCTCTGTAAGGCTCGTGAAAAGCGAAAGGTGGCTGGCGAGGATCTTCGCGGCGAGGCTCGTGGCCTCCTTGGGCGAGATGCTCCCGTTGGTCCATACCTCGAGTATGAGGCGGTCGTAGTCAGTGATCTGCCCAACCCGCGTGTTCTCCACCTGGTAGTTCACCTTGCGGACTGGTGTGAAGATGGAGTCCACCGGGATTACTCCTATCACCGGCTCACCCCTGCGCTTTTCGGCAGGGACGTAGCCTCTGCCTTTCTCGATGGTGATCTCCATGAAGAGCCTGCCGTCCCTGTCGAGGGTGGCGATGTGCAGGTCGGGGTTGAGGATCTCCACCTCAGGGTCGGCGATGATGTCCGCGGCCCTGACCTCTCCCTCGCCCTCTGCCTCGGTCCTCACAACCTTGGGTCCGTCCGAATGCAGCTTGACCAGGAGATCCTTGAGGTTCAGAAGGATATCAATGGTATCCTCGACAACCCCGGGTATCACGGAGAACTCGTGAAGCACTCCCTCTATCTTCACAGAGGCAACCGCCGCTCCAGGCAGGGACGAAAGGAGCACCCTGCGCAGGGCGTTCCCAAGCGTTATGCCGTAGCCTCTCTCGAGCGGCTCGACCACGAACTTCCCGTAGTTCTCGGTGGCCTCCTGACACTCGATTCTGGGCTTCTCTATCTCGATCATCCGCAACTCTCCCTTCTGGTTTGTGCGGACCGCGCGCTCCAGGCCCATGACGCCGCGCATCGCCCCAGATCGGGGCGCAAACACCGGGTTACCTCGAGTAAAGCTCGACGATCATGTGCTCCTGAACGGGCACATCGATCTGATCCCTCGTAGGCAAACCGACGATGGTCGCGCTCAGGCCGTCAGGGTGAAGAGACAGCCACGCGGGAACGGTGCGGCCTGCCGCAGTCTCGGCCACCAGTTTGAACCGCGTGAGCTCGCGGCTCCCCTCCCGCACTGAAACCACGTCGCCCGGCTGAACGAGGTACGACGGTATGCTGACCTTCTCAGCGTTGACGGCTATGTGGCCGTGCCTCACCATCTGCCGCGCCTCGGCCCTGGACGTTACAAGCCCGATTCGGTACACGACGTTGTCCAGCCTGGATTCGAGTATCTGGAGGAGTGCCTCGCCGGTGACCCCCCGCTTCCTGGAAGCCATCTCAAAGTAGCGCGCAAACTGCCTTTCGAGAACCCCGTATATCCGGCGCAGCTTCTGCTTCTCGCGAAGCTGTATCGCGTACTCCGACGTTTTCTTGCGCCCCTGGCCGTGCTCCCCGGGCGCGTACGGTCTGCGATCAACCGAGCATTTCCCGGTGTAACATCTGTCACCTTTCAGGTACAGCTTCAGACCTTCGCGCCGGCACAACCTGCACACGGACCCTGTGTACCTGGCCATTTAGCTTCCACCTCCTGATGCTGTCGATACTGCCCTGTCCCATTATACCCTTCTGCGCTTGGGCGGCCGGCATCCGTTGTGAGGGATCGGCGTGACGTCGCGGATCATGTTCACCTCGAGCCCGGCGGCCTGCAGCGACCTGATGGCCGCTTCCCGGCCTGACCCGGGACCTTTCACGACGACCTCGATCTGACGCATCCCATGATCCATCGCCGCCCTGGCAGCCGCCTCCGCCGCCATCTGCGCGGCAAACGGGGTGCCTTTTCTCGACCCCTTGAAGCCCTGCTTACCCGCGCTTGACCAGGAGATCACAGCGCCATGGGGGTCTGTTATCGTAACGATGGTATTGTTAAACGTTGACCGGATGTGCGCGACTCCGCTCTCAACGTTCTTGCGCTCACGCCTTTTCGTTCTCGTTGTCTTCTTCGGCACGCCTCATGCTCTCCTTTCTCACCTGGATCTCCTCACGCCCACTGTCTTCCTCGGGCCCTTTCTCATCCTGGCGTTGGTCCTGGTACGCTGCCCCCTTACGGGCATCCCCCTGCGGTGGCGAAGCCCCCGGTAGGTGCCGATGTCGATGAGCCGCTTTATGTCGGCTGCCTGCTCCGAGCGCAGCTCACCTTCGACGCTGTACTCCTTGTCGATGACCTCCCGAAGCCGCGTGATCTCTTCCTCCGTAAGGTCGCGAACCCTGGTATCCGGGCTCACCCCGGTTCTCCCCAGAATCTGCCTGGAGGTCGTGGCGCCGATCCCGTATATATAAGTCAAAGCTGTCTCGATCCTCTTGTCTCTCGGGAGATCAACTCCTGCAATCCTGGCCATTCCTTCATTTCACCTCCAACCTAGCCCTGTCGCTGCTTGTGTTTGGGGTTCTCGCAAATCACCCTCAGGACGCCCTTGCGCCTGATCATCTTACATTTGTCACACATCTTCTTGACTGACGGTCGAACTTTCATCCCAAACCCCCCTGGCATTTCCGGTTCATGGCGAACAGCGAGCCTCGCCCGTCGCCAGGCCACCGTCGATTCGCCCTCATTTGAACCTGTATGTGATCCTGCCCCGGGAGAGATCGTACGGCGACAGCTCGATGCTCACCCTGTCCCCGGGGAGGATACGTATGAAATTCATGCGCATTTTGCCGGACACGTGAGCGAGCACTCTATGCCCGTTCTCGAGCTCGACCCGGAACATCGCGTTAGGCAGCGCCTCGATGACGGTTCCTTCGACCTCGATGGCATCCTTCTTACTCATGAGACCAGTCCGCCTTCTCGCGGGAATCATTATCAACTGCTCTCAAAGCTTCCCGGACCTCCTCATCGGTAACGCGCACCCCCGCGAGGATCTTCGATCCGACGCGGCCGTCTGCTTTGCGGGTGGCCGCAAGATGGCGCACGTTCTTCTTTTTCGGCCTGGACACTGGCCGGCAGGCCCCGTCAACAACCGCGACATGAGCGCCGTCGATTGCGCCGAGCACGATGTACCGTCTTCCCCTGTCTCTTCCGGCAGTCGACACGACAACCTGACCCGGTCGTATCTCCATTCGCCCACCGACCTCCCGTTGACCTAGAGAGCGGTCAGTATCTCAGGCCCATCCGACGTCACCGCCACGGTGTGCTCGAAGTGAGCTGAGAGCGACCCATCACGTGTAACCACCGTCCAGTTGTCGTCAAGGGTCACCACCTCGAAATCCCCGGCGTTCACCATCGGCTCAATCGCAAGCGTGGCACCAGGCTTGAGCTCAGGCCCGGGGTCGTGCCGTATCACGAAGTTCGGCACCCTGGGCTCCTCGTGGACGCTGCGTCCGATCCCGTGGCCCGCAAGGGCCCTGACCACAGAGAAGCCGTGCGATTCCACATGCTCCTGGACTGCCCTGGAGACGTCAACCACGCGCCTCCCCGCGCGGGCCTGCTCGACGCCTTTATAGAGGGACTCCTCGGTCACCCATAGAAGACGCATGGCTTCATGCGACACCGTGCCCACAGGAAACGTCATCGCCGAGTCCCCGTGGAGACCGTCCACCATGGCACCCACGTCGACGCTGACAATATCCCCTTCACGTAGCCGCCGCTCACCCGGGATGCCGTGCACAACCTCGTCGTTCACAGAGACGCAGGCGCTCGCGGGAAAACCGTACAGCCCCTTGAAGGAGGGCGCGGCCCCGCAGCCCCTGATGTACTTCTCCACGAACCTGTCGATGTCGCCCGTCGTCAGCCCCGGCCGGACAATGCCTGCCAATTCCTTCAGGAGCCCCGCGAGGACCCGCCCCGCCTTTCTCATGCTGGCGATCTCCCCCGGGGTCTTACATGTCACCATCGGAGACACTTTCCTCAACAGCATTGCCCTCTTTGAAGTGCGGATATGATCGACCGCGTGACCTCATCGATGTCCCGTTCCCCATCAACGACCACTAGGAGACCTCTCTGCCTGTAGAAGCCCAGCACCGGCTCGGTCTCGGCCGCGTATACCCTGAGCCGCTCCCTCACCGTCTCCTCCCGGTCATCATCCCGCTGGTACAGCTCGCCCCCACACTCCGGGCACCTGCCCGGCTCCGGGGGAGGGTTGAACTCGATGTGATACACGGCCCCACACTGCCTGCACTGCCGCCGCCCCGACAGCCGCCGCACCACCGTCTCGGTCCGCGCCTCGATGCTCGCGGCGGCGGCGAGGGCCATCCCAAGCTCGCGCAGCACGTCCTCAAGGGCCCCTGCCTGGGTGAGGTTCCGGGGGAACCCGTCCAGGATGAAGCCCGCCGAGGAGTCCGGGCGGCCAAGCCTCTCTTTTACGAGCCCGACGGTGACATCGTCGGGCACCAGCTTGCCGGCGTCCATGTACTTCCTGGCAGCCAGGCCAAGGGGCGTGCGGCGCGCAAGTGCCTCCCGGAACATCTCCCCTGTGGAGACGTGCGGTACGCCGAAATGGGCGCCAAGCCTCGCAGCCTGGGTGCCTTTGCCCACCCCGGGCGGGCCCAGTAACACAAGACGCATCCTGCCACGCCCCCCGCTCTACTTCATAAAGCCCTCGTACTGCCTCATCAGGAGGTTCGCCTCGACCTGCTTCATCGTATCAAGGGCCACGCCCACCACGATGAGAAGGGCCGTTCCGCCGAAGTAGATGGTGCTCAGACGCGTGATGCTCGTCATGATGTTGGGCAGCACTGCGACGGCGGCCAGGAACAGCCCGCCCACCAGGGTTATCCTGGTGAGCACCCGGTCGAGATACTCGGCCGTCGGCCGACCCGGGCGAAGCCCCGGGATGAACCCGCCGTACTTCTTCATGTTGTTCGCGACTTCCGTCACGTTGAACGTTATGGCCGTATAGAAGTACGTAAATGCAACCACCAGCACCGCGTACACAGCCATGTAGACGATGCTGTCGCCCCGCAGCCAGTCCATGAGAAAGGCGAGGCGCGGTACAAACTGGGCGATCGTCAGCGGAAACGCCAGCAGCGACGAGGCGAAGATGACCGGGATCACGGCCGCCTGGTTCACGCGCAGCGGGATATGGGTGGTCTGGCCGCCGTAAACCCGCCTGCCCACGACCCTCTTCGCATACTGCACGGGGATCCTTCTCGCGCCAAGAGTAATCCATATGACCCCCACGATCGACGCGACTCCGAGGATGAGGAACAGCACCACGTTGAGCGGGCTCACACCGCCCCTGCCGATGCTGATCGCCGTCGTGTGCGCCCCTGCCGGCAGCCTCGCTATGATGCCGGTGAAGATTATGAGCGAGATCCCGTTGCCGATGCCGTGCTCCGAGATCTTCTCGCCCAGCCACATCAGGAACGACGTGCCGGCGGTCAGCGTGGTGACGATCAGGAGCACCGGCAGGATCCCTGGCTCCTCAACGGCGCCGCGTATCCCCAGGGTGATGCCGAGCGCCTGGATCACGCCGAGCACCACCGTGCCGTACCTGGTCCACTGGGCGATCTTGCGCCTCCCCTCGACGCCTTCCCTCGATAGCTCCTCCAGGCTGGGAATGACGATGGTGAGCAGCTGGAGTATGATGGAAGCGGTGATGTACGGGTTCACTCCCATCGCGAACACGGTGAACCTCCGGAGCGCTCCGCCAGAGAAGAGGTCGAGAAACTGGAAAATCCCTGTCTCGCCGTAAGTCTCGATCAGCCTGGCGACGTTGACGCCTGGAACCGGGATGAACGAGCCGATCCGAAACACCGCGAGCAGGAGCGCGGTGTAGATGATTTTCTTCCTCAGGTCGGCAACTCTGAAGGCGCTCGCAAGTGCTCCCAGCAACCTATATCACCTCGACTTTGCCGCCCGCCGCCTCGATCTTCTCCTGCGCGGAGCGGGCGAAGGCGTGGGCCCTCACGGTTAGCGGTCGGGTTATGTCCCCGCTGCCCAGTATCTTCACGCGGTCGCCAGTCCGCCTTATTATACCAGACTTTCTGAGGTCGTCGGGCGAAACCACCGCGCCTTCCTCGAACCTGTTGAGGTCCGCGAGTTTCACCTCGGCATAGGTCTCCTTGAAGCGGTTGGTGAACCCCCGCTTGGGGACCCTTCGGACGAGCGGCATCTGGCCACCTTCGAACATCGCGCCCTTGGCACCCCCGGAGCGGGCCTTCTGCCCCTTATGACCTTTTCCCGCGGTCTTGCCGTGACCGCTTCCGATGCCTCTCCCCACCCTCTTGGGGTAGTGCCGGGCGCCCCCGGGCGGGGCAAGTTCCTCAAGCCTCAAGTCTTCCACCTCCTTGCTCCGTCTTACTCCGTGACTTCCTCCACATCTACCAGATGGTCAACTCTTCTCACCATCCCCCGAACCTGCGGGTTATCCGGCAGGAGGACGGCCCTGTGCAGCCTCGTCAGGCCGAGGGCCCTCACCGTCGCCCTCTGCACCTTCGGGACGCCTATGGTGCTGTGTTTCAGCGTAACCTTCAACATCTTTCCTGCCTCGCCGGCATCGTTCGCGGCCACGGACACCTGACACACCCCCCCACTCAAAACAGATCCGACACGGGCTTCCCGCGCAGTCGGGCCACGTCCTCGGCTCGCTTGAGGGACCTGAGCCCTCTCACGGTGGCGCTCACCATGTTAAAGGGGTTGGACGAGCCCAGGGACTTGGTCAGGACATCCTTCACGCCCGCCAGCTCCAACACGGCCCTCACGGGCCCGCCGGCTATCACGCCGGTGCCCGGCGCAGCCGGCTTCAGGAGCACCCTGCCCGCGCCGAACTGGCCGACGATCTCGTGAGGGATTGTCGTCCCCACAACCGGCACGCCGAATATGTTCTTCCGGGCCTCGTCAACGCCCTTGCGTATCGCCTCGGATACCTCCGACGCCTTGCCTATCCCCGCGCCCACGCGCCCGTTCTCGTCGCCCACCACGACCAGGGCGCGGAAGCTCCGCGTGCGGCCGCCCTTGGTCGTCTTGGCCACGGGGTCAATGCTGACAACCTTCTCCTTGAGCTCCTGCCCTTCAAACTCCATCATCGTCTTTTCACCAACTCCTCCGGACGCTAGAACTCGAGTCCGCTTTCGCGAGCGCCCTCGGCCACGGCAGCGACTCTGCCATGGAACAGGCTGCCACCACGGTCGAACACCACCTTGCTGATGCCCTTCGCCTGGGCGCGCTCTCCAATGACCTTGCCCACCAGGCGCGCAGCTTCCACGTTGCCGCCGTTCCTGACCTGCGTTTTCACCTCAGGATCGAGGCTCGACGCAAACGCGAGAGTGGTCCCTGTCTCGTCGTTGATGACCTGGGCGTAGATGTGCCTTGCGGTCGTCGCCACTGAGAGCCTCGGGACCTCGGATGTGCCCGACACTTTCTTTCTTATCCGCAGGTGCCGCCTGGCCCGCGCTAGCTTTCTATCCTTGCGCTTGAACATGGCTCATCCTCACCTTTCCTGCCCCGGCCCTACTTCTTCCCGCCTGCCGCCTTGCCCGCCTTGCCGGCCTTTCTGCGGATGTGCTCGCCCTCATACATGATCCCCTTGCCCTTGTAAGGCTCAGGCGGCCGCACGGCGCGGATGTCGGCCGCGGTCTGGCCGACGAGTTCCTTGTCTATCCCCTTCACCACGATCTTCGTGGGAAGAGGCACATCTATCTCGAGGCCTTCGGCGGGCTCTATCTCGACAGTGTGCGAGTACCCCACGCTCAGCACCAGCTTGTTCCCATGCTTGACAGCCTTGTACCCGGTGCCGGAGATGACCAGCGACCTCGCGTAGCCTTCCGTGACGCCCTTCACCATGTTGGCCACGAGCGTTCTGGTCAGGCCGTGGAGCGACCTGTGCTCCTTGTCGTCGCCAGGGCGCTCCACCACGATCCTGTCGCCCTCGAGAGAGACCTTCATCTCCCTCGCGAGCTCCCTCTGGAGCTTCCCTTTCGGTCCTTTCACCATGACGGTGTTGCCTGTGATTTCGACTTCGACGCCTTTCGGCACTGGTATCGGTGCTTTCCCGATCCGGGACATCACTTCACCCCCTCACAACCTGCCCGAAAGCCCGCCGGCGCCGCCCGCAGCGGCCGCGCCGGATGCAGGCATCTCTCACCAGACATAGCAGATCACTTCGCCACCCACGCCCTCTTTGCGGGCCTTCTTGTCGGCCATGATCCCCCTGGGCGTGGAGATGACCGCGATCCCAAGACCCCCGAGGACCCTCGGAAGCTCGTCTTTCCCGGCGTAAACCCGCAGCCCGGGCTTGCTTATCCTCTTCAGGCCGGTTATGACCTTCTGCTTGTTGGGACCATACTTGAGGTAAATGCGAAGCATTCCCTGCTTTCTGTCGTTTATCACCTCAAAGTCCCTGATGAATCCCTCTTCCCTGAGGATCTTCGCAATTTCGCGCTTCACCTGCGAGGAGGGGACTTCAACGACGTCCCTTGCCACTATATTGGCATTTCGGATCCTCGTCAGCATGTCAGCGATGGGGTCCGTCGTCACCATTCGCATCGACCTCCTCCACTTGCGGACCTGTCCGGTGAACCTGTCACCAGCTCGCCTTGGTCACGCCGGGGATCTCTCCCCGGAGGGCGAGCTTGCGGAAACAGATCCTGCACATGTCGAACTTCCTCATGTACGCTCTCGGCCGCCCGCAGATGGGACACCTGTGGTAGGTCCTGACACGGAACTTCTGCGGCCGCTTCTGCTTCTCTATCAGGCTTTTCTTTGCCAAAGCCATCCCCCCACCATGGTATCGGTATTGTCGTGGCACCGTCCTGCGCACCGCCGGCGCCCGGCGGGCGCGCTATCTTCCAGCCCCTTGCTACCTCTTGAAGGGCATCCCCATGGCCTTGAGGATCTCGAACGCCTCCTCGTCGGTCCGCGCGGTCGTCACAACGGTGATATCCATGCCCCTTATCTTGTCAACCTTGTCGTACACTATCTCCGGAAAGATGAGCTGCTCCTTGACACCCAGAGAATAGTTCCCCCGCCCATCGAACCCGTCAGGCGATACCCCTCGAAAGTCGCGGATCCTGGGGAGAGCCACGTTGAACAGCTTGTCAAGGAAATGGTACATCCTCTCTCCCCGGAGGGTGACCTTACACCCTATCGGGACACCGGCCCTCAACTTGAAGGCGGCTATCGACTTCTTCGCCCGCGTAATAAGAGGCTTCTGCCCCGTTATGGCAGTGAGGTCCGCGACTGCGGAATCAAGCATCTTGGGATCCGCAACAGCGTCGCTAACTCCCATGTTCACGATGACCTTCTCGATCCTGGGAATCTGCATTACGCTCCTGTAGCCGAACTTCTCTCGGAGGGCAGGTGCAACTTCTTTCAGGTACTTTTCCTTGAGCCGCGCCGCCACTTGCCGTCACCCCCGATGTCCTACTTGTCTATCTCCCGCCCGCACTCCTTGCACAGGCGTACATGCTCGCCATCCCCGGCGACGCTCCTTGCCACCCGCGTGGGCCTGCTGCACTTGGGGCAGACCACCATGACCCTTGCCAGGGGCAGGGGCTCCGCCTTCTCGATGACGCCCCCCTGGGGGACCAGGCGTGTCGGCTTGGTGTGGCGCTTCATCACGTTGACGCCCTCCACCAGCACGCGTCCTTCCGAGGGAAGCACGCGCAGGACCTTGCCCTTCTTGTCCTTGTCCTTGCCGGACAGGACGATGACCGTGTCGCCCTTCTTTACATGAGGTTTCATCTGGCTCAAAACGCCCGCCTCCTTGTGGCCCTACAGCACTTCAGGGGCGAGAGAGACTATCTTCATGAAGTCTTTGTCCCTTAGCTCCCTCGCGACGGGACCGAAAATCCTTGTGCCCCTGGGATTGTTCTGATCGTTGATGATCACCGCGGCGTTCTCGTCGAACTTGATGTACGAGCCGTCAGGCCTCGGAATGTCCTTCCTCGTTCTGACTATCACGGCCCTCACGACCTCGCCCTTCTTGACCACGCCCCCGGGCGCGGCCTCCTTGACGCTCGCTATGATAACGTCGCCGATGCCGGCGAATCTCCTGTTTCCGCCCCCAAGCACCCGTATGCACATGATCTTCTTGCCGCCAGTGTTGTCTGCAACGGAAAGCACCGTCTGCGGTTGAATCATCTCGCCTACCCTCCTCGAGAGAGAGCGCCAGCCGCACGTGGGCCAGAGGCCCCCCGCATGTGCGACTACTTCGCTCTTTCCACGATCTCCACGACGCGCCACCTCTTGTGCTTGCTGAGGGGCCTGGTCTCCATGAGCCGAACCTTGTCGCCGACCTTCGCCTGGTTCTCCTCGTCGTGGGCCATGAACCTCGTGGTCCTCTTCATCGTCCGCCTGTACAGCGGGTGCCTGATGGTCCGCTCAACGGCGACCACGACCGTCTTGTCCATACTGTCGCTCACGACGGTGCCGACGCGCACCTTGCGCATACCCCGGTCATCCACAACGCAACCCTCCTTACGCCTGGTTGATGCCAAGCTCCCGCTCGCGCAGGACCGTCTTAACTTGCGCTATGGTCTTACGGACCTCGCGCATGCGCATGGGATTATCGAGCTGACCGGTGGCAACCTGAAAACGAAGGTTAAAAAGCTCCCCCTTCAGCGACTCGAGCTTGCGCTGGAGTTCCTCGCTGGTGAGGTCGCGGACATCCTTAACCTTCACTTGCCTCACCACCTATTTCCTCTCGCTTGACGAACTTGCACTTCACGGGAAGCTTGAACGCCGCGAGGCGCATCGCCTCCCGCGCAGTGTCCTCCGTGACCCCCGCGATCTCGAACATGATCCTGCCGGGCTTCACGACGGCCACCCAGTACTCGGGGTTGCCCTTGCCGCTTCCCATACGGGTTTCGGCGGGTTTCTTCGTGACGGGCTTGTCGGGGAAGATCTTGATCCAGACCTTGCCGCCCCTCTTGATATACCTCGTCATGGCGATCCTTGCCGCTTCTATCTGCCGGTCAGTGATCCACCCGGCCTCGAGAGCTTGAAGCCCGTACTCCCCTAGCAGGAGCCCGGAGCCCCGGACGGCCTTGCCCGTCATCCTCCCGCGCTGGACCTTGCGATGCTTGACTCTCTTGGGTTGCAGCATCCCTACCGACTCCCTTCGACAGCGGCCTTATCCCTCTCAGGAAGCACCTCGCCCTTGTATATCCATACCTTGACGCCGATCCTGCCGTAGGTGGTGTGCGCCTCGGCGAACCCGTAGTCGATGTCGGCCCTCAGGGTGTGCAGGGGGATCTTCCCCTCGCTGTACCCCTCCGTGCGGGCGATCTCCGCGCCAGCCAGCCTGCCGCCGACCTTCACCTTCATGCCCAGGGCCCCCAGCTTCATGGCCCTTGACAGCGCCTGCTTCATGGCCCGGCGGAACGAGATACGCTTCTCGATCTGGGCGGCCACGTTCTCCGCCACGAGCTGAGCGTCGGTCTCAGGGCTCTTTACCTCGACGATGTTCACCGACACATGCTTGCCAGTGACGACATCGAGGTCGCGCCTTAGCTGTTCGACCTCCTGCCCGCCCCTTCCGATGACCATCCCCGGACGGGCCGTGTGGATGTTCACCTTGACGCGCGTCGCTGCGCGCTCTATGTCCACCCGGGAGATTCCGGCGTTATAGAACCTGGTCTTTACGAACTGCCTGATCTCGCGATCTTCGTGGACGAGATCCGGGTAGCCCTTCTTGTCGTACCACCTGGCGGACCAGTCCTTGATTATCCCGAGCCTCAGGCCAAGGGGATGAACCTTATGACCCACTCCTCACCCCTCCTTCTCTTTCAGGACTACCGTGATGTGGCTGGTGCGCTTCAGGATCCGCACGGGGATCCCGCGCATCCTCGGCCGCCATCGTTTCATGGTCGGCCCTTCGTCGACTTTCGCCTCTGACACGTAGAGGTCGTCTTTGTTCATCTCGAAGTTGTGCTCGGCGTTGGCCATGGCAGACTTCAGCACCTTGCTGATGAGCCTCGCGCCCTTCTTCGGAGTGAACCTCAGTATAGCCATGGCATCCGCGGCTCTCTTGCCCTTTATCAGGTCCATGACCTGCCTTGCCTTTCTCGGAGCGATCCTGACGTAACGCGCGACCGCACGAGCTTCCATGCTAGCCATCCCCTCCAGACCCCGACAGGCGCTTTACTTCAGTGACGTGGACCTTTCGGTGTGGGCGCCATGCCCGCGGAAGGTCCTCGTCGGGGCAAACTCCCCCAGCTTGTGGCCGACCATGTCCTCGCTGATGTAGATCGGGACATGCCTGCGGCCGTCATGCACTGCAATCGTGTGGCCCACCATCTCGGGGAAGATGGTTGAGGCTCTCGACCACGTCTTGATGACTTCCTTGTGGCCCTTCTCGTTCAATGCGCGGATCCTCGCAAGCAACCTTTCACTGACGTAAGGACCTTTCTTCAGCGACCGTGACATCAGCCCGCCTCCTTCCCCTATCTGCGCCTTCTGACAATGAGCCTGTCGGACGGCTTTCTCTTCCTGGTCTTGTAGCCCAGAGTCGGCTTGCCCCATGGCGTAAGCGGTGAGGCATGCCCTATCGGGGCGCGACCCTCTCCGCCGCCGTGTGGGTGGTCAACTGGGTTCATGACGACTCCGCGTACCTCGGGCCTCCACCCCATGTGCCGCCTCCTGCCGGCCTTGCCCACGCGCACGATCTCGTGCTCGACGTTGCCGACCTGCCCGACAGTGGCCTTGCACTCCAGGCGCACCAGCCTGACCTCACCCGAAGGAAGCCGCACGTGGGCGTAGTCGCCCTCCTTCGCCATGAGCTGCGCACCCATGCCCGCGGCGCGGGCGAGTTGAGCGCCCCTGCCGGGAACGAGTTCCAGGCTGTGAACGACTGTTCCCACTGGTATGTCGCGCAGCCTGAGAGCGTTACCCGGCTTTATGTCGGCGCCCGGACCGGACATGACCTGGCTGCCGACCTCGAGGCCGAGGGGAGCCACGATGTACCTCTTCTCGCCGTCAGCGTAATTCAGCAGCGCGATCCTGGCCGACCTGTTGGGGTCGTATTCGATGCTCGCGACACGCGCGGGCACCCCGTCCTTGTCACGCCTGAAATCGATGATGCGTAGCTTCCGCTTGGCGCCGCCGCCCCTGTGCCTCACCGTAACCCTGCCGTGAACGTTGCGGCCCCCGGTCTTCGGGTTGCGGGCGAGGAGAGCCTTCTCCGGCTCCTTCGCCGTGAGCTCCTCGAACGTCGGGGCTGTCATGAAGCGCCTGCCCGCGGTAACCGGCTTGTATCTCTTGATTGCCACCTTTCGCCCCTCCTCAACTCAAGAATACCGCCAGAGGGGGAGCCAGCCTTTCGGGCCGGCCGCTACAGTATCTAGACGCCCTCAAAAAGCGGGATCTTGTGGTCTTTCTCCAGGGTCACCACGGCCTTCTTCCACTCGGGGGTCTTCCCCTCGAACCGGCCCATCCGCTTGGTCTTGCCGGGCACGCGAAGGGTGTTGACCTCCTTCACCTTGACCTTGAAGATCGCCTCGATAGCCTCTTTTATCTCGGTCTTGGTCGCCCGGATATCGACCATGAAAGCGTACTTGTTGTCCTCGAGCTGCCTTGTGCTTTTCTCGGTGACCAGAGGCCGCTTGATCACGTCTCTAGGCGATTTCACCTGGCAAGCACCTCCCCGACAGCGTCCACCGCGTCACGCGTGAAAACCAGCCGCTCGTGGTCGAGAACGTCATAAACGTTCAGCCCCGAGGGGGTCAGGGTCTTCACCCCCGGTAGGTTTCTCGCCGAGAGCTCGACGTTCCTGTCGGGCTCCCGCACCACGACAAGCGCCTTCCCGTCGGCATCGAGCTTCCGCAGCACCGTTGCCATGTCCCTCGTCTTCGGCTCCTCGAACGTCAGGCTCTCGAGAACAACGATCTCGTTCGCCTGGGCCTTCGATGACAGGGCCGAGACTAAAGCCAGCCTGCGCACCTTCCTCGGAAGCTTATACGCGTAGTCACGCGGCACCGGCCCGAACAGGGTCGCTCCCCCTCTCCACAGGGGTGACCTCCGGCTCCCGTGTCTCGCGCGGCCCGTCCCCTTTTGCCGCCACGGTTTCGTCCCGCCGCCTGATATCTCGCTTATGGTCTTCGTCTTCGCGGTCCCCTGGCGTCTCGTCGCAAGCTGCATGACCACAGCCTCGTGGAGAACGGCCTCGTTGACCGGGGCGCCGAAGATAGAGTCAGGCAGCTCGTACTCGCCCACCTTATCACCGTTCATGTTGTATAGAGGCGCCGTTGGCATGCCTTTCCACCTGCCTCACTTCTTCTTTTTCACGGTGGTCTTGACTGCCTCTTTGACGAGAAGCAGCCCTCCGCGCCGCCCCGGAACAGACCCCTTTACCAGGAGGAGGTTCCGCTCAGGATCGACCTTAACGACCTCGAGGTTCTGGATGGTCACCCGCTCCGCGCCCATACGTCCCGGGAGCTTCCGCCCCTTGAATACGCGCGCCGGGTCTGTGGCCCCGAGGGAGCCGACCCTGCGGTGGTACATCGAGCCGTGGCCCATGGGGCCGCGTCTGAAGTTCCACCTTTTCACGACGCCGGCAAAGCCCTTGCCGAGCGAGGTTCCGACTATATCAACGCGGTCGCCCTTGTTGAAGATGTCGGCCTTGATCTCGGCGCCCACATCGTAGGGACTGTCGTCCCTGACGCGGATCTCCCTGAGGTATCGCCTGGGCTTGACGTGCTCCCGCTTGAAGTGCCCCCGCTCAGGCTTTGTCAGGAGGCTTTCCCGAATATCGTCAAACCCGAGTTGAATCGCTATATAGCCGTCGTTGTCCTTCGTCTTCTTCTGGACGACGACACACGGCCCGGCTTCGATGGCGGTCACGGGGATGATCTCCCCCGCCTCGCCAAATACCTGTGTCATGCCAAGCTTTCGTCCGAGTATGCCTTTGGGCATTTACCCCGCACCTCCCTGCTGTACATGTGGCCTGCGCGCCTGCCCGGGGTACAAGGCTACAGCTTGATCTCGATGCCCACTCCGGCAGGAAGGTCCAGCCGTATGAGGTCGTCAACCGTCTTCGGCGTGGGATCGATAATGTCGATGAGCCTCTTGTGAGTCCTCATCTCGAACTGCTCGCGCGAGTCCTTATCAACGTGAACGGACTTCAGCACGGTAAACACGCTCTTCTCGGTCGGCAGCGGGATCGGCCCCGAGACATGGGCGCCGCTGCGCCTCGCCGTCTCGACTATCTTCTCCGCCGACTGGTCCAGCAGCCGGTGGTCGAACGCCTTCAGCCTGATCCTGATCCTCTGCTCCGGCATCTTCAGCATACCTCCCCGTCATCGCCTGATCACGTTGGCAGACATACTCCGCCGAAATTCCCCTGCACCGCAGGCAACCTCCGGCATCATCGCTGGCGGAGGCAGGCCGGGCGCCGCGGAGGCCGCCGGGCGCCGCAGGCCTGCCGTCTCTCCGCATTCGAGGCGGGCACGCCCGCTACGCGGTCTACGCGATTATCGATGTAACAACGCCCTTGCCGACGGTGCGGCCGCCCTCGCGGATGGCGAACCGGAGGCCTTCCTCCATGGCGATGGGCGTGATGAGATCTATGGTCATTTTGATATTGTCGCCAGGCATCACCATCTCGACGCCCTCAGGCAGCACCGCGGAGCCCGTCACGTCGGTCGTCCTGAAGTAGAATTGGGGACGGTAGCCGGTGAAGAATGGCGTGTGCCGGCCGCCTTCTTCCTTACTCAGGATGTAGACCTCAGCCGTGAACTCAGTGTGAGGCGTGATGGACCCGGGCTTCGCAAGCACGTGGCCCCTTTCGATCTCCTCCTTGTCGATGCCCCGGAGGAGAACGCCGATGTTGTCGCCGGCCTGGCCCATATCGAGGGTCTTACGGAACATCTCAACGCCTGTAGCTACGGTCTTCCTGGTCTCGTCGGAAAGGCCCACTATCTCGACCTCGTCCCCGACCTTGACAACGCCCCGCTCAACCCTGCCCGTCGCCACGGTGCCGCGGCCGGTGATGGAGAACACGTCCTCTACGGGCATCAGGAACGGCTTGTCGACGTCGCGCTGCGGCGTGGGCACGTACTGGTCAACCGCGTCCATGAGCCCGAGTATGGGGCCGCACCACTTGCACTCGCGGCTACCACACCCGCACTCGAGCGCCTTGAGAGCCGAGCCCCTCACGAACGGGATCTCGTCGCCAGGGAACTCGTTCTTGGAGAGGATCTCCCTGACCTCCATCTCGACGAGGTCGATGAGCTCCTCCTCACCCTCCATCCTGTCGACCTTGTTGAGGAAGACCACGATGTACGGCACGCCGACCTGCCTGGCAAGCAGGACGTGCTCCCTGGTCTGGGGCATCGGGCCGTCCTCCGCGCTCACCACGAGGATAGCGCCGTCCATCTGCGCCGCGCCGGTGATCATGTTCTTGATGTAGTCGGCGTGGCCGGGGCAGTCAACGTGCGCGTAATGCCTTTTATCGGTCTCGTACTCCACGTGATACGTGGAGATCGTGATACCGCGCTCCCTTTCCTCGGGGGCGTTGTCGATCTCCTCGAACTTCTTGTACGTCGCCTTCCCCTGCTTGCTCAGGACCAGCGTGATCGCCGAGGTCAAGGTGGTTTTACCGTGGTCGATGTGCCCGATGGTCCCCACGTTGACATGCGGCTTTGTCCTCTCGAACTTCTGCTTGGCCATTCTCAAGTCATCCTCCCTTGGCATAGGTCTTGGCTCTATTACGAGTACCTCCCGCGCGCAGTGACGGCCAGAGCGATCTGCGCGGGCACCTCCTCGTAGCGCATGAAATGCATAACGTAGGTTCCTCTCCCCTGCGTGAGAGACCGGAGGTCTGTAGCGTACCCGAACATCTCAGCAAGGGGGATATGAGCCCTGATGATCTGAGAGGGACCTCGTCTCTCCATGCCCTGCACCCTGCCACGCCTGGCGCTGACATCGGCGATGACATCCCCGGTGAACTCCTCGGGAACGACCACTTCCACGCGCATCAAAGGCTCCAGTAGCACAGGGTCTGCCCGCCTCGCCCCGTCCTTCACAGCCATGGACGCGGCTATCTTGAACGCCATCTCAGAGGAATCGACCTCATGGTACGATCCATCGAAAAGGGTCACCTTCACGTCCACCACGGGATACCCTGCAAGAACCCCGGACTCCATGGCCTCGCGGGCGCCGGCCTCGACAGCGGGTATGAACTCCCTTGGTATCGCCCCGCCGGTCACGCGGTCCTCGAACTCGAAGCCTCCGCCGGCAGGCAGCGGGGATAGCGTGATTTCCACGTGACCGTACTGCCCGCGGCCGCCGGTCTGCCTTATGAACCTGCCCTCGCTCTCCACGGTGGACCGTATGGTCTCCCTGTACGACACCTGCGGCTTACCCACGTTGGCCTCGACCTTGAACTCGCGGATGAGCCTGTCGATGATGATCTCGAGGTGAAGCTCGCCCATCCCGGAGATAACCGTCTGGCCGGTCTCGGGGTCCTGCCGCACGTGGAACGTGGGGTCTTCCTCCGCGAGCTTCGCCAGGGCCGCCGCGAGTTTGTCCTCGTCGGCCCTGGTCTTCGGCTCCACCGCCACGGATATCACGGGCTCCGGGAACTCGATGGCCTCGAGGATGATGGGCTTCCCCTCGTCGCACAGCGTGTCGCCGGTGGTGACCTCTCTAAAACCTACAGCGGCAACGATGTCGCCTGCATGCGCCTCGCCGACATCCTCACGGTGGTTTGCGTGCATCTGAAGGATGCGCGCAAGCCTCTCCTTTTTCCCTCTCGTGGCATTATAGACGTACGAGCCCGCCCGCACAACCCCCGAGTATACCCGGAAGTAGGTCAGCTTTCCAACGTACGGGTCCGCCGTTATCTTGAAAGCAAGGGCGGAAAATGGCTCGGCGCCATCCGACGCCCTGTCCTCTTCCTCACCCGTCCTGGGATCGGTTCCCTTGACGGGCGGAAGGTCGTTCGGCGCAGGCAGATAGTCCACCACAGCATCGAGGAGAAGCTGGACTCCCTTGTTACGGAAGGCCGCCCCACACAGCACCGGGACGATCTTCACCGAAAGGGTCGCCTCACGCAGCGCCTGCCTCAGCTCAGCAACTGTGATCTCCCCACCCTCGATGTACTTGGCCATTATGGCATCGTCTGTATCGGCGAGAGCCTCGATCAACTCGTCACGGTATCTCTGGGCTTCCTCCTGCATCTCGGGGGGAATCTCCGTCACCTCTCGCTGCATGCCAAGATCGTCCAGGTAAAGCACGGCCTTCTCCTCAACGAGGTCCACGACCCCCTTGAAGCCGTCCTCGGACCCGATGGGGACCTGGACCGGCACTCCAGGGGCGCCGAGCCTCTCGCGAACCATCCTGACCGCGCGCGGGAAATCCGCCCCGACGCGGTCCATCTTGTTCACGAAGACGATCCTCGGCACATGGTACCGGTCAGCCTGACGCCACACCGTCTCGGTCTGAGGTTCAACTCCGCCCACAGCGCACAGCACGGCGATTACGCCGTCCAGCACGCGAAGCGACCGCTCCACCTCCATGGTGAAGTCCACGTGCCCGGGCGTATCTATGATGTTTATGCGATGATCGTTCCAGTAGCACGTGGTGGCCGCAGCCGTGATCGTGATGCCCCGCTCCTGCTCCTGGACCATCCAGTCCATCGTCGCAGCGCCGTCGTCCACCTCTCCCATCCTGTGCACCCGCCCGGTATAGAAGAGGATGCGCTCGGTGGTTGTGGTCTTCCCGGCGTCGATATGCGCCATTATGCCGATGTTCCTTGTCCTTTCAAGTGGGAACCTCTCGTCCACCTTCCATCCCCTCCTTTCATACCGTCAGTGTCACATGAGATATCACGTGGAAGAGCAAGTCACGGTTCGACTACCACCTGTAATGAGCAAACGCCTTGTTGGCCTCAGCCATCCTGTGGGTGTCTTCCCTCTTCTTCACGGAAGCTCCCTGGCCAGCCGACGCATCAAGGACCTCCCCCGCCAGCTTTTCGGCCATGCTCTTCTCGGACCTCGCGCGTGCGTTCTGGATCATCCAGCGCAGCGCAAGCGCGGTACGTCTCTCGGGGCGCACTTCCACTGGCACCTGGTAGGTCGAGCCGCCGACCCTCCGGGGCCTTACCTCGAGAACGGGCATGACGTTCTTCACCGCGCGCTCAAATACCTCCACCGGGTCCTTGCCGGTCTTCTCGCGGACAATGTCCATCGCACCGTAGAAGATGGACTCCGCCACACCTTTCTTGCCCTCAAGAAGCAGCTTGTTAATCATCTGGGCAGCGAGGACGTTATGAAACACCGGATCTGGAACAGGCTCGTGCTTTACAACACCGCCCCGCCTGGGCATTCGCACCCCTCCTTTCCCAAGAAGCATTCCCTTTAGTGTCCGCAGCGCCCGGTTCCCATATACCGCCACCGGGCAAACGCAGCGCCGCATGTGCCCCATGGGCCGCATGGTCCGCCGTTCGGCGATTACCCTTATGCCTTGGGCCGCTTGGCTCCGTACTTCGACCGGCCCTGTTTCCGGTTGGCCACTCCCGCAGCATCGAGAGTCCCCCGGATGATATGGTAACGCACTCCGGGGAGATCCTTTACTCTGCCACCCCTGATGAGCACCACCGAGTGCTCCTGCAGGTTGTGGCCTATCCCCGGGACGTACGCTGTCACCTCGAGCCCGTTGGTCAGCCGCACCCTTGCGATCTTTCGCAGCGCGGAGTTGGGCTTCTTGGGCGTGGTGGTCCTCACGACGGTGCATACTCCCCTCTTCTGGGGAGATCCCTTCGCCGTGTGCTCCGAACGCCGGGTGTAGGAGTTGTAATGCCACCTGAGCGCAGGCGCCGAGGACTTCCCGGTAACCCTCTCACGGCCTTTACGTACAAGCTGGTTGATGGTTGGCATATGGCCTGGCACCTCCTTCCCGTAAGACCTTTATACACAGAGCATGCCCCTTCCACCTGGAGGTGCAAGGGGCATGCAGGATCGTCTACTCCGGCTCCTGGAACCCCGGCCCTAGTGCGCCAGGATGGCGGCCGAGGCCGCTCCCACTTCTATACCGCATGCTTTCCCGAGTTGCGCCATGGTATCTACGTGGATGACCTCGACACCACTTGCCTTGCACAACTCTATGACACTTTTTATGACTCGTTCCTCAGCGTCCCCGGCGAGGTAGACGACTCTTGCTTCTCCCCTCTCGAGAGCCTTGATGGTCTGCTTCGTGCCTACAGCCTTGCGCTTCGCCATCCTCAACTCATCGTGGGACATCGTGCGCCCTCTCTCCTCCCTGGATCTCCTCTCGTGAGCCCAAGGCACCCAAGGATGCTGCTTTTTCGCATACGTTCACATTTTAGCATCGCACCATGGCCCTGTCAAGCACATGTCGCGCCTTCCTCGCGGCCTTCTCGCGCCCCCGTCGCGCCTCATCTGATGGGCCTCGCGAGCGCCCCCGGCGCGCGGCTTTCACGCATCCCCGGGCGTCGAGTCGCCTTCGGCTTCGGCTTCGGCTTCGGCGTTCGCCTTCGCCTTAGTCTGCGACAGCTCGCCGGGGGCGCGGCTCCGAGCTCCGGGCACGCTGCCGACGGACTCCAGTAAAGGCCCGCCCGCATCGCTGACGTCCTCCAGGAGATCCTCCCTGTCAGCCTCCGCCCCCTCCGCCGCGACCTCTCCATCCCCCGGCTCATGCTTCGCTTCTTCGTCGCTCCCGGAGGGCTCGACGGTCTCGGCGCCCTGGGCGCCCTCGGTCCGGGTGGCCTCGCCATCCTTGCCGGCCCTGGCGGCGGCCTTGGCCTCGGCCTCAGCCTCGGCCTCCTCCTCCGCCTTCCTGGCCGCCTCTTCCTCCACGACATCCTCGGGCAGAGCAGGCTTGACGTTGCGGTAGCGCGCCATGCCCGTGCCAGCCGGGATCAGCTTTCCGATGATGACATTCTCCTTGAGCCCGATGAGCGGGTCAGTTCGCCCTTTTATGGACGCCTCGGTAAGGACCCGCGTCGTCTCCTGGAAAGACGCGGCCGAAAGGAAGCTATCGGTGGCGAGCGACGCCTTGGTGATGCCGAGAATGACCGGCCTCGCCGTGGCGGGGCGCCCGCCAGCCTCGAGCGCCCGCCTGTTCTCGTCCTCGAAGTCGAACATGTCGACGAGCCCGCCCGTAAGGAGGTCGGCATCACCAGGGTCATCCACCCGCACCTTGCGCAGCATCTGGCGGACAACCACCTCGATGTGCTTGTCGTTGATCTCCACGCCCTGCGACCTGTACACGTCCTGCACCTGGCGCACGAGGTAGTTCTGCACCGCGCGCAGGCCCTTGACCCGCAGTATATCGTGGGGGTTGAGGGAGCCCTCGGTTATCTGGTCGCCGCCGCATATCCTGTCGCCGTCCTTGACCTCCAGCCTTGCGCCATATGGCACCGGGTAGCTCTTCTCCTCGCCATGGTCGGTCCGGACGATCACCTTGCGCGTGCCCTTGGCCTCGGTGACGCGCACCACCCCGTCGACCTCACTGATGACGGCCTGGCCCTTGGGCTTGCGCGCCTCGAAAAGCTCCTCCACCCTTGGCAGGCCGTGGGTGATGTCGTCGCCCGCCACGCCGCC
>DKEX01000085.1 GCA_002452295.1 Firmicutes bacterium UBA6811 | reverse complement strand
GCGAGAACTAACGCACCCTCACTTATTCCCGCTTAACCGCCCAATGACACATCCGGGTGCCCCATATCAAAAGCTGAGGCCCCCATAATGTCGTAAGTCTGTGATAATGTCACAGACCGGTCGCTATATCACCCGTATCGCGAATTCAGGGCAAACGGGGCTGCAATAGCCGCACAGGATGCAGACGCTCTCATCCACGCGCGACTTCCCATCCACAAGCGAGAGCGCCCCGCTGGGGCAGGCCTCGACGCATGAGCCACACCCTTTGCAATACTGGGGGATTATCTTGAGCCGCTTCCTCTTGAACGTGGCCTCCTGCTCGCTTGCGGGGATCGCCTCCCCCGAGAAGATGCGGCAGTTCATGTCCACCTCGGCCCGGGACACCATCCCGACCGCCACGGCGTGCACCCCGGGGAGGTCGAGCACGAACCGGAAAGCCTCCTCGCGCCTGGAGATGAGGTGCCCGCCGCCGAGGGCCTTCATGGCGTAGATGCCCTTGCCTCGCCCGGCGGCCATGCGGATAGCCTCGGTCATCTCGTCCACGGTGCCGCCGAGAAGCCCGAGCCCCGCCATGTTGATGAGCGGGTGGATGACGTCGATGTCGTCCCGCTCGGCTGCGGCCCTTGCCACGCTCACCCTGTGAGTGGAGATGCCGATGGCTCGCACCAGGCCCCTGGCCTTGTATTCGCGAAGGCACGCATGGGCGCTCGCGCGGTCCTCGAACACTCGCTCGTCGAGCCGGTGCGAGTGGAGCAGGACGATGTCCAGCCTGTCGACGTCCAGCTCGCTGAGGGCGTAGCGAATGTGCTCCTCGGCCTCGTCGTACGAGGACGCGGGCGTCTTCGTGGCGATGACGAGCGGCCCCGTCCACCCCTCCTTCGCCCGGCGGATATGCTCGTATGTCTTGTAGGTGTGGGCAGTGTCAATGAAGGTGACCCCGCGCTCCAGGGCGCGCCGTATGACCTGCGCCGCCTCCGCGACGGGCACGTCCGCCTGCACCGGGCCTATCGGCAGCGCGCCGAACCCGAGCCGCGTAACTTCTATGCCGGTATCACCAAGCCTGGCTGCTGGTAGCATTCAATGACCCCTCCCGCGCATGGCCGCTCCCAGCTACCGTGCTGTCAACAATATGCAGTCTGCCTTGCGGAATACTTCTACTCCAGCAGCCGATGTCCTGCTCACTCAGAAACAAGGCGCAAGGACCTGGCCCTTGCGCCTGAGGAGGAACATCATCTGTCTGGACCCTGCTCGGTGCCGCGAGACGCCGCGACAATGCTTGCCCGCTAATGTTGATCCTTCTGGGCGCTGGTCGGCGCCTCAGGAGCCAGAACCCTGCGCCCTGTAGTATTGGCCCGCCGCAAGACTGCCAGCCCCTGCCTCCACGTCATAGCCAGCAGCCGTCAAAGCATCTTCCAATGCGCCTAGAAACAGCGTTACGTTCTCCTGCGTGCACGAGTGTCCCATCAAGCCAACGCGCCATATGCGGCCCTTGAGCGGGCCCAGGCCACCGCCTATCTCCAGGCGATAGTGGGTCAGCAGGTGCCGCCGAACCTGCGCGTCGTCAACCCCGTCGGGCACCTCAACAGACGTGAGCATCGGCGCCCTGTAGCCCTCCTGGGCGAAGAGCCGCAGGCCCATGGCGGCAAGCCCCGCCTTGAGGGCGTCGCTGTGCAGCCGGTGCCGGGCGAACCGCGCCTCGAGACCCTCCTCGTGGATGATGCGGAGGCTCTCATAGAGCGCATAGATCATGTTGACCGGGGCCGTGTGGTGGTAGAACCTCTCCTTCCCCCAGTACCTGTGCAGCCAGGTGAGGTCCAGGTACCAGCTTTGCACTTTAGTCTTGCGCGCCTCCAGCCTCGCCCGCGCCCGGCTCCCGATGGTGATGGGCGCAAGCCCCGGCGGGCACGAGAGGCATTTCTGGGTGCCGCTGTAACAGACGTCTATCCCGGTCGCGTCGACGCGCACCGGCGCCCCGCCCAGGGACGTGACCGCATCCACCACCAGGAGCGCTCCGTGTCTCCGGGCCATCTCTGCTATTGGCTCCAAGGGTTGCAGTATCCCGGTGGACGTCTCCGCGTGCACGATCGCCACGATGTCAGCCCGGCGCGCCTTGAGCGCCTGCTCGACCTTCTCTGGCTCGATGATCCTCCCCCACTCCGCCTCGACGACGGCGAGATCGCCACCGCACCGCGTTACGATGTCAGCCATCCTCTGGCCGAATAGGCCGTTCACGCACACGAGGACCCTGTCCCCCGGCTCGATGAAGTTTACGAGCGCCGTCTCCATCCCGGCGCTGCCCGTCCCGGATATGGGGATGGTGAACTCGTTCTCCGTCTCGAACGTCTTCGCAAGGAGATCTTTCGTGAGGTTCATCATCCTGAGGAACTCCGGGTCAAGGTGGCCCAGTGTGGGCATAGCGAGCGCCTGGAGCACCCTGGGATGGACGTTGCTCGGGCCGGGGCCCATGAGCGTTCGACCCTGCGTCTCAATGGCCGGATACCCTTCCATCCGCAAATCCCTCCTGTACGGACTCTCCGAACAAAGCGGTGTTGCGACTAAGATCGGCCGCGCAGGTGCCTCAGTGCGGTCGCGACACCCCACCGAGACGGCGCGGTCGCTAGGCATAGTACAATTTCAACAAGCGCCGGGTAGATCCTTCGTACACCGGCCCACCGGCCCAGGCGGGTGTTACCCTGCATAGCGATGTCAGTGCTGCGTGCAATTCACGAGCCAAAGCCCGGCGATACCCCCCTGTCCACGGGCAGGTGTATCCCGGGCAGCATCGCGCCGGCACCTCACGCAACGGTCGTCCTCCGAAATCAGGCCCGCACGTCCAAAGAAGCAGGAAACGACCGCACCGGCAGAGAATGTAAACTTGTAGAGCATGCGGGCGCCATTCATTCACACGTGCCCCCGGACCACAGCCGCACCCATGTTAGCCGCGCCGGTCGTGCCATTTCGAAGCAGGATTCGAATGCAGGGTCGATGGCTGGAAACCCAACCCATCCACCATATGAGGTGATGCGAAATGGCAACCGATGTCCACATACGGAACGCGCGGCCTGACGACGCTCCCATCGGCGCGGCCCTCATGAGGCTGTCTTTCCCCTCGGAGCGCGTGGCTGATACCATCTTCGGCCTCGGGGGCTCGGACCAGGCACGCAGGGTGCTGAGAGCCTTCTTCATTAGGGACGCGAACCGGTTCAGCTACCAGTTCGCGATGGTAGCCGAGGAGAAAGACAGAGTTGTGGGTCTGCTCCTCGGGTATGAAAGCCGCAGGATAAGACGGCTGAACTTCAACATGGCCCTTCAGGCACCGTTCGTATATGGGTTACGCGGGGCATTCCGCCTTGCCCTGCACTCAGGCCCGCTCCTCTTCGCGATTCCCAACCCCGGGCCGGGTGAGTTCTACATAGAGCACGTTGCGGTGCTTCCCGCATGGCAGAGACGCGGCATCGGCATGAAGCTCCTCGCCGCCGCGGAGGAAAGAGCCAAGGCCGCCGGACTTACCAAATGCTCGCTGGATGTCGAGCTAAGCAATGTCGACGCTCGTAGGCTATACGAGCGCCTCGGTTACAGGCACGTCAACACCCACATCCTGCAGGGAGAAGCCCGCCGCTGTGGAATCGGAGGGCTGCACCGGATGGTCAAGGTCCTCTCTCAGAATGCCAGCGCCACAGATGTTGGCACACTCCACAATGCTTGAACACGGCACAATGGAGCAAACTAATAAAATGGAGAAGACTAATGTATATTCGTTGACAAGGATAGCGCTGTTCGCCACGATCACTGGCGTGCTGGCATTCGTGTCAATACCCTTACCGTTCAGCCCCGTTCCCGTGACAGCGCAATCGTTCGGCGCCATGCTCGCGGGCTTGCTGCTTGGCCCCAGGGAAGGGGCGTTGAGTCAGTTGCTTTACGTGCTCCTGGGCGCCGCAGGGATGCCGATCTTCGCAGGAAACGCCTCGGGCCTCGGAGTGCTGGCAGGACCCACCGGCGGATATCTCTGGGGTTTCGCTGCGGGTGCCTATGTCATCGGTCTTATGGCGCAGAAGCGAGCGAACGCCAAACCACCTGGAACCGGCCTTTCGGTCCTCGCTTGCGTGGTAGGGGGAGTGGTCGTCGTCTACGTTCTCGGCATCCTCCAGCTCTCACTCACCACACGATTGCCGCTTGGTAAGGCAATCATTGCGGGAGCCCTACCATTCATCCCGGGCGATCTCTTGAAAGCTTGCATCGCCGGGCTGGCAGGTCCCAGGCTCCGCGCAGCACTTCGCGCATCTCACACTCATCCTGGCATCTGAGAGCGGGGCTCGTCCAAGTTGCGCCAGCGTGCCAGCAGGGTGAGCTGCAGCTTGGCGCCGTCTCGTCGCCTCGACAGACCTGCCGTCCTGCGATCGGCCGTCCTGACGCCTGAGCCGACGGGGCATTGACCGCGACTGCCAGAGAGTCAGCCGCTCGGCCGCCAGCGGTCGTTGGCTGGGTGGCTGGGTGGCGGGCGGTAGCCCCCGTGGTCGTGCCCTCTTACCGATGGTGCCCCTGGCCGTACATGGCCCTGAAGAACTCCGCCTGCCTTGCAGCCGTCTCCTGCGGGATCGGCACGGGACCGCCGGCGATCCTGCTCAGCAGGAACACCGTGGCGGCCTTCTCGACAACCTCGCACACGCCGAGCGCCTCGCCGAGGTCGCGCCCGACGGCGATGACCCCGTGGTTCGCAAGGAGCACGGCGCTGTCGCCACCCAGAGTGCGGGCAGCGACCTCGGCGAGTTCGCGCGACCCGGCCGGGGCGAAGTCCGCCACCTTGATCTCACGTCCGCCGTTAGTGGCGATCACGGTTTCGAGGAAAGGCGGGATCGGCATACGTGCCGAGGCGACCGCCGTGGCATAGGTGGAGTGGGTATGCGCCACCGCGCCCACGCCGGGCCTTGCCCGAAGGATGCCCGCGTGCATCATGTGCTCGATGGACGGGCGCCTCGCGCCCTCGACCACGTTCCCCTCGTAGTCAACGCCGACAATGTCCTCGGGCTTCAGGGACTCGTATGCCATACCGCTCGGGGTGACGTAGAAGTAGTCCATCCCCGGCAGCCTGGCGCTTATGTTCCCGCCGGTCCCGTACACAAGGCCTGCCCGAATCATGTGGACCCCTGCTTCGACGATTTGCTGCTTTAGAGCTAGACACTTGTCTGTGGTCATGTGGTCCTCCTCCTGTCGAGATCCGTCAGGGACTGCGTAAGGACAACTGTGTAAGGTCTGTTAGGAAGCCAGGAACTCCGTCCCCTCTTGACTGCACGATCGAATGGGTGCCAGGGGGATGCAGCTACCGGCGACCGTGAGAACGGCTCCTGGAACCTGGTATACCCTGTCGCCGCGTCTCGCGGCGATGGGCCGCAAACCCACCGTCCGGAGGCCAGTGCTCCGACGCAACCCCACACGTGGCCAACGTGAAGCAGCACCCCGCACGCCTACGGCAGCACCTTGCCCGGGTTCAGGATGCCCGCAGGGTCGAAGGCGCGCTTCAGGACGCGCATGGCCGCCATGGTGGGCTCGTCCACCGCCTTCGGCATGAATCGCTTCTTGAAGATGCCGATGCCATGCTCGCCTGTGATCATTCCCCCAAGGCTGAGCGCCGCCTCGAAGATGGCCTCGTTCACGCGGTCCAGTTCGGCGTTCCATTTCTCGTCGCTAATGCCGCGCTTGAGCACCCCGACGTGGACGTTCCCGTCGCCTGCGTGCCCCCAGTTGACTATCGGAAAGCCGCTCCGCTCCGAGATCTCCTCAACGGCGCTGATGAGCTCCGGGATCCTCACCCTCGGAACCACCACGTCCTCGACCTCGACCCTCTCGCTGATAGCCTTCAGCGTCTCCAGGAGGATGCGCCTCGCGTGCCAGAGCTGGTCCTTCTGGAACGCGTTGTCCGCCACCAGCACGTCGTCGGCCCCGCTCTCGAGGCAGATCTCTGCGATGGTCTCCGCCTGCGTGTCGATGTCCTCGCGCCTGTTGCCGTCCAGGCCCACGATGAGCTGCGCCTCGGCGTCGCTGAATGGTAGTTCCTTCTCAAGATACTTCTCGCACGCCTTTACGCTCTCCCTGTCCATGAACTCCAGCACCACCGGGACTATTCTCTTCGCGCGGATGATCTCGGTCACGGTGCGCGTCGCGTCGTGGAAACTGTGGAACGGGACGAGAAGGTCGATCCGGTGCTGAGGTAGCGGGATGAGCTTCAGGACGGCCCGGGTGATGATGCCGAGCGTGCCCTCGGACCCGATGAGGACGTTCGCGAGGTCATAGCCGGTGACGTTCTTAACGGTCTTGCCGCCGTAGCGCACGACGCTTCCGTCAGGGAGCACCGCCTCGACGCCCATGACATAGTCGCGGGTTACCCCGTATTTGACTGCTCGCGGCCCACCCGCGTTCTCGGCGATGTTGCCACCGATACTGCAGCTATCGAGGCTCGCCGGGTCGGGTGGGTAGAAGAGGCCCCGCGCCTCCACCTGCTTATGTAGCTCACTCACGACGAGGCCCGGCTCCACGACGGCCATGAGGTTGTCCTCGTCCACCTCGGCGAGGCTATTCATCCGCTCCATGGACACAACGATCCCGCCGTGCACCGGGAGCGCCCCGCCCGACAGGCCCGTCCCCAGGCCGCGCGGGGTGACCGGGACGTTCGCCTCGCCCGCAAGCCGCACGATGCGCGCAACCTCCTCGGTCGAGCGTGGTTTGACAACGACCTCGGGCATGTACCGCCAGCCTGGCATCTCGTCATGAGAGTATGGCTCCATGCCCTCCTCGGTGGTCACGACAGCCTCGGGTCCCACGATTTCGGCAAGCATCTCCACGATCCGCGCATCAACCTTGCTGTACACGCGCATCCCCTCCCGCAAAGAGTTTAGCACGCCAAAAGGCCCGTTGACAATCGCAGGGCGTGGAGTACAATTGTAGGTGTCTTACGCACATTACGTACTTCGTATAGTATACGTACGTATCATAGATCTGGAAGGTGAGCACTGTGGTAAAGTGCTACGGGACAGCCTCCATCGGGCGGCAGGGCCAGATTGTGATACCTGCCGAGGCCAGGCGTGACATGGCCCTTGACACCCGCGACAAACTCCTCGTGTTCGGCGCCGCACACGGTGGCGGCCTGTTCCTCGTCAAAGCCGACCAGTTCGAACAGATGATGAGCGCCTGGTCGGAACGGCTCGTGTCTCTCGAGCGGCAGGCCCGCGCAAGCGATGCCGACTCCGGGAACTCTGATGCCGATAGCAATGGCAGCAGGCCGTAGGCATATCGTTACTGCAGGCCGGTTGCGTTTTCCCGTTCGATACTGGAGCGGAGGCGGCAAGTCTATGTCGGAACAAGTGATGATCGAAGTTGAGAACCTCACTCGAAAGTTCGGCGGCTTTGTGGCGGTTGACCACGTCTCGTTTGCGGTGCCGAAGGGGCGCGTGTTCGGCTTTCTCGGACCGAACGGGGCGGGCAAGTCCACTACGATTCGCATGCTCACGACCCTCCTGCGCCCGACCGCCGGCACGGCGCGAATCAGCGGCTACGACCTGGTCAAAGAGCCGGATAAAGTGCGCAGGAAGATAGGCCTTGTTTCCGAGAAGCTCATCGTGTACGACCGGCTGACAGCCCGGGAGAACTTGAGGCTCTTCGGGCGCCTCAACCACCTCCCTGACGACATCATCCGGGAGCGCACCGAGCACTGGCTACGGGCTCTCAAGATGGAGCCATGGGCCGACCATCTGGCAGGCACGTTCTCCACAGGGATGAAGCAGCGGGTGAACATCGCCCGTGCTCTCCTCAACATGCCCGAAGTGCTGTTCCTCGACGAGCCCACCCTGGGTCTCGACCCGCAGACAACCAGGTCGATCCGGGAGTTCATCCAGGACCTGCGGTCCCAGGGGGTAACGATCGTCCTCACGACGCACCAGATGTACGAGGCGGAGGCGTTGTGCGACACCATCGGCATTATCGACCGCGGTCGCATGGTGGCCGTCGGGACGTCATCCGAGCTCAAGAAGATGCTGAACGGCGACGGCACGGCCGTTATCGACCTCGAGATCCCGAACCTGTCCGATGACATGGTAACCGCCATTGCAGAGGTGCCGAGCGTGAAGCACATCGGCCACGAGACCGCGACGCGGCTGCGCGTCCAGACCGTGGCGGGCACAGCAGGCGGGGCAAGCGGGGCGGGCGGGGCGGACCCGGGTGCGCCCGGGGATACCATAGGGCAGGTCCTGGCGAGGCTTCTCTCCTCCGGCGCGAGGCTCGCTTCTGTCAATATGGCCGAGCCGACCCTCGAGGATGTCTTCGTGCAGCTCACAGGCCATGAGATGCGGGATGAGGTCCAGGACAAAGTGCCGTCGGGAAGGGGCCACAGTCGCCAGAGAGTAGCCCAAAGGGTGGCCCGATGACGGTGGACGGCTTGCAGGTGCAGGAGGTGGCATTGACGCTATGCGCCAGACATTGAAGGACGCTTTCGAAATTGCATGGAAGGACCTCGCCGATTTCTTCCGCGACAGGATGAGGCTCATCTCGTTTATCATCATGCCGATATTCATGATGGTGATGACAGGCTATATATTCCCGTCACAGAACTCGCTGAATGGGGTCTCAATCGCCGTTGTGAACGGGGACGGCGGCGGGGCGGCTGCCAGCCGGGTTGCGGCCGGCCTGGAGCAAATTGAGATAGGAGGCACGAAGAGCTTCAACCTCCTCAGCGCTTCCAGCGCCGACGAGGCGAAGGACCTCATCAGGCAGGGCAGGATAAGCGGAGCAATCGTGATCCCCGCGGGTTTCACGCAGGGCATCATGTCGGGGAAGCAGGCGCAGGTGACCATCATAACCGACCAGTCAAACCCGCAAGTCTCGGCGATGCTCGGCACGATGCTGGAGAAAGTCGTGGATGCCTTCTCGACGAAGGTAGCCGAGGAAAAGCTCAGGGCCGTGACTGCGATGGCGCCCGTGCCCCTTCTGGGAGACCCGGACGCCGCTGTCAGGCCGTTTGTGGTCAGGCAGGAAGGCATAGTGGCGGGGGAGCCGAACTACTTCCAGTTCATGGCGCCGGGGATCATGGCCATGGTTGTGGTGATGGCGGTGATGATGGGACTTGCAGGGGCCATCGCCCGTGAGCGGGAGATCGGCACGCTCGACGGGATCCTGGTGGCGCCCATCAACCGGCTATCGATAATCCTGGGCAAGACGTTCTCCCAGTCCGTGAGGGGCTTCACCCAGGGGGCGCTGGTGCTCGTGCTGGCGGTGCTGCTGTTCCACGTCAGGGTATACGGAAGCCTGTTGCTGGTCGCACTGCTGCTGGTGCTCGGGATATTCTCCTTCGTTGGGTTGGGGATTCTAATCTCGGCGTTCGCATCTGAGCAGGAGACCGCCATGACCATCCTCATGACGCTGAACTTCCCGATGATGTTCCTCTCGGGCGCGTTCTTCCCGGTGCAGCAGATGCCCGAGATCATGAGATGGCTCTCAAGGCTGATCCCCCTCAGCTATACCATCCAGGGCCTGCGCAAGGTGATGATACTGGGGGCCGGGCTGGGGGCCATAACGACCGAGATCGCCGTGCTGGCGGGGTTCGGGCTGGTGACCCTGGCGATAGCAGTGCCCGCATTCAGCAAGGCCATCACACGGTGAGGGACGCATGCCGCCGCGGGAATCCCGGCTCGTCCGTCCGGGCGGAGGCGCTTCAGGGGCAGCATTCCTGGACGATCTCGGACGACCTCTCCGCAAGGTGCGAACAGGATGCCTCCGCCGGATGCCGACGCCGGAGAGGCGATGCGGGCTAGCCCCTGGCTAGCCCTTTCCGCCGGGATCCTTTGGGGATGCTTCAGCTTCCCTGGCGCGAAGGACTTCCTCCGAGAGGATGCTGCGTCGCGCACCTCCGGCAGGCGATTCTTCCAGTCCGGTGTTGAACTGCACCTCCTCCAGCCGGATACCAAGGTGAGCTCGGTCAGTGCCGCCGGGCGTTCTGCGATATGAGTTCGAACAGCGCCCTTGCGGCCGCCTCGGGGCCTGAAAGCTCGCGGCCGGGAATGCCCAGCCTCGTGCGGATCTGGCCCACGAAGGCGCCCGCCTTGAAGGCCGCGGCGAACACGCGGCCTGCCAGACCCTCGTGCAAGTCCCTGTACTGGGGCGGCCCGAAGACGTTCGCGAAGTAGGTGCGGACGAGGCCGGTCGAGGTCGTGGTGCCCTTGGACATGGCAGCGCCCTCCCGGAAGACCCGCAGCGCCGCCCCTGCATCCCGGAGCCTCTCGATGACCGGATGCGCCTCGTCCACCTCCTCGTAGTTGTTGGCGTAGAGAAGGTAGTCGATGGGGTGCCCGGCCAGCACCTCGTCCATGGTGGTCACAGGCATCACGGCGCGGGCGTTGGTCTTGTGAGGGCTCATTATGATGGCCCGGTCCACCTGGTCGAAGGCGTAACCCGGCTGGAGGTCGTCCAGGCGCACGAAAGCGCCGATCTCGGTGCCGTAACCCCGGATGGCGCCGCCCGGGAACATCTCGAGGGAACCCATGTCATCGGCGACCACTCTGAGCTCTCGTATACACTCCTGGCCGAGGACCCTGAAAGCCTCCAGCGACTCGGACTTGCCTGCTCCTGTGTCGCCGATAATGACGACGCTCGCCGCCGGACCGCTCTTCAGCACGATCCTGGTCATGGCCCCGTGGAAAGGCATGCGCCCGAGTCTCTTCATCACGAGGATGTTGTGAAGGGTGAGGATCATCTTCTTGAGGTAGCCAAAATACCCGAACCTGTCCTCACCCGGAACGGCAGCAACCAGCAGGTTATTCACATGGTCCTCATGGAACACCGTGGGGAGGTCCCCGAACCTCGTCATGGCCTCGGGCGCCACTCCGAAAACGTATATGGCGTCCGGCCCCCGCCTGATCTGCTCGTCGGTGGCAAGTTCAAAGAGGTTCGCGAGCGAGCAGCCAAGGCCCATGAACTTCTGGTGAAAGTATACGAACACCACGACCGGCCCGACCTGTGCGGGGTAACAGAGCCATTCCTCGGGCTCCAGGGCGAGTGCATCCAACGGGTTCTCCTCGACCTTCGTGAACTCGCCGGTCCGCTTGTTCATCGGTGGGTCCATGATGAGCGGGGGATCGATCAGCACCTGCCGGATGAAGCGTATTCCACCAAGCCCCCTGTACGTATCGGGACAGGGCCAGCTCTTGGGGACGGCGATCAGGCCCACCTGGGCGCCGGCAGCGACCTGCCGGTAGATGCGAGGGTGGTCGCCGGTGATGTTCTCGCATACATCGCGGTACGCGGCCCTCACCACGTGCGTCAACTGCTCCACCGTGTCGTTGAAGGTGCGATACGGCCTCGCATCGAAGCCCGCGCTCGCGCTCACGCCGCTCTCGGAGTAACAGATGATGAAGCGATTGAAGCGGCGCCAGTAGTCGTACAGCGCCTCCACGAACTCGTGCAAAAGGCGGGGGTCGCGCGCGAGCGGCTCCGAGCCGGGCACGCTCCAGGCAGCCTGCTCGAGAGGGAAAGCGCCGAGGGCCTGCAGCAGGGAGACGAGGGTGTCCTCGTCTGGCTCGCTGTATGCGTGCCCAGCCGACGCCCCGTCGGAATCAGATCCTCTCGCTGCCGCCGCGAAGAGCGCAAGAAGCGGCGAGTCCTTGCGACGGAGCCAGGCGATGAAACTATGGACGACCTCCCTGAACAGGTGGCTCGACAGGAGTTCTCTGGTGGTGGTGCAGATCTGGCCGGTAGTGGACATGATGACCTGGCGCGGCAGCCAGGCGATGCTGGTATTGGACATGTCTCTCCTCCCGGGATACCGGGGCGGCCGACTCGGACGTCGCGGTCGCCTGATGGCAGACCCCAATCCTGGACGCACGAACGCACTGAGGTCTCCCCGCCAGGCGCGGGAAGGCGGCGGCTGCATCCGCACGTCATGGCCCCTGTGGAGCATTATATGTCAGGCCCGTGGCGGTGTCAATCACCGCAAAGACCGCCACACGGCCGGGAGCTGCGATAGCTTTCGAGCAACGCACCGGGCGCGAAAGTCGGGTGGACCGAAGTTCGCGACGACAAGTTCGCGGCGCCAGAGGTTGACCGGCCAGGTCTGCAGGGCTAAAATGTAGGAGGGTTTTGGGCCCCAGGGAGAGAATGTACCGGGGAGGTCATCGGGCTGTGGAGATCCGGAGAATCGGCATTGTAGGCGCTGGAACAATGGGGTGCGGCATCGCGGAGAGCGTCGCGGAGAAGGGATACGACGTGATCCTTGTCGACCGCGACGAAGATCTCATCGAGGAGGCCCGGGGCCGAATCGAGCTCAGCCTCAACAGGAAGCTGGAGAAATGGGCCATCACCGAGGCCGAGAAGAAGATCACTCTGAACCGCATCCGGCCCACATCGCAGCTCATCAACATCACCCCGGTTGACCTCGTGATCGAGGCGGTCGTCGAGGACCCCGAAGCCAAGAAGGAGATCTTCCGAACCCTCGACAAGCTCTGCGCCGACGATGTAGTGTTCGCGACGAACACATCGACGCTCAGCATAACCGAGCTTGCGGCAGCCACCGGCAGGCCTGACGAGGTCATCGGCCTTCACTTCCTGAACCCCGTGACCCGCATCAAGCTGGTGGAGATCGTCCGGGGCCTCAAGACATCCGACGAAACCTTCGCCATCGCCAGCAAGTTCGTGGCGAGCCTGGATAAGACGGGCGTCGAGGTGTACGAGTCGCCCGGCTTCGTCACGACGAGGATCATCGTCCCGCTCCTGAACGAAGCCATGTACGCCCTTATGGAAGGCGTGGCGTCGGCGAGGGGCATCGATACGGCGATGAAGCTCGGCTTTGACCTCGGGAAGGGGCCTCTCGAGCTTGCGGACCGCATGGGCCTCGACACGGTGCTCGCTTTCATGGAGCGCCTCTTCCGCGACCTCGGGGACCTCAAGTTCAGGCCGTGCCCGCTTTTGCGCAAGCTGGTGCGCGCGGGGCACCTCGGGGTCAAGACCGGGCAGGGCTTCTTCAAGTATGACGGGGAAGGAAACCTCATTGAGTAGGCGTATCCGACATTGCGGCGCAGGTGGCAGGCATGCGGCGCGCCAGTGGCGGTCACCGGGACGGCATCACATCGGGACACCGTGCAGGAGGCAGCGTGATGAAGGTATTCGTTCTTAACTGCGGGAGTTCGTCGGTAAAGTATCAGCTTTTCGACATGGATGACGAATCGGTGATGGCGAAGGGGCTTGTGGAACGCATCGGCTCGGACGACGCAATTCTGACGCACCGGCCCGAGGGCCGCCAGCCCGTGAAGCAAATGGGAGCCATCCTCGACCACACCACCGCCATCAGCAAGGTCCTTGTCGTGCTTACGCATCCGGAGCACGGCGTCATCCGCGACGTGAGCGAGATCGGCGCCGTCGGGCACCGGGTGGTCCACGGTGGCGAGGCGTTCACAGGGTCCGTGCTGATAACTGACGAGGTCAAGAAGGCGCTGCACGACTGCATCGACCTTGCTCCCCTCCACAACCCGCCGAACCTCACGGGCATCGCCGCCGCCGAGGGGCTCATGCCTGGCGTGCCCCAGGTGGCCGTGTTCGATACGTCGTTCCACTCGACGATGCCGAGACGCGCGTTCCTGTATCCCGTGCCGTACGTGCTATACCAGCGCCACAAAGTGCGGCGGTACGGGTTCCATGGGACGTCCCACAGGTACGTCGCAGGGCGGGCGTCGGAGATCCTCGGACGGCCGCTGGAGGACCTCAAGATCATCAGCTGCCACCTGGGCAACGGGGCGAGCATCGCCGCGATAAAGGGCGGGAAGTCCATCGACACGAGCATGGGGTTCACACCACTCGAGGGCCTCATGATGGGCACGCGCAGCGGCGACGTGGATCCTGGCGTGATACTCTTCGTGATGGACCGCGAGGAGCTGACGCTGGTCGAGGCCAACGCCATGCTGAACAAGCACAGCGGCCTTGTCGGGCTTTCCGGCCTGAGCAGCGACATGCGCGAGATCGAGGCCGCGATGGAGCAGGGCAACCCCCGCGCAAAGGACGCCTTCGACGTCTACGAGTACCGCACCCGCAAGTACATCGGCGCCTACGCGGCCGCTATGGACGGCGTGGACCTCATCATTTTCACGGCCGGCATCGGCGAGAACTCGCCGCGCCTGCGACAGCGCGTGTGCGAAGGGCTTTCGTTCCTGGGGGTCAGGATCGACCCGGCAAAGAACGACGTCAGGGGCAAGGAGGCTGATATCTCGGCAGAGGGGTCAGCGGTCAGGGTCCTCGTCGTGCCCACCAACGAGGAACTCGTGATCGCCAGGGACACCATGGAGATCGTGTCCGGCCTGCGGACAGAGAGCCTGACACGAGAAGACTCCTGAAGAGAGTAGCCTGCCATCAGGTCATTTCAGGTACTGCCGTATCGTCTGGATTTTGCTTTCAATACCCTCGGCGCGGACGAGGCTCTCAACCAGTTGCTCTCTGGGCATGTTACGGATCTCCTGAAGACGGTCCTCCCAGTACTTCACCTGCAGGCGGGCCTGATTCCGGAATTCATCCTCATACCTATGCTTCGATTCTTCGAGAGCACTCTCGCTGCCTCCCGACGCCCGCACGACAGCGGCATCTACCGCTTTCCAATAGGATGGACCTCGCACCTCAGCGGGGTCCTCGATGGCCTTGGCTACTTGCCAGATCAACCGCAAATCCGGTCGCTGACCTGCTGAGTTCGCCGTCCTCACCAGGAACTCCACATGAGCAAAGGGGAGGAGCGTCACGTTGTACCGGATTGCCTCGTCATATAACCGGCTGATGCCACTGGGAAACTGTGTGTGCGGAGCCACGAGGAATGCGTGGTCCGCTTCCTGATTCCTGCGCCACCTGTCGACGGCCTCGATCTTGTAGTCCTTCGGGTTGAGGGCGGTGCGGCTCAGTCGAAAGGACTTCACATCACATATTGCTGAGTAACCCGCGCCATCGACGTACAGGTCCGCGGCGTTACTGCGCACGTTGCTCACGTCTGACTGAAACCCTATTGCTCTGAATGCCTCTGAAACAACGATGTCGCAGTATTTCGCATAGACCTTCTCTTCCGATGAATCGTGCGCGTACATCTCGGGGATCACTCCTGCGGAGCGAAGCCGAGACGTGACGGTGTCTACATCCCATGGTTTCAGCCTCTCATACAACCTGTTGATCTTCTGGGGGAAGCTCCCGCCCGCCTTGCAGACTCCCATGACTATGGACGTGGTATCCTCGGTCATTGTATCGGATCTCCTTTCAGAGGGACCTGCGGGACTTGAGACGAAATCCAGGGATGGTCTCCCGTGTGCGCTCATAGCAGGCTTCAACTATATCGCGCACCTCTGTGCTATCACGCGGTTTCCCAGTGCCAACGTTCTTTCGGAGTTCCCAACCCGTGCGCTGCACGAACAGCGCAAGCCCGATCTCCATTGGAGACCATCCGTCTTCTTGAAGAACAGTGCGCAGGGCGGAAAGCCCGGCGTCCAGCTCACTTTCGTCAGGCGACCACCGCATGTCACCAGCATCTGCCTTGACGGCCACTATCACGGCAGAAGCATGTACCGCGCCATTTGTGAGCCCTCGAGGCCGAGCCTTCCTCTCTATGCAGAATGGCCAGCAGGCCGCGATAGCAAACCCAGCGCCGATAACTGCAGAGAAGACAGCACTCCAACCATCAAGAGTGCTATGCGTGAAGATCAGACTCAGAATTCCTTTCGGCTTCAACACCCGGTATCCCTCAGCAAGAGCAGCCCTTAGACTGTTGGAGTAAAACTCCATGGCACGGTCTGAATCACCCTGTCGACGTGCTGAGGCGACGATCTCCTCCTCCGTGGGTGCCTCCGGCAAAGCGAAGTCCTCGGGAAACACATCGTGCAGGCAAAGCCGTTTCCACGTGTAGATACAGTCAGACAGAACCGAGTAGTACATATTATCGGCGTACGGTGGGTCCGTGACAATCGCATCAACAGACGAGTCGGGCAGGTCGGGTCTCGTGGCAGTACCAGACAAGACAATCGGCTCATCAACGAATCGCGGTATGAGTTCACAGGCGTGCACAATACGTTCCAGCTTGTCCCACAGATTCGCGGGGCCTCGACTGCAAGGGTCTATCTCAGCGAATGTCCATTGCATGGGCATTCCAGGACCGGCAAGGGAGCGGCCCACTTGCTCGTTTGTAGCCAACCAGATACTGAACGAGGAATTCCAGTCCACCAGTTGGTCTATCAGTCCAGATAGGCAGGCAACGACAGACTTCGCCGTTTCAAGCCCATCTTCCGCAGCGATTTCCCGATACAGGACGCGTAGGTTCCGTATGAGGGCCAGAAGAACGAGAAGTTGTCTCGGGCTAAAGAGATCCCGGTGCTTCACGATCCCGTATACGGTGGGATTCGTAATTCCAGACCACCGCGGCAGCTCTGTGGAAGGCAGCACGCCTCCTATCGCAGACAACTCCTGCTCAATGAGTGTATCGAGGGGCAGATCCTCGCCCCGGTACGGAGCATAGAACTTGCCCTCTCTCCCCACAACACACCTTGCCGCTGGTATATACGAGAAGGTACCGTTTCTCAGGCGAAGGTCGTCTTTCTCAAGTATTCGACCGCAAAACGGGCAGCGCGCAAGCCGGTCCGCTTTGTCGGGGTAACGCGACCGTTCTGCCTTCGATGTCCGAATCTCGAAGCAACCTTCATCTTTGGCTGCGGCGAACACAGCGCAAGTGCGCGACCCATTCCGCGACCTTAGCAGAATCGTCGGCGTCACTGGCAAGACAGCGGCACACTCCTGATTCGGACATCGAGCGCCCCGGGCCCAGAAATAGGCCACAGTCTCGCCTCCACTCGACCGATACGGAAAGAGCGGCGCCGTGTCGGAGTACAGTCGGTTCAACGCCCGCAGACCGTACCGGCTGACCTTGCGGGGCAACTCCTCGGCGCTCTGGCTGTAGTTCAGAAGAGTCCGCTGGACGAACACTGCAAGCGGGTTCAATTCTACAGAGATGGCCTTGCATCCCAGACGAGCCGCCTCAAATGCGATGCTACCACCTCCACCAAAGAGATCAAGGACGACGCGACCGTCCCCAAGCACTTGTCGCGCGCGCTTGATCGCCCCTAAAGGAAGAGGCTGAAAGCGGGCCAATGCTGTACAGAGATCGAAGGACTCTTGTAGATCCTCATCGCTGGCAACCCTCGCCAACGAGGCAAACACGAGGGCACGCATGGAGCTGAGAGGCCGCCTTGCCCACCAGACATGCATGCTATGGGGCGTCTTACCGTGGGAATAGCGCTCTGCCGTTCCTTGAACACTGATAGTCCGGGAAGGCAATGCGGTCTCGATTAGCAACGGATTCGGTGCCCCGTCAGCTCGCAGGCAATTGGAATCCTCATTGGAAGACATAGCGGAGCCCTCGAACATCGCGAGCTGCTCTTGTTGCAGCATTCAAGATCACGCCCTCCTGCCTGGACACCTACGGCGCCTGTCTAACAAAATCCACATACCCGACCGCCCGCGACTCGCAGCACAGGGCTGAGACCAGGAAGCCCGCTGCGGATGAGATCAAATCCGGGAATGGGTCCCGAAGCGCGCCTCGAGCTGAATCGGTAGTCTCACTCAGGGAGCACGACCCACGAGACAGCAAACGTCTCGAAAGCTCGAAAGCTCGAAAGTCAGGGACCATATAGCACCAGCCAGAACTCATCCCCTGTCTCAATGAGAGCGGGTTCGCGGCCGGATACCTCGAGCATCCGGTCGATGATCATCGGGACGCCGAGGCCGAGACGGTCCACGTAATCAAGGTTCTCCATGTAACGCAGGAGCATCGGGTTCCGGGCGAACGACGTCCCGACCTTCATCTTGTCCACCGTGACGGTGTTCGGCAGTCGGCCCGGGCTTCGAACCTCGATGCGGTCTGAGAAGAGGAACACGCGGACTTTCGAGCCACCGATGCTGTAGTCCCTGTGGACAACAGCGTTGACGAAGGCCTCGCGCAGCACCTCTCTGGGATACGGCAAGCCGGCGACTCTGAGTAGCCCGTTGAGCCCCATCACCCGCGGCAAGTGGGCTTCGAGGGCAGCCACTGTGGCCTCGACGACCTCCGGCAGAGTGCCTCCGATCTGCCGCTTGTCGATGAGCGGGTCCGTCACTTTGACTCCATCGAAACGGGCGAATGTTACTCCAGATGCCGGAAGCCGGTCTTCTGGTCGCTTCCCGAACAAGAGGAGGCCTCCGACTGTCGGGACGTGCCTGTCTTCCCCCTCCAGCCAGCGGACTATGTCAGCGTTGACCAGAATGTTCAACCTCGCCCGTTCGGGTTGGGCAGCGACGTCCAGCTTGTGAAGGCGCATGAAGTAAGCCTGTATCTTATCCATGTCCAGATCATCGAAGGAGGCGGTGGGCACAGGTGCAATGTCGAAGTGCAGCATACCGGACGCCTGGAAAAGCCGTGCGAGCTCCATCTGGCTTACAATGCGCTTGGTGGTCCCCACGCGCACCAGGTACTTTCCCTGGTTGGTGCGGTAGGGCTTATTAGTGCCTCGCGGAATACGCAGCGCCACGACGACCCTACCGCTCTCGGTCACAACCCGGTAGAACTCAGGAATGATCTCCGGCACCACATTGTGGCTGCAGATGTTCATTACCCACTCTTCGATGTCGGGTCGGGAGACACCGCTGACCGTGCCGTCATCGCAGACTCCCAACAGGATGACACCCCCCGACATGTTGGCAAAGGCAACCACTTCCTCCGCAAGGGCGCCCGGGTGCACGCTCTCCTCCTTGAACTCGACAGCTGAGTTCTCCCCGTTTGCGAGCAGTTCTGCAAGTTCAGCCCGCGTCATATGCCTGCTGCCCGCCGCCCCACCCCACCCCACGCCGTGGGCCATGCGCCATGCGCCATGCGGGAAACGGCGGGCATTCACCCCCTTCTCAGACCTAGCCGGTTATCGCCGATAGGCGCCGCTGCGCCTACACCTTCACTCTAATGGATTTGCGGCACTCCTGCAACCAGAAAGCGAACACTCAGCAACACAGCAATGCTCGTCCATGCCAGCCTGCGCCCGTCGCCGTCGGTCGATGGGACTGCCTGCGCACTGGCGACATTCCCGGGCGAGCCCTCAAGCCGGGGTTTCCCAGGCACCATCAGCGGACGAAAACGGGCGGGACGTCTTCAGCGCTGGTTCCCCCGCGCCTTCTCCCCGGGCGGCCTCTAGCTTGCGGGCCGTTCTGAGAGCACTGCAGCGGCAACCATCGTGAGTTCCAGGAGGCCGACAGTGAAGTACGTCGGCAGATGTGCAAAGCCGCACATCGCCGATCCGATGCCTGCGGCGATGTGCGGCAGCGCCACCACCAGGCCGCCGGCCGCGAGCGCCCTGAGATAGCTCCCGGGGGACATGAACGGGCTCACCCTCCCCCCGCCGCCACCGAGGCGCGACCACCGCGCCGACAGCACCGACCCGGTCACGAGCGAGGCTGCGGCCGTGGGCAGCACCCCAGATCCGCCGAGCGCCACCAGCGCACCCGTTTCGGCCCGCCCGGTGAGAGCGGCCACCACCAGCAGGACGATGACGGACACGACGTAGGTCGTGCTCGCCACGGCGGCCTTCGCGCTGAGACTCCACTTGGGTTTCACGGGAAGGGTTCTGACATAAGCCTGTCCCACCGCCTCCACGTTGAACAGCGCGGGCATCGCTGTGACCGCGAGGAAACCGACGAACCCCACCAGGAACGGGGCGCTCATCGCGAGCCGCCCCCGGGACCCCATCGCGATAGCCCACGGAACAACCGCTCCGGCGGGCATGAGCAGGAGAGCTGCCTCGGAGGGCGACCTGAACACGAGGCGCATGTCTTTGATGAGGACGCCGAGCCACGGCGCCACCGGCCTCACCCTGAAGTCCCTCGCAACCGTCTGCGCCCCGCCGCCCGTGCCGACGACCCCACCCAGCGCCCGTGCCCTGAGCCGCGAGCCGGTCCACGCGAGGCCCCAGGCTGCAAGCCCGACGTAAGCGGCCGAGGCCAGCCCCGAGGCCATGAGCATCGCGCGTGTCGCGCCGGGTGCACCGGTTGCGGCCGCAACGAGGAACCCGAAGGACGTCGGATAGACCAGCCGCAACACATCGGCAAGGCTGGGGTTGGCGGCGATGGCGCCAAGGATCGCCTTTCCCAGGCTGGCCTGGTAGTTGAAGAGCAAGAACATGCCGATACCAGGCATGATGGAGAAGATGAGATACAGCACCCTGGCCACACTCTTTAGTCCCGAGCCTGTCTGGTTGATCACCTTCGTGTAGAAGAGCTCGGCGAGCGCCAGCGCGAGGATCACCGCGAACGCCTCTGCCGTCGCAACGCCCACGAGGTAAGCGAGCGCCCCGGCGGCGGAGCGCGTGAGAACGAGATGCGAGACGGCGAACGCCACCAGCCCCACGATGAGCGGGGCGTCAAAGATCCGAAGGAATCCGAGAAGGCTGGCGGTGGCGACCTCCTTCCGGGTGAGCGGCAGCAGCACCAGCGTCTGCACGGCTTTCGCCGAGACGAACCCCGTCACCATGTCCAGGGCCATGACGGTGATGATGAACACCACAGCAAAGATGAACATGCCGGCAACGACGGCCATGCCGGCCGCCGGGCTCACGCCGGGGAAGGAGGCGTTCGCCGCCCCGAAGGCCGCGCCCACCGCCGTGCCGCCCAGGAAGACGCCGATGAGCCCCTTCATCACCCAGACGCTCTGGTTCATGAACTTCTTGAACTGGCCGGGCGACTTCGTCTCAGGGAGATGGCCACCGCGTTTCAGAACGTAAAAGCTCTGAAACATCGCCTCCCTGTAAACAAGCGCCGATATGCGCCAGAGGTCAGCGAGCGTTCTCGCCGTTCGTGCCGTTCTCCCCATTGCCCTCACCCTCCAGCGCCTTTATGGTCTCCTCGATGCCCGCCTCCTCGGCGGTCACCTTGAGGAAGATGTTCTCGAGCGATTCATCAGCGTGGACAAGCGCCCGCAGTTCCTCAATGGTCCCTTCCCCCACCATCCGGCCGTGGTTCACGATACCTACTCGCGTACACAGGCGCTCCGCCACTTCCATGACGTGCGTACAGAAGATGGCCGCACCGCCTTTGCGCACGTGAAGGCTGACAAGCTCCTTGAGGATACGCGACGTGCGCGCATCGAGCCCGTTCAACGGCTCATCCAGGATCAGGAGCGGCGGATCGTGCAGGAGCGCCCCCATCACGGCGACCTTTCGCTTGGTCCCCAGCGAAAGCGTGGCAATGGGTGAATCGAAGTACGCCTCCATCCTGAACGCCCTCGCCATCTGCGCGACCCTGCCATTTACCTCGTCGGCCGCCAGGCGCCGCACAGATGCGACGAACTCCAGGAACTCCCTTGGCGTCAGGGAGTCGAAAAGAAGGACGTCTTCCGGCACGTATCCTATGAGGCTCTTGACGGCCATCTCATCCTCACGGGAACGCCCGAACACCTCCACCTCCCCAGCCTTCGGCTCGACAAGCCCCACGAGCGTCTTGATGGTGCTGCTCTTGCCTGCGCCGTTCGGGCCGAGAAGCCCGTATATCTCGCCGCGCCTCACCTTGAACGAAAGCCCGTTCACGGCGACCGTGGACCCGTACTGTACTACGAGGTCCTGAACCCTCACTGCTACCTCGTCTTGCATGAGTCCTCCCCCATTTCCGCGCGGCCACGCCCGTAGCCAGACACCGACGGCGCCGCCCGGCTGGATCAGCCTGCGACCCCGAGCCTTGCCCATGCCTCGTTCAGCGTGCGCTTTGCGTTGGCGATCACTATCTCAGGCTTCTCGCCCTGCAGCGGCTTCACCTCGAAGCTAACTACCCTGTGCTCGTCTCCTCCGAGGTAGCCGATGTCGAACAGCACCCGGAGGAAATGGGCAAGCTCCCTGGCATCATTCGCCCCGCCCCTGATACCGAACCGCGGGTGGGCGTCGCCGTACGCCGGATGAGACCTGTCCGCCACCACGGCATTCCCGATGTGGACGTGCATGAGGTAGTCCTTCACCGGAATGAGCGCTTCCTCCGGCGTCTGGCCGAGGAGCGGCAGGTGGCTCAGGTCCACCAGGAGGCCACAATCATCATACTCCTTCCTCACATTTTGGATAATCCTGAGGGCGATGTCATTCGGACCGACAAGCGACTTCTTCTCGATGTTGCGGTCGAAGATCTCGAGCACCACCGGCATGCCGCCCCGCGCCTTCGCGTGCGCGCATAGCTGCCGGATGGAGTCCTCGAGCGCCTGGCACGCGGCCACCTCTTTCTCCTCGCCGGGATACTTGCCCGCGAGGAAAGCGAACCCCACCGCGCCAAGCTCGTACGCCTCGTCGATGCCCTCCTTGAGCGTGGCGACCGCCTTCGCCCGCTCCCCGTCGTCCAGCGAGTTCGGGTCGAGGCCTGTGGTGAGCGTCCTCGGTTGTCCACCGTACGCCACAGTCATGTGCGCCGCCTCGAGCAGGTCCCGTGCCTGCCTGCGCACCTCCGGGTCCTTCATCCAGGTGACTTCGACCGCGCTGAAGTAATCGTCCTCAGCAATCCTCGCCAGCGTCTCCAGGATCGGCCCCTCACCCCGCATCACCTGGGGATAGGCCATGAAGTGGATGATCCCGACTTTCATGTACCCGTACATTGACCCGTCCACATCCGATCCGCTCCTCTCGTCCCATCCCGCCTGGCTGTCCCACCGCCACGAAGAGGTCGTTCCAGTTCGCCGCGATGCGGGAGAGCGTACCGCCGGGCCGTCCGTTCCATGCCCATCACGCACACGGCGTGGTGAAGCTCAGCCATCCTGTGCAGCTCAGACGATTCGAGTATCCTGTAGGTTGTAGGTGGAGATTCCGCGCCCGGCTTATCAGTTGCCATGCCATGTACTCCTTTCGAATTGAATGGGTCCGGTCTGATTCCGTGGCAGCCAATCTGCGTCAGCGGTCTGCGGCGCTTTCTCTTACTTGGACAACCAGGTCCGAAATTCCTGTCCGGAGCGGTCTTTTCCTCTGCCGCGCCGTCTTGCTGGTCCTCTGCCGTCTTCCGCTCGTCCTATGCCGTCTTCTGTTCGTCCTACGCTGTCTTCTGCTCGCCCTGTGCCGTATTCTGAAGGAACGCGGCCATGCGTGGCGAATGTTCTCCAATGCGCCGCCAGTCTACCAAGCAGCGGCGGTACAAGACTGACAGGAGGTGTCTCCCCGTGAGAAAACGTGGTCTCGTGCGGTTGCTCGTGACGGTGATGCTGGTTGTGCTGCTCAGCTCCGTTGCCCTCGCCGCCTCGGGGTCGGCTGCGGGGTCCGGGCCTGCGGCGCGTGCCAGGAACGTCGTTCTGTGCATCGGCGACGGGATGGGCTTCGGCGCACTGCAGCTTGCGAGAAACGTGCTCCTCGGGCCGGAGGGCAAGTTCGTGTTCGAGACGTTTCCGAACGCCGCCATCGTCACCACGTATGCCCTTGATAACCTGGTGACCGACTCCGCTGCGGCGGCCACGGCCATCGCCACCGGCCACAAGACCAACAACGGCATGATCTCCGTCCTCCCCGACGGCACCGTGCTCCCCACCATCCTCGAGGCCATGCAGAAGGCCGGCAAGGCCACGGGACTCGTGGCCACGAACACCATCTACGACGCGACCCCGGCCGCCTTCGGCGCGCACTGGGGCACGCGCGGCGGCTCCGAGGAGATCGCGGGCCAGCTCTTTGATGCAGGAATCGACGTGCTCCTCGGCGGCGGGCGCGACCAGTACCTGCCGTCCGGCAAGGGCGACGGCAAGCGCAAGGACGGCCGTGATATCATGGCCGAGGCGGCGACCAAGGGCTACGCCGTCGCGACAACGAAGGACGAGCTTGCAGCCGCGAAAGGCGCCAGGGTGCTCGGCCTTTTCCACAAGTCGTACATGAACTACCAGAAGGACCGCGCCTACCTCGGGACCGCCGAGCCATCGCTTGCCGACATGACCGCGAAGGCCCTGGAGGTCTTAAAGGGCGCGAAGGACGGGTTCTTCCTCATGGTTGAGGGCTCGCGCATCGACCACGCCGCGCACGCCGGCGACGCAGCGGGCGTGGTGGCGGAGACAGACGACTTCGCGCGCGCCGTCGGGCTCTTGTACGAGTTCGCGAAGGCGTCCGGCGATGCGCTTGTGATAGTCACGGCGGACCACGACACCATGGGATTCTCCGTCACGGAGCCTCTCGACTACGACCTCCTGCGCGCCATCAAGGTGTCGCCGGAGTTCATGGCCCTGAAGCTCGAGAAGGGCGCCGACGGCAAGTTCACCCCCGAGAGCATCCGCAAGGTGTTCGAGGAGTTCGCGGGGGTAAAGGACCTCCGCGACGACGAAGTCCAGCTTGTCCAGTCGATGAGCAGCGAGGCGTCGTACAAAGTGGGGTACGCAGTGGGTGCGGTCCTGGCGGCACGGCTGAACATGGGGATAGTGTCGCCACAGGTCCAGCTCAAGAGCCCTACCGGCGGCCACACCGGCAACCCGGTCCCGCTGTACGCGTTCGGCCCGGGCGCGGACAAGTTCTCTGGGACCATGGACAACACCCAGATCGCGGGCAAGATCGCAGAGGCCGCGGGGATCGGCTTTGCGCCGGCGGCCGGCAGGTAGCGTTTCTCCCTGCGGAAGCACTTGTCCGCGCGGGGGCGGCCTTCCGCAAGGTGCCGCTCCACCGGCAGGCAGTCGTCCCCTAAGTGAGGGTGCAGAAATGCTCCCTACTTTTGGGAGGGGGTTGCCGGTGATTGCACGAGGGGTGTCAATATCCGGCTGCCTAGCCAGACGGGCCGGATTTTGGCGAAGCGCGCCCCGCTTGGGGCGCCGTCCCCGAGTGCAACACCGGCAACCCGGCAACTACTGGAAGAGGGGCGAGAACTAA
>DKEX01000079.1:3468-14411 GCA_002452295.1 Firmicutes bacterium UBA6811 | reverse complement strand
TCGTGCCCTGCGCCACGCGGCGCGGGACGCTGAACGTGTCGGACTTCGCGGCGCTAAGGGCGTTCGTGGAGTCCGGCGGGACGCTTTACTGCTCGTACGACGGCCTCGCCGTGGACGGGATGGAGGATCTCTTCGGCGCAAGCATCATCGGCTCGAGCCTTCCACGGGAGGACACGTGGACCGTGGAAATGCCCGGGGCGATGGCCGCGGGCGCGCCGCCGCCCGCACGGGAGGCGCCGGGGCCTGAACATGGCGGCGGACGGGAACGCATCGCCGTGTCGGGTCCGGTGCCGAGGCCCGCGCCTGCCCTCCTCGGGAGAAAACACCTGAACATTGTCGGCCGAGGAACCGACGGTGCGCCAAGTGATCGCGAGCTTCGCAGGAGCCTCATCACATACGAATACGGGCGCGGGAAGACGGTGTTTGTGGCGTTTCCACTCGAGCTCTACCTCGCCATGACCCCGTATGCCTTCGAGGCAGGACAGGACCCATATCACGACATCTATGCGCACGTGGCGCGCCTCGGCGGCATTCAGGGCATACAGCAACAGCACAGCCCCGCCGTGGAGGTCAGGGAGTTCGCGTCGCCAGAACGGAAGGCCTTCGTGGTTGTGAACCACGAGCCGTCGGAGCAGGCGGTCCGGATCGCCATCCCGGCGGAGGACGCTCGGCGCTGCGCCTGGTCCTGGCGCCGGAACGCGCCCCTCCCCTCGGACTACGGCGCGCTCCAGCTCACGCTGGGTCCATCCGAAGGGGACATCGTGGAGATATCGTGACGGGCGAGCCAGATGAGGGTCTCCACAGGGCGGAGATGGAGCGTCACGCGCCCATCCTTCACTGCGAGGCGGTCGCTGCCGATCCCGCCCATTCCCGGGACCTCCCCGGCGCATACCCTGCCGTCGCACACCCGGCACACCCGGCAGATGCCGTCCATCCTCTCCTTTGCGCGCCTGCGTACTTCCGAAAGCTCGAGATCCCGGTCGGCCTGGGCCATTTCACGTGACCCTCCTGTCCCCCTGTCCCACAGTACACACACAGGACACACAGGTAATACGCACGGCCAATCCATTCTCCGCCGTGCCCCGGTATTCCTGCATGCCCTGAATGGCCCACAGCCGACTTTCGCACCTATCGGCCTTTGATCACCTCTTCACCTTCATTGCGCCTTCGCCGCCTCGGCGGCGCCCTCCTCCTTCGCGCGCAGGTGTCCCACATGGTCCGTGAGCTTCACGATGAAATCCACGGCCCCGGCAAGGTGCGCGGTGTCGTAGTCCTCAACCCGCCCGGCGTCGCAGAGCGCGGAAAGCTGCGGGTCGAGCGGCAGCGTTGCAAGGAGGGGTATGTCGGTTGCTTCCGCCACCGCCTGCCCCTTGCTCGAACCGAACACCTCGAGCTTCTCCCCGCACTTCGGGCACGTCGCGTAGCTCATGTTCTCGATGAGGCCGAAGATGTGGGTCTTCATGAGCTTCGCCATTTTGATGGCTTTCTTGACCACCATCACTGCGAGGTCCTGGGGTGACGACACGATGACGATCCCGTCGAGCGGGAGTGACTGCATGACCGTGAGCGGCGCATCGCCCGTGCCCGGCGGCAGGTCCACGAGGAGGAAGTCCAGATCGCCCCAGATGACGTCTGTCCAGAACTGTTTCACGACGTTTGCGATGATGGGCCCGCGCCATATGACCGGATCGTCCTCGCCCGGCAGGAGCAGGTTGATGGACATCACGGGTATCTTCAGGATCTCGCTTCTCACCGGGAGGAGGCCGAACTCGAAGCTGTTGGCATGTCGCTTCATGCCGAACATCTTCGGGATGCTCGGGCCGGTGACGTCAGCGTCGAGCACTCCGACGCTGTAACCCGCCCTCGAAAGGGACGTGGCAAGGAGAGCGGTCACGGAGGACTTTCCGACGCCTCCCTTCCCGCTCATCACCGCGATGACGTGCGTTATGCGGTTGAACTGGCCCTGGGGGAGCTTCTCTATGCCATGGGCACGGGGATCGCCCCGTTTACGGCCGTCGTCGGCGCCGGCCGCGGCGTCGTCGCCGGTCTCGTCCGCCGCCGACACCGTCGCGCTCCCGCTGCCTCCGGCGCCGTCGCCGCCTTGCGCCCGCCGTCCGCTCTCAAGCGACGGGCACGTGCCGTCGTGCATGGACGGGCACGAGCTACACGTCCCTGAGGTGCACGCTTCCTCGGATGGCCCGTCCGCCGCGGGTTGTCCGCTGTGAGGACCGCCATCATGCGCGCCTGGTTGGGTCCGTTCGGTCTCTTCGGTCACCTGTTCCCACCTGTCCTTTCTACAACTGCCGCCCGTGGCTGGCTGAACACGAATCCCCGCGATGTGGTCCCGCGGCCCTCACGGTCGTGGGGGACTGCCGCTGGCGCCCCCACTTCTGCCCCCGCTGGCCGTTCCCGGCCTGGGGCCTGGGATCGCTTCCCTCCACATCCCGCCGTCCATCGGCTCCATGCCGGCGCGACTTCCTGATGTAGTCGAGAATCGCCAGCCGAAGCGCTGCAGGGCCGAGCACGGAACAGTGGATCTTCTGCTCAGGCAGGCCACCGAGGCTCCGCAGGACGTCCCCCTCCGTGATGGCGCAGGCCTCCCCGTGGTGCTCGCCGTCGCCGTGTTCGCAGAGACTCTCACCTGCTTCGAGGGAGCCCGCGAGAAACGAGTCAACGACCTCGTTCACGTAGCCCGACACGCCGGTTATGGTCTCGATGTTGTTCTCAGTGAAAAGCCCCTGCGCCCTCGGGCCCATGCCACCTGCGATTATGCACGAGACGCCGAGCCTGGCAAGGTACCCTGGTAGCAAGCCAGGCTCGTGGCCAGGGTTGGGAATGACGACCTTGTCCACTACCTTTCCGTCGTTCACAGTCGCTATGGTGTACTCTGGGCAGCGCCCGAAGTGCGCCGCCACCACGGGACCATCAGTTGCCACTGCTATCTTCACTTCTCAGGAACCTCCCTCGTGCGCTTTACCGTCTGGCCGCAAGGCCACGGACCACCCGCCACCGCCCAGAGGCATGCTCCAGAACGCTCCCTGAGCCTGTCAGCGCGTCCTGTACGCCCTGGTAGGCGCCGTGTTAGTGTCGTGCTCACTGAAGAACCACGGGTTCCGGCACGGACGTCAGGGCGACCGCCCAGGCAACGGCCCTGGACCACCAGCGGCCCATCGCCAGAAACCAACGAAGGTTGCCCTCTCCCGAGACCCCCGTGAGCCGTCCGTGGACGATCTCACAAACCGCCAGCCCTTTATCGCAGGCCCCTCTGCGCCTGCCCGTGCCCCCCGCCCATACCGAAGTGCGAGCCAACAGTCAGAGCCGCGGCCCAGTTTATGGCCTCGGAAAGAGGGCGCAGGTTTGGGGGGATGCCCGCGACCCTCTTCCCTCAGCGCGTGGGAGTAGCGGGACTGTCATCATCAGGTGGGCTACTTCTGCTCTTCTGCCTTACCCTTTTCCTCGCCGGTTTCCCGGCCGGCCAGCTCGTTCAGGCGGCCTTCGATCGCATCGAGTTCCGCCTTCAGAAACTCGGCCTGTTGCTCCAGGAACACGGTCTCCTCTTCGGCAGCAGCCTTTGCTGCCGCCTCGGGATCGCGGCCTGCAGGGGGAATTCCGTAGGAAGGCGCCCCGTAGGCCGCCGGGTAGGCAGTGGGAAGCCCTGGCTGGCACGCACGGGCTGTCCACCCCGAATACCGAAAGCGCATCCAGTCCGGCAGCCCGGTCGCGTAATACATTCGCCTCCAGCCGCCGGCATGACCGCGGCCGAACCCTGCTCCGCGGCCTGCCCACGGCCTTGCCCAGAATCCTGCGCCCCTGAGTCCGGCCGGGTTCATGTAGCCCGGCACCGGGTAGCCGGCGCAGTAACCTGCACCCCTGCCTGTCATCGGGCCGAAGCCCGCAGGCCCTGTTCCATCTCCTCGTGGCATCACTCATACCTCCTCTTATTGCATCCTGACAGTCTTCTTGCATCCTGACAGTCGCCTTTATGATAGAGACGCCGCGCGGCAACCGAGAATACTCAAGACCCACGGAATGCTCGGCACCCGGTGTTATCGTGGGTAATGGTCATACGTTCATTATCAGTATATCCGCCATTGTGGTCATATGTCAATCATGAATGCCGGAAACTTCACCGATTTTACCGCGGGAAGGGAGTCGATACCTGTCCAGCGTAGATTCGGGTGGGCCGGCGACATGCGGGAGACTCCGACGCGTAGAAGCCCGGAATGCCGGGCAAATACATAGCTAGAAGACCTGCGTAGGAGGAGGACATGACCCGCTTTCCTCACGCAAAATTGACAGATGGCGTCGTATCGCGGTCTGCCGACGCTCAGAAGACTGTGAAAGCAGTAAGTCGCAATCTCTGCGAGTCCACGAGCCCAAGCGCCATCGACAATTGGGGCGTGGAACATCCTACCTGCGGAGTGTGGCACATGACCTGCGGCCTCCGCCTTTGGACTGTGGCCTCGGAGACCCGGCCGTGGCCTGTCAACCGTCCCTACGTTGGGAAGACTCAGAACGCCGGGTCCGCACTGAACCCGGTCCCGCCCGGTCCCGCAGGGGGGCATCCATCCGACGGCATTCTGCCGACTCTGGGGAAGAAACGCACCGGGGAGAGAGCGCGGATCGCAAGCACGCCTGCACCAACGGAAAAGGGCGGGCCAGGTGTTCTGCGCGCCTGAGTCGCATCGCCGGTCCCCGGCCCAGAACGGCTATTCCCGATCCCACCCGTGGCCGTGGCGGCCCCAGGGCATGTTGCCGAAGCCGTGGCCGTCCTGGTCGGTGCGATGCACCTCGCCTGCCCCACACTCGGGGCAGGTCATGTCGATCCCTCGCTGACCGGTGCCAAAAGGCGCCTCGAACTCGTGCCCGCACGCCCGGCACTGGAACCTGCGCGAGGCGAGGCGGTAGGTGCCGCCCTCCACGCGAATAGCCATGCCTTCGACCAGGGCCCTTGCGATCTTCTCCCTTGCCGAGACGAGAACCCTCTGGAAGGTCGGCCGCGAGACCTGCATCCTCGCGGCGCATTCCTCCTGCTCGAGCCTCTCGAGGTCTTTCAGGCGGACTGCCTCCAGTTCCTCGACGGTTAGCACCTCTTCCCGAAGCCCTCGCATGGGAACGCCGGCGGGCTTGAATACAGTCACCTCGGGCAGGAACTCTACCCGCCTGCACTTGGGCGGCCGTGGCATGCTATCAACTCCTGTCCAGGCTATCTGTCGCGACGACACGCAGGGTCTTGCCATAAGACCGGGGAGACCCGTGTATATTATACACCACGAAAGGGAGCCAAGAACAGGCAGAACCGCATCGGGGCGCCGTCTCCCCGGCACAACACCGGTAACGCTCCGGCGGAGTTACGGCCGTCTCTGAAGTTACACCCGGGATCACGGCCGACCTTCGTCGCCGCTATGGTCGTACCCGTTGCCGTACGCAAGGGCCAGTGCCTCCCGGCTTACCGTGTCGTAGTAGTCCGCCAACACCGCGGTGAAGTCGGTGCCGATGGCCTCGCGGCCTGTCCCTCCGATCCCCAGCTTGCCAAGGCGCCTCAGGATGGCGCCCGACACCGCCGGACCTTTCACGGAGATTGGGACGGCCTCGAACCTTCGGGCGTTGCCGCTCCAGAACGCCTGCGCCGACGCGTAAAGCGCCTGCAGGGCCGCCTGGCCGTCATCCTCATGTTCGGCGCCGCTCCGCCCGCCTCCGTCCGAACGCCGCCTCCGTCCGCGGGCGGCGGCACCGCCGGGCTGTGCCGCCGCCGCGTCCGCGCGGCTTCTGGAGGGCCCGTCCGCTCCCGGGCACGCGACCGGCACCCGCTTCTCCCGCAGGGCCGTCACCAGCTCGTCGCGGCTGCGCCCGCGCAGTAGGAAAAGCAGGAACGGGTCGCGGTCGAACTCCTGGCCGAGCACGTAGTAGACCGCCGCCACGTGCTTGCAGGGGTTCGCCCAGTCCGGGCACGAGCAGGTCGTGATGATGTCGCGGCTGGACGCCGGGAACAGCCCCACCTTCGACTGGGCGAAGGCCTCCTCGATGTTCTCGGGCATCTCTCCCGCCAGAAGGCGCGCCGCGAATACGGCCTGCTTCGCCAGAGCGGACGTCACCCTCTGCCACTCGGCGTCGTCAAGCGGCTTCACTCTGATGGTCACCTTGTAGGGCCTGGGCCGCGACCCCCGCACCTTCGCCCTGACCTCGCCCGGCGCCACCACGACCTCCAGTACGTTGCCATAGCGGGCGTAAGACCTGCCCCTCTGGAGGCGGTTCGACCAGCCGAACGACTCCAGCACGGCGATCCATCGTTTGGCCCACCAGCTCCCTCCGAACTCGCTCTTTCGCGCCATCAGTCCTCAGTCCTCCACATATCCTCCGCCGCGAATTCTCCGTCGCGCGTCCTCCGTCTCATGTCCTCAGTCGCATGCCCTCGGTTGCAGCTCCTCGGTCGCAAGGCGCGCCGTCCCCGACCCACCCCGCAGGTCAATCCCCATCCGCGTCCGCATCCGCCAGGGCCTCCCCGCGGAGGAGCAGGAGATCGCGCAGCTCGTCCGTGGACATCTCGGTGATCCAGTCCTCACCAGTGCCGATCACGTTGTCAGCCAGGAACTTCTTGCTCTCGATCATCCCATCGATGCGTTCCTCGAGCGTGCCGGAGCAAATGAACTTGTACACCTGCACCTTCTGGGTCTGCCCGATGCGGAACGCCCTGTCGGTGGCCTGGTTCTCCACCGCCGGGTTCCACCACCTGTCGAAGTGGAACACGTAGTTCGCTCGCGTCAGATTGAGCCCGAATCCCCCGGCCTTGAGCGACAGGACAAACACCGGCGGCCCGTCGGGGTCGTTCTGGAACCTCTGGACCATCTCGTCTCTCGCCTTCTGCGGCACCCCGCCGTGGAGGAACACCACTTCGCGGCCAAGCGCGCCACGCAGGTAGTCGCGCAGCATCGCGCCCATCTCCGCGAACTGCGAGAAGACGAGTGCCCGGTTCCCCTCGGCCCCCACCTCGTCGAGCATCTCGACGAGCCGCGCAAGCTTGCCCGAGCGCCCGTCCAGGGCGCTCCTATCACGCAGGAACTGGGCAGGGTGGTTGCACACCTGCTTCAGCTTGAGCAGCGCCGCAAGGATCGCGCCCCGCCGCTCCATGCCCGACGCCCCTTCGATTCGGTGGAGCATGTCCTTCACGACAGCCTCGTACAGCGTGGCCTGCTCCCTCGTGAGGGTACAGTACACCTTCATCTCCTGCTTCTCGGGGAGGTCCTGGATGACGCGCGGGTCCGTCTTGAGCCGGCGCAGGATGAACGGCCCAACGAGGCGGCGCAGCCGCTCCGCCCTTTCCTGGTCGCGATAGCGCTCGATGGGGAGCGCGAACTTCCGCCGGAAATCCGCCGCCGGGCCGAGGTAGCCCGGGTTCAGGAAGTCCATGATGGACCACAGCTCCGACAGGCGGTTCTCGATGGGTGTGCCGGTGAGGGCCGCCCTCGACGCCGCCTGTAGCCTGCGCACGCTCTGGCTCTGCCTCGTGTCCGGGTTCTTGATGTTCTGGGCCTCGTCCAGGACGATGCCATGCCACTCGAGGCGCCGCAGATGTTCTTCGTCGCGATACACGAGGGAATAGGTCGTGACGACCACATCGTGCGCAGCCGCCTTTGCCGCGAATTCGGCACCCGAGAGCCTGTCCACTCCGTGGTGGACCATCACCCGGAGGGACGGAGCGAACCGCTCGAGCTCGCGGCGCCAGTTGCCCACCACCGACGTGGGACAGACGAGCAGCACGGGCGCCTTGAGCGTCCCATCCTCCTTCGCGCGCAGGACGAGCGCGATCACCTGGATGGTCTTCCCAAGCCCCATGTCGTCGGCGAGGCAAGCGCCGATCCCCCACTCTGTCAGGAAGGACAGCCAGGAATAGCCTCTCACCTGGTATGGCCTGAGGCTTCCCACGAACTCGCGGGGGGCCGCGAGTTCCTGAATCTTCTCGCCGCCGGCGGAAAGCCGCCGGATGAGGTCGGCCACCCGGCCGCCGGCGTCCACGGCGACCACCGGAAGTCCCGACTCGCCGTCGCCCGACCCCGCCTGGAGGGCCGCGGACAGCGCCTGGCCTAAAGTTGCAGTCCCCGCCTTCCTACGCTTATCCCAAAACTGGATGGCCGCCTCCACGTCCTCAGGGCGGATCTCGACCCACTCGCCCCTCACCCGGACGAGCGGGACCTTCAGGGCCACGAGGCGCCGGAACTCGTCCTTATCCATGACCTGGTCGCCGAGGGCGACCTGCCAGTCGTATTCGACAAGGCTGTCCAGGCCGAAATGGGACCCGCCCGGAGCAGCGTCAGCCGCCGGCGACGCCGGCGACGCGGTCCGCACTTTGAGGCGGACACCAAGGCGGGCGGCCTTGCCTTTCGCGCGGTCCCACCAGGGCGGCGCGAGGACGCCGAAGCCGCTCTCCTCTAACAGCGGGGCCACCTCGCGCAGAAAGGAGTATGCCTCGGCCGTCGTGAGGTAGCACGCCTCGGGCCGGGCCAGCTTGAGACTATGCTCTATCGCAGGGAACACGCGCGAGGCACGCCCGAGGTCGGCGAGGAGCCTCTCCTGCGGGTTCTCGAACCGGCGGCCCAGGAACTCGAGCGCACACCCCTTTTCCTGCCACACCCTCGCGGCAGGGACAACAAGGCTCGGGTCATCGACAGCCTGGAGCAGGTATTCCACGATCCAGATGTCGTCGCCTGGGGACGGCTCCTGCCGATGCGGCGCGCCCGGTCGCTGAGCGGGCTGACGGGTGCGGCTGGCGCGACCGGCGTTCGCGTCGCCGGCGGCATCGGCCACGCCCTCGCCCGCGTGGCCGGCGTCGGCCTGGCCACGATCTCCCTGGCCGCCGTCCGCCTTGGTGCGGTCTGCCCGGGTGCGGTCTGCCTGACCGGCATAGCCTTCAGCGCAGCCTACCACCATAGCAGGCTCGCTATATTCTTCGTCCCCAGGGGGCACCAGACGGAAGCAAGTGCGAAACGCCCCTGCGGGCGCGCCCTGGCCGATCTCCCCGAGCCACTCCCATATCGCCCGGTGCAGAGTCTCAACGTCGCGAGCAGGCCATTCGATAATAGGGCGCTTCTCGCCGAGGGCGCGCAGCCACGCTACTGCCGGGTCAGCCGAGGCTCCAAGATTCAGCGCCACCTCCGCCAGCCAGAGGTCTCCGCCCTCGAGCACACTTCCGATGCGCCGACGGCGCTCACGCGAAAGCCAGAGCCGTGCGGTCTCGTCGACGGTCGTGTCGAAGAAGCTTTGCAGAAGGCCGTCGCGGGACGGAAGCATCCTCGCCATAGCCTCGGGCGTGGCGGCCTCCTCCGCCTGGTCGCCGTCGAGGTGCTCCGGCGCCAGGAGCGCCCTGCATATGCCGGGCATCGACTGCGCAAGCTCCCGGACGCGCGCCAGGTCGGCGGGGAGGTCGAGCGCCAGACGCCAGCCCGCCCTCTCCCTGGCCTTCGCCGTGTCCGCCTCCGCGCGAACGACCCTGACGCCGCCCCCGCTTCTGGTGCTCGCCACGGCTCGGGCGCTGAGTCTGAAAGTGACCGCGGCTGCAGCCCCAGCCCCGGCCCCGACCCGGGAGTTGTCCATCGCGTTGGTGCCCGCCGCTGTATCAAACCCTGTCCCTGCCCGTGCCCCCGGCCCTGCCCCTGGGTTCCCCCGGTGCTCGTCTCCCCCAGGGAGCGCCACGATACACGGCACCAGCCTCTGCCTGGCAAGAAACTCGAGCGCCAGCTTCGCCGCCCTCATCCAGAAGCGGAAGTCCGGACCCAAAACGATGCGAATCCCGTCAACACGCAAGCGCAGGTCGCCGTCCTCGGGGACGACCGCCAGGATCCTGACGGCATCGGCCCCGGACAGCGAGATGCCGCTTATCTGGTAGATCCCGACGGATCCCACGGACCCGAGTGACCCAACAGACGTGGCGGACCCGACGGACCCAATGCCCAAGTCTTCCCGCGCAGTCCCCGCTGCCGCCGCGATTCGCGTCGCTTCAGCGGCTTGCGCTGCCCCTGCGGCTTCGTCCCCGTCCCGGTCCCCGTCAGGCAAGACCTCCCGGAGCAGCAGCGGTGACGGCTCGGGTCGGCCGTCCTGCGACGGAAGGAGCGCAAGCGTCTTTGCAGCTTTAGTGCGTGGCACCTCGCGCCCTCCGCGAAGCCCGTCCTGCAGCCCCGGCCCGCCCGAGGCGGCCATCGCATCGCCAGGGTCTCTACTGGCACGGTCAGCGCCGTCCATGTTGCGCAGGCCGCTGACGTTACCCTGGTCCCCGCCGTTCCGGGTGAGCTGTGCGAGCGCAAGCAGAGCCACTACAACCTCGTCGCGCGTCGCCTGGAACGGGTGACGAGGATACGGTCCCCTGGCGCCCCGGCCCTTTGGCTTCCGGCCCAGACGCTCGGTTGACTCGCCCCAGATGAAAAGACGCCCATCAAAACGAGGCGCACTGCCGGGGCCGGAGCACTCATCAGAGTCCGAGCCAAGAGCGCCCCCGGCGCCCGACGAGACCCAGCTGGCATGCAAAACCACAGCCTGTCACCGTCCGCCCACAACCATAGCATATCCCCAGCAGGCTGACAAGGGGCAGGCGATTGGGCGATTGGGTCATGGGGTGACGGCGCAGGTCACAGGAATCCCAGCGTCGCCGGGTCGCTGCTCACCATCTGGCCGCGTGTTCCTCCGCAACCCTGGCCGCCTGTCTCGCAGCTCTTCCAAAAACGCTATTCGTTGATCCATGGTCCATATCCTGCCGACACTGCAAGCCGCGCAGGATGCAGCAGCAGTAAAAGGAACGCTCGCTCCGCTGGCAAAAGCTGTGGGGATGCGGTGTCGGGGTCACCCGCCCGTTGATTCCTCCGGTGTGACCGGGGTGACCCCTTTATACTCAGCGAAGCGCTTGCCGTTATACGTGCAGATCCTGTCCACGTCTAAGTGAGGGTGCAAAAATGCTC
>DKEX01000079.1:0-3355 GCA_002452295.1 Firmicutes bacterium UBA6811 | reverse complement strand
AGAACTAACGCACCCTCACTTAGGTGATGACCAGCATTCCTGTCACCATGCCGGCGAAACCCTTCACGCCATTCATTCTTCAAGGAAAAGCTCGTCTATGTCCAGCGCAAGCCCGGGCAAAAGGGGACTCTCAAGCGACGTGCCGAGCGGATAGACCTGCACAGTCGCAAGCTCATGCCCGTTGTGGGCGGCCACCTCGACGCTCCGAGCTTCGGGATCGACCACCCAGAGCTCGCGCACGCCGTAGCGGGCGTAAACCCGGCGCTTGGTCACGCGATCTACTTCCGCCGTGGACGGCGAAAGGATCTCCACGACCAGGTCAGGCGCGCCCTGGATGTTGGCCTTCTTGATGATGCCGAGGCGCTCCCGGGATATGTAGAGGATGTCGGGCTGGAAGACGTTGTGTTCCCCCAGCACCACGTCGATGGGGGCATGATACACCCTGCCGAGGTTCCTGCCCTGGACCCATCGCCGCAGAGCATCCCCTATCCTGCCGGAGATCTCCTGATGAAACACGTTTGGTGACGGCACCATCATGAGGTCCCCCTCGATGAGCTGATATCTCTGCCCAGACGGCATCCGGCAGTAGTCATCGTACGTGAGCCGTATGTTGTGCGCCATGTACTTTGGGGCGGTCTCCCGCGACACATCGGGATCTCGCGAATCTGGCATTCTGCCCACCTGCCCTCACTCCCGGCAATCGTGCTGGGAGTTTTATCCACACCTCAATTCTACGGGACGCGGACCCTGCTGTCAACCGCCTGCCGGCGGTCGTCCGGCGGCCCGCGGCTCTGAAGCCGGGACAAGGCTCCGGATGCCTCATTTTGCCGCCCTGTATGTGCCGAATGTGATCCGCGCGGCGAGCCTACGCCGGCGACGGCAAACCTTTCAGCCCGTGCCAGAGCGGGACGGGGATGAGGTCCCTGTGCGCATCCAGGAACGCGTCGAGCAGCTCCTCAGCCACAGCAGGTGAAGGGACCTGCGGGTCGAGGTCCAGGGCCTCGAGGGCCTTTGCACGCGAGCCCTCCACCGCCGCCTCGGCGGCCAGCATCTGGATGGTTCCCTCGCGGTAGAGGAAGCTCATGATTCCGCGCGGAAGCCGCTGGGTCCTTATGCCGTGCACTCCGGACGGCGTCGCCACCGCCGGGACCTCGACGATCATCTCATCCGGGAGCCCCGGTATCCTGCCATCGTTCCGGATGTTGGCGTTCGGCAGGAACGTGGGCCGGCCGAGGAAGACTCCCGCAATGATGTTGCTGGGAGGGTTGTCGCCGAAGACGCCCTGCGCAAGCTCTCTCACCTCAGCGATGAACCTCTCCTCCTCGTAACTCCCGTCCACAAGGCCTTTGAGCCGCTGCCTCCACTTCTCCACGTAGGCGATGCGCCTTTCGAAGTTGTAGCCCTGGCATCCGACGTACTCGTGGGCGTAGTGGATGTACTCGCCATAGTGCTCGTCGTTCTCGTGGGGCCAGAGACCGTAGGTTTCGTACAGGTGCAGCCCGAGGGGCTGCCAGCCCGTCTTCCTTGCAGCCTCCACGAGCGCTGGGTACAGATCCTGGCCGGTCTTGCGATCTCGCAAGGTCGTAACCCAGACAGCGTGGTTGATGCCGGCCCCTTCAACGTATACACGGTCGCCGGGAAGCCCGAGCAGCTTTCCGACGTGGTTCTGCTTGAAGTCCCACAGCCCGTCGCAACAGCCGATCACATCGAGTCCCGTGAACTTACTCGCCGCGTAGGCGAGGCGGTCCTCCGGGTTTGTCAGGATGATGACCGTTGCGCCGGGCGAGATCCTCTCCACATCCCTGCAGACGTCCAGCACCAGGGGAGCGGTCCGGAGCGTGTGCGAGAGGCCGGCAGGCCCCCGGTTTTCCCCAAGGGTGTGTTTGATCCCGAACCGCAGCGGGATCTCCCAGTCAAGCCGCCACCGCCCGAGACGGTCCTGTTCGGCGGCGATCAACACGGCGTCGGCCCCGGACAGGACCTCCGTTCTGTCCACCGCCGCCTCGATTCGGATGTCTACATTCAGCGTGGCCCGCATCTTATGGGCCACCGCCTCCATGAGTGACAGCGCCGACGGGTCGATATCCGCGAGAGATAGCGTCCCCCCTGACGGGTACGCGTTCGACATGAGGTCGAAGAGCATGGCAGGCCCGAAGCTTGAACTCCCAGCGCCAATCACGACGACTTTCGGCATTCCGTAGGACATTACCGCTTTGCCACTCCTTCCCAGCACAGAGCGGAATAGTGCCAATGGAGGTTCACAAGGCCATAGGCTTCTACATGCGGGTACAGATTCCTGCCAGGTGGCTGGACCTCAGAAAACCGGGCGACACGGCTGCTATTGCCGGTGCGCCTCCGCAAGGTGCGGCGCGTGGGTCGCCTCTCTCGACAGGACCCACGCAAGGGAAACCATGGGGAGCGTCCAGCAAAGGAAGGCATATGGGAGGTACGCGCCGGGCGACACACCGAGGATCGCGGCAGGCCCAAGCGCCGCCACGCTCCACGGGACGAGCGGCGCGACTATGACGCCGGAGTCTGAGACCGCATGGGCGAGGGCAAGCCCGGGCATCCCCTTCTCACGGTAGACGCGTTCGAGCAGCGTGCACGGAAGTACCACCGAGAGGGCCTGATTCGCCGCGACCATCCCTGTAGCGATGCTGAAGCCCATGGTGGCAAGGAGGACCCTGCGCGGGCTTGCAAGACGCGAGAGCCACCTCCCGAGGGCGGCGTCGAAGATCCCGGTCCCCGCCAGGACGCCCGACAGGGCAGTTGACGAGATCAGCACGAGCAGGACGCCGACCATCGACACCAGGCCGCCTCCGGCTATTACGGCCGCCAGGGCGTCGGCGCCGGACGGGTAGTGCCCAAGAAGGGCTGTGCGGGCCACTATGACGGGTGATGCGTGCTGTGCAACGATGGCAACGACCGCAGCCACCAGGACGTTCAGGGCGAGGTTCGTGAGAATTGGCACCCTGAAAGCGGCCAGGACCATCATGCAAGCCGGCGCGAGCAGAAGGACAGGCGAAGCACCACCGCTCCGTTTGAGAGCATCGAGGAGGGCAGGCGATCCTGATGTCGGTACAGGCTCAGACGCGGAGCATGAAGCAGGAGCGGAGGCAGAGGCCGGCCGAGGCGAAGGCGCAGGCGCCGCTATAGCCGCGGGCGCAGATTCCGATGCAGACACAGGCGCACGCCCCAGCCCAGGCCCAGGTTCAGGTGAAGGTGAAGGTGAAGGCGCACGTGCAGCTACAGGCGCAAACACCTGTGCGTCTGCTCGCCCAGGTGGAGGTCCCAGTGTAGACGTAGATGCGGGCACGGCTACGGATACGGGGGCGGATGCGGAGGCGGAGGCGGA
>DKEX01000124.1:1802-11597 GCA_002452295.1 Firmicutes bacterium UBA6811 | reverse complement strand
CGTCGAATATCACGGGCACGCCGCTTCTCCCGAAGCGCATGTAAACCGGCCCCTTGTGGCGGGCCGCCGCAAACACCGCCTTCTCTGCCTCCACGGCATCGGCGGGCACGATCACCGTCATCCCGGGGATGGCCCTCATAAGAGCCACGTCCTCAATGGACTGGTGCGAGGCCCCGTCCTCGCCGACGGTGATTCCGCCGTGGGTCGCCCCGATCTTGACGTTGAGCCCCGGATATCCAATAACCTGCCGCACCTGGTCAAAGGCCCGACCCGCTGCAAACACCGCAAACGTGCTGGCGAAGGGGATCTTGCCCGAAGCCGCAAGGCCGGCCGCGGTGCCCATCATGTCTGCCTCGGCGATGCCCATCTCGAAGAACCTCTCCGGAAACCTCGCCGCAAACTCGTCGGTCTTCGTGGACTTTGCAAGGTCCGCATCGAGGACCACCACGTCGGGGTTGGCCTCGCCCAGCTTCACCAGGGCCTTGCCGTATGCCGCGCGCGTTGCTATCTTTTTCGGTGCGTCTGCCACAGCACCTTTCGCCTCCGTTCCCTTACACATCGATTCGTGCGCCTCGGGCGCCCCGTTCGCCGCGTCGTGCGCCGCCTCTGTCGGTGCCTCTGGCACCCCGGTTGCCTCGGGCGCCCCGTGCGCTCCGCCGGCCCCGTCTACTGCGTCTCCTGCTCGATGCGCCGGACCGCATCCTCCACCTGCTCGTGCGAGGGCGCCTTCCCGTGCCACTCCACGGCGTTCTCCATGAACGGCACTCCCCTGCCCTTGACTGTGCGGGCCACGACGACGGTGGGCCTTCCCCTGCTGGCCTTCGCCTCCTCGCAGGCGGCGAAGATGGCCCCGATGTCGTGGCCGTCTATCTCCAGCACGTGCCACCCGAAGGACCGCCACCTGTTTGCGATGTTGCCGAGGGACTTGACATCCCTTACCGGGCCGTCGATCTGCAGGCCGTTGTGGTCCACGAACGCCACGAGGTTATCGAGCTTGCGATGGACCGAGGTCATGGCGGCCTCCCACACCTGGCCCTCCTCGATCTCCCCGTCGCCGAGGAGGACGTATACCCGCGTGGGGCGCCCATCGAGCCTTGCCGCAAGCGCCATGCCGTTGGCCGTGGAAAGCCCCTGCCCCAGCGACCCTGTGGACATCTCCACCCCCGGCGTGTGCTTCATGCTGGGATGCCCCTGGAGCCTGCTGCCGAATTTCCGCAGTGTGAGAAGCTCCTCGGTGGGGAAGAACCCGGCCTCGGCCAGCACTGCGTAGAGCGCCGGGGCGGCGTGGCCCTTGGAGAGCACGAACCTGTCCCTGTCAGGCCAGTCGGGGCGTTCTGGGTTGATCCTCATGACCTTGAAGTAAAGCGTGGCAAGGATCTCCGCGGACGACAGGGACCCGCCGGGGTGGCCCGAGCCCGCAGCGGCGGTCGCCTCCAGCACGTGGACCCTGATCCGCCTCGCCCTCTCACTGATCGTCCGGACCTCGTCCTCCGGGAGGCGGGACGCCTCGCAACAATGCGCGTCGCTATCGAGCATGATCGTCACTCCTTGTCCTGGTTGTCGTGGCGCTTCGCGAGTTTCACTACAAGCACTCTCAGCACGAACCCGGGTAACGCCAGCATCCGCACGAATCGCCTTGGCTCGCGGACGAGGCGGTACAGCCACTCGAGACCCATATCGCCGACCCACTTCGGGGCGCGCGTCGCCCTGCCCGCGAGCACATCGAGGCTGCCGCCGACGCCGATGCACACCGACGGCCGGAGGCGTGCCCTGTTCCGGGCGATCCACCTGTCCTGCCGGGGCGCGCCCATGGCCACGAACACCAGCCTGGCCCCGCTTGCGTTTATCTCCTCGACTAGCGCAGGCTCGTCGGCGTCCCCGAAGAACCCGTGATGAGTCCCTGCGATCCGTAGCCCGGGCACGCGCTCCTCGAGGCGTGCCGCGGCCTCCTCCGCCACCCCCGGCGCCGCGCCCAGCAGGAACACCGGCCAGCCCTCGCGGCCCGCGCAGGCGACTAGCTCCTGCATGAGGTCGAAGCCGGCCACGCGCCCGGGAAGCGGCTGCCCGAGCACCCGCGACGCCCAGACCACGCCAGCGCCGTCCGGCACCACGAGGTCAGCCCCGCTGATGATGGCCGCAAGCCCCCTGTCACGCTGGGCCATCATGGCCATCTCGGAGTTGAGCGTCACCACCTGCCACGCGCGGCCGCCCTCAAGCATGCCGCGCACCCGGCGGACCGCCCCCGCCATGTCGACACAGTCCACCGTGAGGCCGAGGATCTCCACCGCCCGAGTCTCACATGCGCCGTAGCACGCACCCTCGCGAGTCCTCCCCATGGAATCACCCCGGCAGAGCCCTGCCGCGGGCCGTCTCAACCGCAAGGCGAGCGGCCTTCCTCGCCGCCCCGGCAAGCGCGGGCCTCGCGGCTGCAAGCGCAGCCCTCATCTCCTCGCGCCTCGCCCACACTTCCGTGACCCTGCGGGCAAGTGCCTCGCCGTCCGCCGCCCGGCGGCCGCCCGCGGCCCGGGCGCCTGGTTTCTCACCCACGGCCCTCAGCAGGCCGTCGATCTTCGGGTCATACGACACGGCCACAAACGGCGTGGCGGCGGCCACGGCAAAGACCAGGGCATGGTACCTCATGGCGATCACGAGGTCGGCATCGCTCACAATGGACGCGATCTCCTTCGGGGAGTAATCTCCCTCCAGGACGTGCGACCTCTCGCGCATCAGCTCCACCGCCGCCCGGCTCGCAACAACATCGCCTGGCTTGTAAAACGGCACGTAGACAACGGTGGCCCCAAGCGACCCGGCCGCCTGGTCCGCAGCCAGAGCCGCCGCTTCAAGGTGCCCCGAACCCGCATCCCACGGCCGCACCGAGACCACCACAATCGGAGATGACACCGGGATGCCCTCGCACGCGAGGATCTCCCTACCTCGCCGCGCCGACGCGTCCAGATCGAGCCCGAACACCGGGTCAGATGTGACCTCGATTGGCGGCCGCCTCACGCCGACCGCCCGGAGAAGCTCACATGACGGTTCGTCCCTTACGGTGATGGCGGTCGCCCTGTTTGCGACGAGCCTCACCAGGAGACGGCTCCATGGGCTTCCGAGCGGCCCCACGCCCTGGGAATAGAAAAACACGGGCTTCCCCATGAGCCTCGCCATGGCCACAAGCCCGAGGTAGTATGCGAGCGAGCGAAAACTGGTGACATCCTGAAGGAGGCTGCCGCTTCCACTGATGAAGAGGTCGGCCCCTGCGATCTCGCGGGCGACCTGCCGGAGGCTGGTCCTCTTTGCCGCGCCGATGCCGTGCATCCTCCGGGTAACCTCGGGCGCCTGCGACAGCGCCACGATGTCGACGTCAGGGACGACCTCCCGCAGATGCTGGACCACGGCGGCCAGCATGGCCTCGTCTCCGGCGTTTCCGAACCCATAGTACCCCGAGACCACGAGCTTCATCCCTCGAGGCTCTCCCCCTCCCCCGCGCCGGTCCTGGCGACCCGCCTGCACCAGCCCGCCTCAAAGCGCAGATAAGCGGCGTAGAGGGCGTAGAGCACGGCGCCTATCGCTGCGCCGATGACAAGGCCGTACGCGGTGCGCAAGGCCGTCGCCAGAAGCGGCGTGTGCAGGTGGGAGAGCGTGTTCACCATCGAGATCTGCCCGATGCACCCCACGAGGGCAAATAGCGGAGCAAACCACCGCCTTTCGCCTCGGAGCAGCGCCGCGGCGGCAAGAATGAGCGCCGGGTGCCCTATGAGAAACTCCTTGGTCCTCGGGCGGAACACCAGCGTCTTCTCGAGGAACACCCTCATTCCCTCGTCGAAGGACGGGATGGGAAGGCCGAAATAGACGTTGCCCGTCCGCATGATGTAGACGAGGCCTGCCGCCCCGACCACGGCCAGCACCAGGACGTGCCAGACGCGGATTGGCTCCGCGAGGAGAGCTCCCGCGGCTGCCACAAGATCCCCGCCCGCCCTGCGCTGCGCCATCCAGTACCTCCAGTACAGCGCCGCCCCGATGAGGACGGGCAGCACGTATGCGATCTTCACCCCGGCGAACTGGTCGAGATGCAGCATGAAACTGGTGCTGGACAGCGTGGCCGCGAGAAGCATGCCGCCGAGGACGGACACCCCCGACGCCTCGAGCCACAGCAGGCAGGCGTCGAGAAGGCCGGCGCCACTGCCCGGGGCCGCCGCCCCGGCGCGCGCGCGACGCGATCTGGCCACAACAAGGCCCAGGGCAAGCGCGGGAAACACGACCGCCGCGCCCAGAGCCGCCGCCTCCCGGATGAGCGTCGCGAACCTGGTGGAGGCCAGGCCGGCATACGCAAGAAGACCCAGCGCAAACAGGCCCAGCTCGGCAACGGGGGGCACGACGGCTATCATGTCGAGAAGCATGAACGCACCGGCGAGTATGCCGGCACCAACCGCGACGAGCAGGGCCAGGCTCGGGCTGTATTGCCTGAAGGGCTGGGCTTCGCCCATGGCAAACCCCGCCGAGGTCATCCCGCGTGCTATCGCCTCGATGTAGTCGAGGTTGCGGTTTATGGCGGCGAATTCGCCGCTCTTTGCGGGGAACGGGCGGACATACATGACCCGGATGTTCCGCTCGCGGGCCGCCCGGACGAACCTCGTCACCGCCGTGTCGGCCTCGGTCTTGTCCATCTCCCGCGCCGTGATGCTGTGAACGCGCACGACCCCGGGCCCCATCAGGTGCGCAAAGGACTTGTCCTCCTTCTGGGCGGCGAACTCCACGTGGCCAAAGACGAACCCGTGCTCCGTGAGGGCATCGGCTGCCTCGCGCATGTAGTCCGGGTAGCCCAGGATTTCCTGACCCTCGAAGACGACCAGGCGTACCCCGTCGGTCTCCGCGAGCCGGTTCACGAAGAACTCTATCTTCTCAGGTGTGATGTCGCGGTAGTTTCTGAACCTCGCCACCACGCGTAGCCCGGCGTCCTTTGCCTCGCGGACCTCGCCTGGGTCGAGCCCGAGGTTGACATCCTCGACCTGCCTCGCTCCCATCGCCATCTCGATGAACGGCCCGAAGCGCCGCGAGTTGAACACCGAGACCCGCTCCCCCGCAAGCCTCACATCAAGCAGCGGGCCAAGCTCCCTGTATACGGTAGCATCCCGCGGGAAGAGGTAAGTGTTGCTCCCGAAGAGGCGCCGTGCATCGATCATCTCCCTGAGCACGGGGTCGGTCACCGGCGCCAGCCTGTCGTAGTCCGTTATTTCTCTGCCGGTGAACGCGTGCACCTGGCCCTTCTCCACCATGTCGCCGATGGTGCGCTCGTTCAAGGCGGCGGACGTGAGCCCCGCCATCTTCGCCCTGCGCAGGAACGTGTCCAGCGGGTAACCTGCGGCGCGGCACAGATCCGCTGCGGCATCGTAGTCCATCACCAGCTCGACAGCGGTATTTGACCGCTCCACCGCCACGCGCCCGGCTGCCACATACACCGCCGCCAGGGCGGCCACTATCAGCGTCCACACCCACAGCTTTCTCGCCCGCCTGGGTCCTGCCATGGCGTCTCCACCCCACATTCCCGCGCATCGCGGGGTCTTTCGCGGCCTCGCCGGAGCGGCGGGGGCCTCGTGTTGCCGGCTGCTCACTTGCCGGCCGTGCGCGTCCCTCCGAAGATGTACACCGCCCCGTCCTGCACGCTCACGTCGCGCAACACAACAGGCATCGGAAGCCCCGACACGTCCACCGAGAGGTCCGCGCTCTTCAAAAGCCCGTTCTTGACGACCTCCGGCACCACGGTGTTCCCGACCCTGAAACGGTCCACCACGTACACCAGGCGCGTGTCGCCCTCCACGGCGAATCTGCCGTCGAGGGTTATGTCAACTCTGACGCCCAGGAGATTCGCGCTGCCCGAGACCGTGGCCACGCCGGGTCGCAGCCTCACCGTGAGTAACCTCAGCATGCCGTCCCTCGAATGGAAGTAATCGTTGAGGTCGCCCTCGGCAAGGATGACGGTGACGTCCCCCCTGCCGATGCGCCTGAGGTCGAGCTTCCCGCCGCGCAGCACGGCGCCCATATCGATGTCGGCGTGGCGCGCGTCGAGGAACAGGCGTTGCACCCGCAGCCCATCGATGGTGATGTTGCGCGCGTCCACCCTGAGGAAATCGATCCTGCCGAGCGCAATCGCGAGGGCCGGAAAGGTCCTTGCGTGCACGCGCACCGACTCGACCCGGTCCACGCTGCCGGCTATCGCTTTCTCCAGCCGTGTGCTCACGGCCCCCGGGATCGCCGCCTCCCCCACCAGGAAGACACAGACGACAGCAAGAGCCGCAAGTGCCATCGCATATTTCATGGCATCCCTCGATATGAAGGCGCCACCCGCCATCTGCCCGGGTCGCCGCCGGGTCAGGCCGACGCCCTTGTGGACGCCCTCAGGTAGGCCTCGATGAACTCGTCGATCTCGCCATCCATGACGGCCTGCACGTTTCCGGTCTCCATGCCTGTGCGGTGGTCCTTCACCATGGTGTACGGCTGAAATACGTAGGACCTGATCTGGTTGCCCCAGGCGATCTCTTTCTGCTCGCCGCGCAGTTCGCCCATCTTCTTCTCCTGCTCGGCCCTGTAGTGTTCGAACAGCCGCGCCTTCAGTATCCTCATGCCGACCGCCCGGTTCTGGTACTGGGACCGCTCGTTCTGGCATGCCACGATGATGCCTGTGGGGATGTGCGTTATCCTCACGGCGGACTCGGTCTTGTTGACGTACTGGCCGCCGGCCCCGCCCGAGCGGTAGGTGTCGACCTTGAGATCCTCGGGCCTTATCTCTATGTCCACGTCCTCCGGCACCTCAGGGATGACGTCCACCGACGCGAACGAGGTGTGCCGCCTCGCGTTGGCATCGAACGGCGATATCCTGACAAGCCGGTGGATGCCCTTCTCGGCTTTGAGATACCCGTATGCGTGGTCGCCGCTCAGGAGGACGGTGACGCTCTTTATGCCCGCCTCCTCGCCGGGGAGGAAGTCGGTGATCTCGGCCTTGTATCCACGCCGCTCCGCCCACCTGAGGTACATGCGCAGGAGCATCTCCGCCCAGTCCTGGGACTCAGTGCCGCCAGCGCCGGGGTGTATCGAGACGATGGCGTTGGCGCGGTCGTACTCGCCACCGAGCAGGTGCGCAAGCTCGAGCTCGCTCACGGCCTTCGCCAGCGACTTCAGGCCCTGGCGCACCTCCTTCTCAACCGATTCGTCGTCCTCCTCGATGCCAAGTTCAAGAAGGACGGCGAGGTCCTCAGCCTCGGCGTGGACCTTCTCCCAGCGCTCGACATCGGCCTTGACCTGGCTCACCTGCTGGAGGACCTTCTGAGCGGCCTCGCGGTCGTCCCAAAAGCCAGGCTCGTTCACCTGTCTCTCAAGCTCGGCGAGCCGTGCCTTCTTCTCTTCGACTTCAAAGATACACCCTCATCTCTTCCACCCTGGCGACGAGGTGGTCCAGGATGGGTGCAAGCTCACTCAACATCGCTCCTACGCACTCCTTCCACAGCACTTCTTGTATTTCTTCCCGCTGCCGCACGGGCATGGGTCGTTTCTCCCGACCTTCTTGACGCGTCGCTGCTCGACGTGGGGGCGCTCGCCCTCCTCGCCGCCGCCCATGGTGATGCGGTAACGCCGCTCCCTGGGCTGCTGCTCCCGGCTCTCGAGGCTCACCCGGAACATCCAGGCCACGACGTCCTCCTGGATGCTCGCCTTGAGGGCCTCGAACATCTGCCAGCCCTCGATCTGGTACTCCTGCAGCGGGTTGCGCTGGCCGTAAGCCCGAAGCCCGATGCCCTCGCGCAGATCGTCCATGCCCTGCAGGTGATCCATCCACTTCGAGTCTATGATCCGGAGCATGACCAGCTTCTCGAGGGCCCTCATGCGCTCCGGCCCGATGAGCGCCTCGCGCTCTTCATAGGCTTTTCGCGCCGTCTCCACGATATGCTCCTCGAGCTCGGGGCGGCGCATGCCCGTGAGGCTCTCGCGCGTAACGGGCGACGACAGCGCGAACACTCTGCTCACGCGGTCGGCGAGCCCATCGAGGTCCCACTCCTCCTGGAAGATCTTCTCGTTGGCGTAGGTGTCCAGGATGCCCCTTGCGACCTGGGCGATCATCTCCATGATCCTGTCCTTGATGCTCTCGCCCTGCAGCACCATGTGCCTGTCGCGGTAAATGACCTCGCGCTGCTTGTTCATGACGTCGTCGTACTCGAGCACCTGCTTACGGATGTCGAAGTTGCGCGCCTCGACCCGCTTCTGGGCGGTCTCGATGGCCCGGGAGAGCCGCGAGTGCTCGATGGGTATATCCTCCTCCCACCCGAGCCGGTTCATCACGTTCGTGATGAACTCACCGCCGAAGAGCCGCATGAGGTCGTCCTCGAGTGAGACGTAAAACCGCGACGCCCCGGGGTCGCCCTGCCGACCCGACCGGCCGCGAAGCTGGTTGTCAATGCGCCTGCTCTCGTGCCGTTCCGTGCCGATGATGAAGAGGCCGCCGAGCTCCACGACCTTCTCGTGCTCGCCTGTGCACGAGGCTTTGGCCTCTTCGAAGTAGACGCGGAACTCCTCCCTTGCCTTGAGGACCTCGGGGTCCGTCGTCGGGAACCTCTCCGAGGCCTCGGCAATGACCTCGCTGGGGTAGCCCTGTGCGCGCAGCTTCTGCCTGGCGATGTACTCAGGGTTACCGCCCAGCACGATGTCGGTTCCACGGCCAGCCATGTTGGTTGCTATCGTGACGGTGCCGAGTCGCCCGGCCTGCGCCACGATCTCGGCCTCCCTCTCGTGGTGCTTCGCGTTGAGCACCTGGTGTGGGATGCCGCGGCGCCTGAGCATCTCGCTGAGCCGCTCCGACTTCTCGATTGAGATGGTGCCCACGAGCACCGGCTGCCCCTTCTTGTGGAGGCCCTCGATCTCCTCGACCACTGCGTTGAACTTGGCACGTTCGGTCTTGTACACCACGTCAGGGTGGTCCGCCCGGATCATGGGAAGGTGCGTCGGGATGACCACCACGTCGAGGCCGTAGATCTTCCGGAACTCCTCCTCCTCCGTGGCGGCGGTGCCTGTCATGCCCGCGAGCTTCCTGTACATGCGGAAGTAGTTCTGGAAGGTGATGGTCGCAAGCGTCTGGCTTTCCCGCTCCACCTTCACGGCCTCCTTGGCCTCGATTGCCTGGTGGAGGCCCTCGCTGTACCGCCTTCCGAACATGAGGCGCCCGGTGAATTCATCCACGATGATCACCTGGCCGTCCTTGACGACGTAGTCCCTGTCGCGCCGCATCAGGGCATGGGCGCGCAGGGCCTGGTTGAGGTGGTGCGTAAGCTCCATGTTGGAGTCGTCGTAGAGGTTCTCGACGCCGAGCATCCTCTCAACCCTGGCCACGCCGTCCTCGGTGAGCGCCACGGTGCGGGCTTTCTCATCAACCGTGTAGTCGGCTTCCGGCTTCAGCCTCGGGACCAGCCTTGCGAAGTGGTAATACAGGTCCGTGGACTCCTCCGCCTGTCCGGAGATGATGAGCGGGGTCCTGGCCTCGTCGATAAGGATTGAGTCCACCTCGTCGACGATGGCGTAGTTCAGCTCTCGCTGCACCATCTCGTCCTCGGACGTGACCATGTTGTCGCGGAGGTAGTCGAACCCGAACTCGTTGTTTGTCCCGTACGTTATGTCAGCCGCGTATGCGCCCTTTCTCTGGGCGTAATCCAGCCCGTGGACGATGACGCCAACCGTAAGCCCCAGGAACCTGTATATCGTCCCCATCCACTCGGCGTCGCGCCGTGCCAGGTAGTCGTTGACCGTCACGACGTGCAC
>DKEX01000124.1:0-1727 GCA_002452295.1 Firmicutes bacterium UBA6811 | reverse complement strand
ATCCCGCCGATGACCTGCTCGTCGAAGTGGCGCTGCCCGAGCACCCTGACCGATGCCTCGCGCACGACGGCGAAGGCCTCGGGGAGGATGTCGTCGAGGGACTCACCGTTCTCGAGCCTCGCGCGGAACTCGGCCGTTTTGGCCGTGAGTTCATCGTCGGATAGCCTCGATGTCTCCGGCTCGAGGGCCGCCACGGACGCTGCCATATCGCGCAATCTGCGGATCTCCCGCTCGTTGAAGTCAAATGCTTTCTTCAGGAACCCAAGCACCGTTCTATCCCTTCTTTCTACCTGGGACCCTGCCTGTGCAGGCGCATCGCCGCGGACTCCCGCAAGAGCCCGTCGCGCCGCCGGTCGATGGGTCCCAGGGCGAGCCGGCCCACGCGGCCGGCCCGGCCGATCCGCCTGACGGGATGCCCACCCGGGCGTCGTTTCCGCCCGGAGCCATGCGCGCTCGCACAAGCTAACGCCAGGGGCTTCGCCGCCCGATGCGCGGCGAGGTCCCCTGAGCGCGAGATAATTATACCATTCGCATGCCGGTGCAGCAACCTTGCGCGAACGGCCGAGCCGCCCCGAGCTGGAGTAAAACGGCTCTAGCCGCGCCTGAGGGTGCCCGCCCTGCGGCCCAGCCTGATCCGCGGGCCTCTCCGGACAAGCATCTCGCGCTGGATGAGGAGGAACACGCCTATGGCCATCACGACGTCGCCGGCGCTGACCACCCGGTGGACGGGGTATGGCGAGCCGATGGGAATGATGTCTCCGAGCTGCCACAGGCGGGTGGTCGCGCCCATGAGCCTGTAGGTCAGGACCTTGCCCGACTCGATCGCAGCGACCTGGTGCCCCATGCCCACGGCGGACAGCATGTCGGCTGAGACGGGCATCCTCATGCCGTTGGCGAGGATGACGGCGAAGTTCAGAAGCACCCCGATGCCGATGAGCGGCATCCAGCGGATGTGGCGGTTCACCCAGATTGAGTATAGAAGCAGGGCGTAGCCGAGGAAGAAAGCATAGGGGGCCACGGCCGGGATGAACGAAGCGCCGCGAAACCCGAGGGCCACGACCGCGGTCTCGATGGCAAAGGACGCCACGATGCACTCGACCCTCTTGAGCGGCGTCTCCCCGAGGCTCGAGAACGTCCCGCCCCGGATCTTGCCCACGACCATCGAGGCCACGGCTGTGTCAACCAGCATCCGCTATCACCTTCCGCCGCTCTAGATGCTCGATGAACGCCCTCACGATCTCCGCGTCGAACTGCTTCCCGGACCCGGCGAGCAGCCGCCTCACCGCCTCCTCCGGGGGGTACCCCCGCCTGTAGGGCCGGTTCGATGTCATGGCGTCGTAGGCATCTGCCACCGCCAGGATCCGCGCGTGCAACGGGATATCCTGCTCCGTGAGGCCGTTGGGGTAGCCGTGGCCATCAAGCCGCTCGTGGTGACATCGTATCGTCGCCGCAACGTCCCTGAGGAAGCTGATCTCAGACAGGATCTTCGCGCCGGTGACCGGATGCTGCTGGATCTTTTCGAACTCGTCGATCCTGAGCTGGCCCGTCTTGGAGAGAAGCTCGTCGGGGACACCGATCTTGCCGATGTCGTGAAGGAGCCCCGTATACTCGACCTTCTCGACCTCGCTCTCAGCCATCCGCAACTGCCGCGAGATCGCGGCCGAGTACTGCGCCACCCGGTCCGAGTGCCCCCGTGTATACTTGTCCTTCGCCTCCAGCGCCGCTGC
>DKEX01000120.1 GCA_002452295.1 Firmicutes bacterium UBA6811 | reverse complement strand
CGGCGCCGCGAAGAACGCCTGAAAGCAGGCCGTGAGCCGAGCCGGAGCCGATGAGATCGATGAACCCCTTGGGCGCGATCCGCCGCGCGATGTCGAGGCGTATTAAGTCCAGGATTGAAGGCATCGGATCGCCTCCTCGGGACGGCTACACGAAAATGAAGCCGGAGTCCTTCACCGGCGCGAATGCCAAGACAACTGCGTCAGCCCTGTCCGGCGACCTGCCGAGCCGCTTCTTCATGTCTTCCTTGCGCTCGACCTGGATCTGACCGCCGCTCGTGATCTTGTACTTGATGCCCGAGAGATCCGCCAGGAGCTCGTCGTCGGGCGGCAGAGCAACAGGCTCGGGGTTCACCTTCGGATTCGGGTCGAGAAGCTCGCGCAGGTTCCACCAGAGTTCGCTCCGCAGGTCCGCGAACCGCTCCTTGTCGACCGGACTCTCCGCTACGTTTATCCCGGACACCGGATAGCCCTGTTCTTCGAGCCGGTCCACTACACCGGCGCCGAGGCCGATAACGTCCACCTTGATCCTGCTCGCCCCGCTCGCTCTCCGTTCCTCGATCGCCCAACCAGCAGTCTCCATGGTGTCCTGCTTGGCATAGACCTTGAGCGGCATCACCTTGCGGCCGCGGCGAGTGACGATAACCGTCTTGTCCCCACCGAAACGCGCGACGTCTACGCCGATCTCGACCGGTTCTCCGGTCGGCGCGTCCTCCCACCTCGCCATGGCCGCCTCGATCCAGGCGAGCGGGATAAGGGTGTCCTCCGCTTCCGCGGGGAACTCGCCCTTGACGCGCGCCTGATAGGCCGGAGATGTCGGGCCCCACTTCACGTACTTGTCGGCGACCCACTCCGGTGTGACGAGCTTCGGGTTCGGGAGCGAGCCCGTGATTTTTTCCTCCCAGGCCCCCTGGGCAATGTCCTCTTCCGTGATCCCGAACGCCGCAAAGTTCGGGGTATCGAACGCCGAGATCGCGATCGTCTTCCACCCGGGCGTCCGAAAGGCGTTGTAGAACGTCCCCCCGATAGCCGTCGGGTTGCCTAAAAGAAGAAGGCGCGCATGACCGCTCGTCAGCACGCCTTCTATGGCCTCGAATATGTCCTCCGGGACTCCGGCGGCCTCGTCCACCACCACAAGGATGTTCTCCTCATGGAAACCTTGAAAGCGATCGGGGTCGTTCGTCGAGAGGCCCGCCGCGTACCACTGATCCTGAACTATTTGGAGCTCCGGCCGCTTGGGGAGAAGGTTGCCGCCGAGCGGCACCCGGGAACGACGGTAGCTTGCCCGAACCTCCTTCCAGACGAGCTTCTCGACCTGGCGCCAGGTCGGAGCCGTCGAAACCACGATGCTCGGGGCGAAGGAATACGTGAACCACAGGATGACCTGACCCGCGACGAAGCTTTTGCCGGCTCCATGGCAGCTACGGACAGCCACCCGAGGATGATCGCGGACCGCCTCGAGGACCTCGGCCTGCTTACCCCAGGGCTGGGCCTGCAAGATCTCCCGGACCCACCACACCGGATCCGCCTGCGCCCGGCTGAGAAGGATCCGGGCATCTTCAGGGGTTATCTCGTTCGTCGGACACATCGCACGCACTGCCGGCGCCACCGGCATCTTTACTGCTGGCCTCCTCGTCGCCGTTGCCGGCCATGCCTCCCGCCTGTGCAAGCTTCACCAGGTCGACCCACTGTATCGGCCCGCCGCCGGGCCCCGAAACCTCGTGCTTCTCCACGAACATCCCGAGGTATTTGGCCAGGCTGTCAAGGGCCCCCTTCTTGTCGTGGAGCTTGAGCCGTATGCCCTTGTTGGTCTGGGATACTTCGGCCACTGCCGCCGCGATGTCGTCGGAGAGATCGTCTGAGCTCTTGAGTTCAACACCATTCGGGCCCCATGTGAACACCTCTTTGGCGTTCACGAATGCTAGCTTCATGTATTCCTCGATGACGCGCTCCTGCGTGAGCTCGAGCTTCTTACCTATCTTCTTCTGGCGGCGTTCGATAGCATCTCTGACCTTACGGTTTCTCAATAAGCTGTGACCCTGAACATCGGCCCTCCGCGGCGAGTACCCTGCCCGAATAGCGGCCTGGGTCGCGTTGAGGTCGATGAGGTACTCCTGAACGAAGCGAGCCTGCCTTGGCGTCAGGCCGGACAAACTTGGGTCCATAGAATCTTTACCCCGCATATCCGTCCTGGTATGTAGCTCTACCGCTCCATCGTTGCAGGCCCTTACACCGTTTCGCTTCGTTTCACCATTTCCATTACCGTTTTTGGCACCGTTTCCGCCGTTTCGTTTCGCTCGGTGAAGCCACACCCGGATCGTGACATCGGGGATCCCGGTCGCCCTGGAGGCCTCCGCGGCGCCGGCAGTCTCGGCTATGGCGAGGGCTTTGGTTTTGAGAGCTTCGTCGTAACGAGCCACGAGACACCAACTCCCGGATCGCGAGGCCCCGCGGGGCGGGTAAGGAGGTGGAACCCCGCCCCGGCCGCCATAATCACGCCCCGCTTGCGGCAAAAGAAAACCGCCCACGCCACCATGAGCGGTCGTTTACATGGAGCGAGGCCTTCAACGCCATTCGCGTGTGCGGTAAGTAGGCCTCGCCCCTTTTCAGTTGCCCGCCGCCCAACGGCGGGAAGGCTGACAAGAAGACTGAAAACAAAAATGCGGCTTCTTACCCCGTTTAAGAGACAAAAAAGCCGCACCAGCTATATTCATTATAGACAGAAGAAAGAAAAGAAGTCAATACCACTCTAGCAGGCATTCTACAAACCCCTGCACTCTTGAGTCCTACACTCCTATTCTCCGCATGTACCACGGCCGCCACCAGCTCTTGGTGTCCCGATGTCGGCGCCGCCCGCTCTTCCTCCCCCCACCGCGCTTCTTCGCGAGAGGTATCTTTACGACTTCCTCCTCGTAGCACTCCCGGGCCTCCGCCTGCCGCCTGCGCCGGATCTCGAGGTCCGCCGCCCTGGACTCGCCGGGCTTGAATTCCTCCCACAGGCAGCGCGGGCACTTCACCCACCCGGGCTCCAGGACGTCCACAGTCTGGCCGCATTCGGGGCACCAGGTGGAGATCTCGCCGGTGGTGATGTTCATAGACCCCACTCTTTCGCAGCGGCTTCGACGGCACACGCGACTTCCGCAAGATCCCGTTCGATCTTGCGCTTCTCTTGTTCAACCCTGATCCACTCGTCAAACTGCTTCTTGGCCTCCATCCGCTCCGGTGGAGTCATGATCTTGTGAAGAGCCCGGATCTTGGCTTCATTGTCTGCAAGGAATCTCTCATACGCGTCCTTGCACATCTTCACGTCCTCGCCTGAGATTGCGAACATGGTCTTCCCGCCGGTCCCCGGAATGGGGGCCCGCCCAACCGTGACAAAATAGCGCTGCTTCAGAAGGTCAAGAAAACGCGTCACCTTCTTGGTGTCAACGAACCGGCTGAATGGCACTGCAATTGCCCTCCCCACGGTCTTCAATGTCACCTATCGGCTCCATCCTCCCGTCCCCACGATCCCAGCCCGCGATCTCCCTCACCGCCGCGTAGCTGACGACCCGGAGCTCTCGGGGATGGTCGAACTGGTCACCGAGGCGGACCAGTCGTCGGCGCCGGTCGATGTCCAGGACCGACCACTCCTTGCCGTCTCGTAGTATGATCCGATGCCCGACTTGCAGCGTCACCCGTGCCTCACCTGCTTCAGCGCCCCATGCCGGCGCTCGAACGTTCCGACCGGCGCCTTCATGAGGTCCTCGATTTCCCGCCGCTTCTGCTCCCTGACAGCCTCCTCCCTGGCGAGGAGGTCCGTCAGGGTCGCGTAGTCCAAATTGCAGCGGCGATTCATACACTGCCACCGGTCGCCAGGCCTACCCGACCAGACGAGCGTGCGCCATCCGCAACGCGGGCAGGTGCAGATGACGACGGCCTCGGCCTCGCCTAGGATCTCGCGCTCTTTCCACGCAAGCGCGAGAGTCTCGTGGTCCAGTGGTTTCATCGTGCGACTACCTTCCATACGACCACCCTCTTTCGCTGGAAAAGCGAGACGCCGACACCGCTACGGTGCCGGCATCCCTCTAACGGGTAAGCTAGCTCTCTTGACCGCCATGCACATACTATTTAGTTCACACCCACAGGGCGCAAGGCTTAGAGTCAATTCTGGTGAAAGTTGCTTTCTCCCTTTATCCTACCCTAACCTTGTCGTCTTCGACAACAGACTCGACCTGCACTGGCCGCCCGCGATACACGATCAAATGTACGCGGCCGGACAAATTCTCTGCTTCGAAGCGAATGAGCTCACGCTCCAAATCCGCAAAGACATCATGTGCGTCAACCCATCCCTCGGCTTTAACCTTGCACAGGAAAGTTTTGACCCAAATGGCCTTGCCGCTTTGCACATCAATGGCTATGTAGCCACTCGCGCTAGACCTCCGATAGAGACTATCGAGCTTGTCTCTTGCGACTCGCATGGCTTCCCGGCGGCTTATCTCGCGTTGCTTGTTAGACTTCTCCGGCATGAGTTCACCTCCCTGATGTGCAGCATGCAAGAAAATCGCAAGCGCTTGGTCCGCCGTGAGCGGTGGCGCCTTGCCAAGCTGCGGAATGGTCCACTTTTCATGCGCTTTCTCTCTGATGTTCCTGGGTACCGGAGCGTTTTCCGACCCGACGCAAATCACCGCGCGGTGCATGTAAGCCGGTAACGAATGAGGCAGAATTCCACCTGTGACGACGCCTGCGATGATCGGGGTAAAGCCTCTGTTCCAAAAATCTTCTTCGGCCTTCAGGTATTCGATTGCAACCTGGTCTTTCGCCGAAAACAGGTTCCCGCGCACCCGTGCCCGGCTCCCCACGACCACAAGGGTTTCGACCCCAAAAAACGCGCACAATCGGTAGATTCGGTTGAGGTTGTCCTCGTTTCGCGTGCCGAATACAGCGACGTTCATCGGTCCATCTCCTCACACAAAATGGCTGAATTCCGGGAACCGCTTCAAGAGCTTCCTCCACCCTTCGGGGTTGTCACGCTTGATGTCCGAAAGGATGTTCTGCCGAACCGCGTCCCCGGTGAGCCGCGCCGTGGTCCTAGCCTCCAGGCCATGGAGCTCGTACTGGCGGAGGACCGGGATCCCGTGTGTCAGGAGATACGCGCCCACGTCCTCCACCTGCCAGCGGGCGAGAGGGCAACAGCGGATCATACCCTCGCGCCGGCCGGCCTTGTACTTATAGCAGAACGCAGGAAGGCCCGGCGTCTGGTTTTGGTAGAGCGACATCTTGCGGCGGTTGCTCTCTTGGGCGCGAAGGCCCATGAACACTCCATCGTAGTCACCCGCATTGAGCTTCTCGAGATCGCCTCTCCCCGCTTTGCGCTCCTCGTCCCACGTAGCATCCTGCCATTCCTCTGACCACACGCGGTCGACGAGGATCTCTTCAACAATCGCGCCGCGCGCCCGGAACCACGAGATGATCTCGTCCACGTTGTGCACGATTCTCGTCTCCCCGGAGGAGAGGAACCGAAGCGGCACGTCGGGCCTCTCCTCCAGCACGAGGTGCGCGAGCGTCGAAGAGTCCTTGCCGCAAGAGAAGGCGACATACGGGTGATTCATGTGCTTCAGGGCCTCGCGGATGATCCACCTCGACTCTTCGAGCCGCGCCAGGTAATTGCGACTGCGCGCGTGGAGACGATACGCCTCGCGCCGCCACTCCTCCATCGCCCTATCTCGCCTCCAATGCAGCGTTACACGCAAGCCGCGGGTCGTTGGGTATCCTCGCCGGCCGCCACTGCCAGCTGAGCCAGTAGGGTGGTCGTATCCCCATCTCGGAACCGGAAGGATCGGGCACGGCGCGAAGGTGCGACAAATCCTCCGGCCACGTCTCTACCTGCCAGCGCGCTACCCGCCCGTATCCCTGGGAGCGCTTCTTGCCGATATGGGTGACGACCAGGACCATCTCCCGAACGGCAGCGATGTCGCCCACCGCATACCAGGAGAGCGCCGGGACGAGGTGCGTCACGAGCGGCATGCGGTAATCCTTGTAAAACCCTGCCCCGGTATCGACCTTGCCCCGACGTCCTCCAAAGTCGACGTACGCCTCGGCCTCCTTGTCGTCGAACCTCTTGTGCCAGTAGACTATCTCCTCGCGCTGCGGCTTGCCGCAGGCGAACGAGCAGGCCCAGTACCAGTCGTCGCCTTCTCCGCGGCGCTCCAGCGGCAGCTCCGGTATGATGAAATCCTCCGGCTTGATAGCGCTTTGGGTCGCAGCCATGCGCTCCGGGTGATACCACCTCATCCAGACCTCCGCGAGAATCGAATCCAACGGCAAGAACAGGTCGGTTGTGGCGATCTTGCCCGCCTGCAAGAACGCCGTCACCTTCAATGGCTGCATCTGCTTCATCCCACAACCTTCCCCCCTATGGCTTTGACGAGCAGGTCCCGCCTCTCCTCAAGGTAACCGGCGTATTTCCGCAGGAACTCGTCGTACTTCTCCTTGGCTTCCTTGGCCGGAGGGTACAACAGGCACCTGCCGTCGCCGACAGAAAGGAAATGCTCTTTCTCTTGGCCCCACAGCTCCCAGTCCATATCGACCTTGACCTTGCCCATGCCGATTCTGGCCTGGCCGCCGAGGTACGGCATTTTGGACCACTCGGCGATAGCCGCGACGAGCACCCCGAGCTCGATCTCAGTCATGTCCTGGAACGTCGTCTCTTGCCAGAGCACCGCGCCGCGGCAGAAGACCTCGATGGTATACCGCATTTGCTGTGGCCTGTCTTTTTCGCTTTTCTTGCTCTGCTTCTTCGTTTCAGTCTTGTCCTCTCTACCGTCCTCACCGTCCTCGAGGAGCGCCATTTGTCCTTGCTTCGGCTCTTCGAGCTGCGGGGTCGACGGGTCGCAAAGATAGGGCCGCAGAAGCTCGTCCTTCGCGTCGTCCTTTCTGGTGTAGCTCACTTCCGTCGTCATCTGTCTCCAGGAAAGGCTACGGTTGCCCGGGCAAGCATCAGGGATGACGTGCGCGAGCTCGCGGCAGACAGGAAGGCCCTCGCCGACGTTGATCTTCCCTGGAAGCAGCATATTCCCCACGCCACCGCCGAACACGGAGAGGTGAGGCACCATCTCGCGGATCCGGCGAGCCTGATCTATGTCCACGGTCTGTGCTCCGCCGATGGCGCCGCCCGAAAAGAACAAGTGGAAGAGCTCCAGCGGAACTTGAATTATCGCGCTCGATCCAAGATTGTCCAGGAAGTATCTTGTGCTCGCGTCACGCCACATACCGCGGAACGCATTGCCTGAGTACACGAACACCTCCGTGGCGTTGCCATTCGCGTCCAAGATTTCCTGCGTTGCGAGGAACGACTCTGGCCCGTGGCTGTCCCCGATGTGCGATAACGGCGAAAGCAGCGTGTAGACTGCTTCTAAGCGGCCGCTAAGCAAATTCGTTGATGTCGACATCGATAATCTCCTCCTCTTCGGTTTCGGTTTTCAGGAACCCGGAGGCCTCCAGAGGCCTTTCTCGTTCAAGGCGGTCGCGCACGAGTGCGATGATCCAGCTCGTCTTTTGGTAAAGCACCTCGAGGACCGGGCCGTGGTCGATCGCCTCGAGAATTTCGACCCAGAACTGCCGCCGACCAAGATCGCGCTTTTCGACGATCTCACCCGTTTCGGGATCGCGGTACTGCGTGATAGTATGAAGCTCCGTAGACATCCACTTAGGCTTGAGGGTCGAGCACGCCAATTTCGGTTTCAGCCGCTCGATGAAGTCGTGCAAATCCCCTGCCCGTTTGGCCGCGCTCTTCACCGCGCGCTCGATGACTCCCCACATATCCGGCGTGACCTTGAACCGCTGCACGTCCCGGCTCCGATAAACGCCGTAGACCAGCAAGGCTCCTATAGCAGCGTTTTCGTCGCCGGTATCGAATCCGTAGTACATCCTCCCTCGTCCTCCTTCCCGTTTGCTTGTTCTTCACGCTGGGCCACGAACAGCGCGAGCTTGAACGGCCCGCTTTTTCTGTGCGGCGCGACGCGCTCGATGAGCTCCTCCCATCTCTTCATACCGAACCGCAGGATCCGATGCACCTGGTAGTTGCCGGACTCGATCTCCGCCTTGGTGAACGCCGTGTAAAGCTCCTCAATCGACTCCAGGAGCGCTCGGAAACTCTCCGGCGCGACCCAGACCGGCACATCTTCGAACCGCACGCCGAACCTGGCCTTGCTATGCGCGATCGCACCCTTGAAATGCAGCCAGCGTTGCCCGGACGTCGCCGCGCATAGGACGAACGGCGGTTCCGGGGGGTTTAGCAGCACCTCCCGAACCTCCGCGCGCGATGGGTGTAGGAGGCCTTCTTTCGTCGCCAGGATTGAGTAGTTGCGCAAGCTCTTATACGACAATGCCCATGCGCAGTGCTCGCAGACAACGTCGCTCCAAGGAGCGCGCGCCCGGTTGCCGTCGGTGAAAGTAGGCTTGATAACCCGCTTCCTCGGATGCCCATGTCTAGTCGGGCACCCGCATAGCCAACATGTGCCAGCCATCTCTCCAAGCGGAGCCGGGTCGTAGTGAGTCATGCCTCCGCTCGGCGTCGCGACGTCCGGCGTCGCGCGGGCCGCGTCGTAGATGAACGCTACAGGACACGTCTGCTCTCGCACGATTCCACCTCCTCTGCGTCGCGTTTGAGCTTTTCTAGTAGCCCGGCCCGGCGCGCCATGCTGAGGACCTTGCCCGGGTCGAGACAGGTGGCCAGCACCCGCAGGACCGCCTGCCGCTCGGGGTCCTCGCGCGTTGCCGCGTACCGCTTCAGCAGCCGGCAGAATTTCACGCGGACCGCGATGGGGCTCCTGCCGAGCCGTGCCGCAATATCTTTGTAAGACGTCCCTTTATCCCGCAACTGGCAGAGAACAGCCATATCCCGAGGTCGCCATTTCCGCGGCTGCTTCTTCGCGAGACCGAGCCTCTTCAAGTGGCGCTCTATGGTCGTGTGCGCGATCCGGAGAATCGCGGAGCACTCGCGGATGGTAAACCCGGCCTCGCGGAGCGGCACGATGAGCGCCTTGCGGTCCTCGTATCGCCACCTGCGCCCGCGCTTCGTGTCGGCCCGGCAAAGGACTCCATGGAGCACGGACTCCTCGGACATAACGGTGATCACCGCCGGCCAAGGTTTGCCTTCGCTCGCTGTGTCCCCGCGCCCGACCGTCAGATAGACGGTCTTGCCAGCATACCGTGCGCGGTAGATGAGCGCGAGCTTGCCGTCGCGCATTTCAGCGTCCACCGGCAGGCCGGAGTCCTGGAGCATTTCCTGGGCCGCCTCGATGACGCGGGCGGGCGGGATGTCAACAACGCGCTCGCGGAAACGCTGCACGGCGTGAGGTGTGACGAAGTAGGGCTGTGCGAAAAGTCTTTTGCCGTCATTCGCGTTGTCAATCATAGCGCCTCACCAAGCTCAGATAATCCATCGGCACCCTGCCGCCTTGCTGCAGTACTCTCCACTCCGCCGGCAGCTCCTCCACCGTGAACGACGCCGGGCCTGCCCCTTCCTTCCACGCGTTCAGCCCGTGCCACCACCACTCCCAGGGGCAGAGCCACCACTGCTCCTTCATCCCTGTTCCTATGGACGCAACGAGCACAAACCCCAGGCCGCCGGCGCGAACCCAATCCTTGAGCCACTCGGCCTGGTGCTCCTCGACCCGGTCCCACCTCACTCTCGCCTCTCTGGTGCCCTTCGCGTCGAAGGCGATCGCGAGGCCTCCATACGTCCCCACGAAATCGACGGCTGCCGGTCGGGTGACCTTGGCCGACACCACCCGTCCCGTTGACTCGCGAATCGGTAGCCATTCCGTAGGGACCTTCTCGACCAGCGCGATGCCGTGGCGCCGGTACAGGGCGTTCACGAGCATAATCTGCTTCTCCAGGTCCACGCCGCGGGACGCGTAGCGCGGGTCCTTGGCGAGGGCCCGGGCGGCGCAATACCCGCCGTCAGCGGCCCTAGCCGCATCCTTAAGGAGCCTGTTCCCCATGCTCCGTGCTACTTTGGAAGAGAGAATAGCAGTCATGGTAACGCCTCCAGTAGGTCCGGGTGTTCGTAGATGTTGCCGATGACCTCCACGGTCGGCCATATTCCATCTGCCACTGGCAAGCATGTGACCCTATACCAGTCGGTGCCGTTCCCTCGCACAATCCGTTCATAGTGCTCCTTGTTGAGTTCGTGGGATACATGCCACTCCCCGGTATGCCGGTTCCAAGCGATATGCCCGGGACACAGCACGTACGGCTTCCCTTTCGGGCGCTTGCCGCTGGTGCCAAAATCAATCCGTTGCAGGACAATGTCGCCCTCGAAGATTTCCTTGCCATTCTTGTCGCGCAGGCCCGTGAACTGCATGACCACGACCTCATCGGCGCGCCACCATTCAGCCGGCGTCTGCACGTGCGTCAACGCGTTGCTGCCGGGTGACCACAATAGGCCAATGACGGGCCATATGTGGCCGTTCTCGTCTAGCACGCGGAATCTGAGCTCCCTTGTCACCTTGCCTCCCTCCTCCT
>DKEX01000082.1 GCA_002452295.1 Firmicutes bacterium UBA6811 | reverse complement strand
AGTGCAACACCGGCAACCCGGCAACCACTGGAAGAGGGGCGAGAGCTAACGCACCCTCACTTAGCTGACATCTCCTGAACACGATGCAGCCCGGCACCCCTGTCAAGCCTTCGCGCCGTCCAGGAACAAGCTGAGCGCCTCGCGCGCCACCACCTCCACATTCTCCCCTTCGGCGTGCCCGAGCAGCCCGCGGAACATCTCGAGAAGGAGCGCGGCGCCCAGGCCGGGCGTTACGCACAGTCGACACCCCTCCTCTGCCATACTGGCCACCGCGCCAGCCAGGTAGTCTCTCACCTTCTCCCGCACCTCGAGAGCGCGCGCCAGGGCGTGCCTACCCAGGTTATGGGCGTCACGCGAGATCGCCCGCACCAGTGGCCAGTCCTCTCCCCAAAACTCCCCGAGACCCGTAAGGAAACGTACAACCCTCTCCCGGGAGCTCATTTCCTCCCCATCGAGCGACGCCGCCAACTTCATTACCTCGATTGACTCCGCCTTAAAGAACTCAGCAACGATGTCGCCCTTCCCCGGGAAGTAGTCATAGATCGTTGAGGTCCCGACGCCGCATCTCTCTGCAAGTTCGCGCATGCTCGTGCCTGTGACACCCCTGGTTCGGAACAGGGCTGTTGCCTCGTGGTAGATCCTCCGGCGCACGCGCTCCCGACCAGTAGCATCGAGTTGTGTGCCCTTGGGCATCCCCTGTCACCTCGCCTGGAAGCGAACGCCGTTCGCTTCTAAGCCAATCTTGACCCCTCGCTGCCACGAATGTCAAGATCTCTCCAGACGACGACCGTACCCTGGTGAATCACGGCGCAACGCACCATCCCCCATCCACGATGGGAACGACGTCGTACACATCGAGACGAGCGCTGTGCCTCACGTCATCCGGGTAGCCGTGCGCACATAGCTCGCGGCCGCTCCCGCACTCACACAGGAGGCGCTCCAGGTCAGGGCGCACAGTCTCGAACGCGCGGGCACATACCTCAGCCTCCGGCGACCGACGCCCGTTCACGCGCGACAGGACGGCTCCTGCCCCCAGATAGTCCTCCAGGGCGGGGCGAAGACGCCTCTCGGACTCGCGAGCCTCCGACCACTGCTCGCCGCACGCGATCACCGTAGCCGACGCACCAGTCTCGCGCCGCCTCCGGTCCACCTCGCCCGCGGCGGCCCTCGCATTGAGTAGACATCCCATGAGAACAGCCGGGGCACCTGCGGCGGCCAGCACGCACGCAGCCCCGTTCGGCGAGCACAGCACGATGCGCTTTCCGACATCGCCCGGCCCGTACGAGAGGGGCGAGAGCGAGTGCCCACCGTATTTGCTCGCGTCGGCCCGCCTCATAGCGGCCTCCGCCCCCAGCCGCTCCGCCAGGTTCCTCGCGCCAGCCAAGTCGTCATGAGGGTAGACCCTTGCGCCGTGCCGCACTGCCGTCACCGCAGCGGACGAGAAGGTAAGGACATCCACCACCACGACGATGTTCCTGCGCGCCGCTGCCTCGCGCGCACCTCTCATACCCCACTCGAACCGGCACTCGAACGGACTCTGATCAAGCATGCCTTTCTCCTCCCGGCGGGGCACTCTCGGAACGACCCGACCGTTGACGGAGGAAAGCAATGGAAAGCACCCATAGCAGAAGTCGCAATTCCGGCGACGAGCAAGCTCCCCCTCGCCCATCGTCGCATGCTGATTGACCCCCGACCCATCCTACATGAGGCGCTCTCTCACGGCAGTCCAATAGTCAGAAGATTGCCGTCCTCCACATGGACCGCCACAGCCGAACACAGGCGAACTGACGTGCCCGGCTCCGTATGCCGCGCTACAGCACGAGGGCCAGGATCCTCTCCAGGTCCTCATCGCTGTAGTATTCGATCTCTATCTTTCCTTTTTTCTTTCCCGGGACGATCCTCACCTGGGTCCCAAACGCCCGCCTCAGCTTCTCCTCGAGTGAGGCGATCTCCGGGTCCTTCGGCCTCTCTTCTTTCTCCTCGCTCCCGCTCATGCGCCCGGAGGCAAGCACGCGCCTCACAAGCTCCTCGGTCTCGCGGACGGATAGCGCCTGCTCGACCACGTGCTTGCAGGTTTCCAACTGCAACCCCGGGTCCTGGATCCCCAACAAAGCCCTGGCATGGCCCATGGAAATTGTTCCACGTGAAACAATCTCCTGCACCTCGGGATGAAGGTTCAAGAGTCGCAGCGTGTTGGCAATGGAAGGCCTGCTCCGCCCGAGAAGTCCTGCCACCTCGTCCTGGGTCATCGCGAATTCCTCAACGAGCCTTCGATAGGACTCGGCCTCCTCCATCGGGTTGAGGTCCTCCCGCTGGAGGTTTTCAATAAGGGCAACCTGGATCATCTCAGCATCGCCGAGGTCGTTCACCAGCACCGGCACCTCTACGAGTCCCGCCATGCGGGCCGCCAGGAGGCGGCGTTGCCCGACCACCAACTCGTACCCGTCGCCCACCTTCCGCACGACCAGCGGCTGTACTATCCCATGAGCCTTGATGGATTCCGCCAGCTCGGCCAGTTTCCCCTCATCGAACCGTTTCCGCGGCTGGTACGGGTTGGGCTGGATCCGCTCGACCGCCAGTTGCTGAACCTTCCCGGCGTCCCCGGCTTCGATGTCGGGTATGAGTGCGCTTAGCCCTCTGCCTAGCCCTTTCTTAGGCACTGGCCATCACTTCCTTCGCCAGTTGTCTGTACGCCTCCGCGCCCTTCGACCTGTCGTCATAGAGGATGATTGGCCGACCATAGCTCGGCGCCTCGCTCAAACGGATGTTCCTGGGGATGACCGTCCCGTACACCTTTTCCTTGAAGAAGCCCCTCACCTCGTCTATTACCTGCTGCGACAGGTTCGTACGCGGGTCATACATGGTGAGCACCACGCCCTCAAGTTTCAGCCCGGGATTGAGGTGTTTCTGCACAAGCTGGATGGTGTTCAGCAACTGGCTCAGCCCTTCGAGCGCGTAGTACTCGCACTGGATGGGCACTATCACGGAGTCGGCGGCAGTCAGCGCGTTCAAGGTCAGAAGCCCCAGCGAGGGCGGGCAGTCGACTATCACGTAGGTGTACCTGTCCCGCACATTCTCCAGCGCCCTCCGCAGCCTTACCTCCCGCGACATGGTGGACACCAGCTCGATCTCGGCGCCCGCCAACTGAATGCTGGCCGGTACCACCTTCAGGTGCTCGATGGCCGTCTCCAGTGTCAGGTTCTCCAGCGGCTCGTCGTTGATTATGGCATCGTAGACGCAGCGCTTCGTGGAGCCCTTATCAACTCCCACACCGCTGCTGGCGTTCCCCTGCGGGTCAACGTCCACAAGAAGAACAGGCACCCCCTGGATAGCGATGCAGGCGCCGAGATTCACCGCCGTCGTGCTCTTCCCGACGCCGCCTTTCTGGTTCACCACAGCCATTATCTTGCCCATAATCACACGCTCCCGCAGATGTTTTCCCGGGGCCTCATCCCGCCCCCGGCGGGCCGGACTTCATCCCTCGGCTACCTTCGGCCCTTCAGGTTCTCCGCCGTCATCCTGTTTCGACCTGGCGATCCGGATCCGCACTTCGAGCACCTCGCCGTCGTCCGTCTCTTCGAGGCCCACCTTCACGCCGGTCGCCTTCAGTTGCCTCACCACGTCCCTGACGGAGTTCAGGAACACCCGGATGTCCTTGAACACACGGATGGCGCCAGCCTCCTGCCCACGCACCTTGCGCCTCGCGTGCCTCCGGCGGATCTCGCTCAGCCTCTCTTCGATAAGCGCCTCGGTCTGCCCCACGGTGAGCCCCTGGGCGTATATCCGTTGCAGCACCGCCACTTGATCCCGCTCGGAGGGAAGTCTCAGAAGGGATCTTGCGTGGCGCTCCGATATCATCTCACGGGCCAGCGCCTCGAGAACCGCCTGCGGGAGCTTCAGCAACCTGAGTTTGTTCGCGATCGTGGACTGGCTCTTCCCCACGCGCCGGGCGAGCTCCTGCTGTGTGAGACCGAAGTCCCTAATCAGCTTCTCGTAGCCCGCAGCCTCCTCGAGCACATTCAGGTCTTTGCGCTGGAGGTTCTCGATGAGCGATACCTCCGCGCTCTCCCCGGGCGACATGTCACGGACAATGGCGGGCACGCTTTGCAGGCCCGCCATCCGGCACGCCCGAAGCCGCCGCTCCCCCACGATGACCTCGTACTGATCCCCCAATTGCCGCACTATCACCGGCTGGATTACGCCGTGCTCTCTTATGGAGTCAGCCAGTTCCTTGAGGCTTTCCTCGTCGAAGGTCTCTCGCGGCTGGTAAGGGTTGGGCTTGATGGAGTCTATCGGGATCTCCCTGATAGTCTCCCTTGTGCCCGCCTCGCCTTTCCTGCGCAGCCCTATCAGGCGCGCAAGCTCGTCTTTCATCGCGCAGCCGCCTTTTCTCCAAAACAGTACGATAGTATTTCGTCGCCGGCAACCCAGATCCTCCCCGTCCTTCGGCCAAGAGACTCCCGCGCCAACTCGTCCGGTTGAGGACACCGCAAGTGCCCCTCGCTACCCCTCACTACACATCTGTTGCTCTAACAGCACTCTGCCTGGTGTGTGGCAAGCCAATTACCATGGACAGGTCGTTCGAGTGCCTGAAGGAGAATGCCCCCAACAAGGCATTCATCGGTCTCTTTGCAGCCGAGGGGACCGCGCCATTTTACGACCGATACGGGTTCGAGGACTATCCTCCGTCAATGACTGGGATTTTCCGCGTGGCTCCGATCTGATAGGCCGCTTCTCCGGGATCCCCGGCCGCCTCGGGTACTTGCCGGGCGTGGGCGACTCCTTTCTGATCACCACCAGTGTCCTCTCGCCATATCCCAGTGGCAGCGACGCGGGGATAAGCCGGTCCACCCGCCCCCCCATGGCCTCCACGGCTGTCACCGCACCCGCCACCTCCTCGCTCGCGCGAGGCCCCTTCTGTGCCACCAGCGCCCCGCCGATCCTCACCAGGGGAAGGCATAGCTCCGCCAGCACCGCCAGCTCCGCGACGGCCCTCGCCACCGCGACGTCATGTGATTCGCGATGGTTCGGCATCCGGCCCAGCCGCTCCGCGCGGTCCCACACCACCTCCACATCGCCAAGACCCAACACGTCCGCAATGTGTCTCAGAAACTCAGTTCGCTTGCGGGATGCCTCAATGAGGGTGAGCTTGATGCTCGGTCGGGCCACCTTTAGCACAACACCCGGAAACCCTGCCCCGCTCCCGACGTCTGCCACGCTACACCCTTCCGGAAGGTCAACGGCAAGAACACACGTCAGCGAGTCAAGGAAGTGTTTCGCCGCGACCTCCTCCTCGCTCTCGATGGCGCTGAGGTTCATCCGCCGGCTCCACTCGACAAGCTCCCGCTGGTAGCGCTCGAAGAGCTCGACCATCCCTGCATCAAGGTCTATGCCCAGGTCCCTCGCCCCGCTCGCCAGCGTGTCGATGAAAGCCACCACGACATCTCCCACCCCTAACTTGCGTCCCTCTCGCCGTCACCTGCGCCCCGGTAGCGCCCCGCCTCGAGATACGCGCGTAGCGCCATGATGTCGGCCGGCGACACGCCGGACACCCGCGCCGCCTTGAACCTCCCGGGCCCCTCGACCCTCTCGATCCCCTCGATCCTCCTATCTCTATCCTACCTCACAAGGGGCACCCCGAACAAAGGGCCCCCAGCCTGCCGCAACCAAAAACGCGTGCCATGAAGACACGCATTCCCTGAACCAGAAACCGGGTTCCCGCTGGGACGCCTACACCAGCCCCGCTTCTTGCGCGGCCTTCCCCCTGCAAGTAGGGCCAGCCGAAGCCGACGGCCTCATCCGTGGTGCGCGCCGCGCGTCACTCCTTCTCAGGGGCTATCACGACGTGCCGGTAAGGCTCCTCTCCCTCGCTGTGCGAGGTTACTCCCTCGCAGGTCTGGACGGTCAGATGTATTATGCGTCGCTCCATGGGGTTCATGGGCTCCAGCGCCGCCCTTCTCCTCTCTCTCTGCACCCGCTCAGCGACAGCCGTCGCCAGCCTCTCCAGGGACCGGGTCCGCTTCTCCCGGTACCCCTCGGCGTCAACGACTATCCTGAGCCGCTCTTCCTGCTCCGCCTCTGCTGCCCTCTGACCACTCCGCGCGTATCTGCCGGCGACAAGGTTCACCAGGTACTGGACGGCGTCGAGCGTGGCCCCGCGCCTTCCGATCAGGGCGCCCAGGCCCTCTCCCTCCACGTCGAGCCGCAGCACGCCCTCAACTTCCCTGGCACTCACAGAAGCGTGAGCAAACCCTGTATGCCTGAGGATCTCTTCCAGGAACTCCTTGGCCTTTCCTCCCACATCAACCCGGGGCGTCACCCTGACGCGCGCGGGCCTCTGGCCAACAAGCCCCAGGATGCCCCTTGCGGGCTCCTCCAGCACCTCCACTTCCACCTTATCGCGGCCGAGGCCCAGCGCCTCAAGGGCTTCTTCGACCGCCTCTTCGACCGTCCTGCCAGATCTCTCAACGCTTTGTACCATGCCCGGACTCCCCCTCAGCCTCCTGCGCCTGCGGTAGCACCGCCTTGGGAACGCTTCCTTTCTTCGGACGCACCACGGTCTCGGCCACGAGGCCTACCCGCGCCACCTGCCTGCTCATCCACCATTGCTGAGCAGCGGCCAGGATCGTGGTGACCACCCAGTACAGGGTCACGCCTGCAGGAAAACTCAAGCTAATCCAGATGATGAACGCCGGCATGACGAAGTTCATCATTTTCTGGCTTGCGTCCGTGCTCATCATCGCTGACTGGAAGTACGTCGCAACCCCCGCCAGCACTGCCAGGATCACGTCAGGCTTCCCGAGGTTTGGCATCCAGAGAAAACGCTCCTCAAAGGGGTAGTTTCGGAGGGCTGTGAAGAGCGCCCAGATGATGGGCAACTGGATGAGCGTCGGCCAACACCCTCCCAGGGGGTTCACCTTGTGCTCCCGGTAGAGCTCCATTACCCGCTTTTGCATCTCCTCTGGCTGCGACTTGTACTTCTCCTGCACCTCCTTCACCTTGGGCTGCAGGAGCTTCATCTCCTCCATGGCCCTCGTCTGTTTCACGGTGAGCGGATAGAGGACCACCTTCAGTAGAACCGTCAGGGCGATGATCGCCAGCCCATCGCTGCCCGTCACATCCCGGAGGAAGTGGACTATAGAGTTGATAATGCCAGTGAGAGTCAATACCAGCACCCTCCTGTCGCTTCTCCATCCCCGGTTTCACCTACGGGACCGGGTCGTACCCTCCGGGATGGAATGGATGGCATTTCACGAGGCGCCTCAGCGCGAGATACCCGCCCCTGAACGCGCCATACCTGCCTATGGCCTCATACGCGTATGCTGAACACGTGGGGTAGAACCTACATGTGGGTCTGTTTTTCAGACGTGATAACCACTGTCTATAGAACGCGATACACCAGAGAGCTGCGGTTTTCACCGCTGTCGACACAATCTTCCGAGCTCCCCCGCAGACCGTCAGTTCCCTTCCTTGCACGCCTTTCACTTTTTCTCGTCGCCCTTTCTCAAGGCCCCGCATTCCGAAAGGATGCCGAGAAGCTCATCCTTTACCTCTTGAAAAGAGGCGGCCTTCGCTCTCGACCTGGGTAGTAGCACAAGGTCCAGGCCCTGTCGAAGTCCCGCCTCGTTCGCCCGATAAGCCTCTTTCACGATCCTTTTCAGGCGGTTCCTCTGAACGGCGCCGCCCAGTCGCCTGCTCACAGCAACCCCTACCCGGTTGAACGGTAGGCCGTTCTCAAGATAGTATACAACGACGCGGCTGCCCGGAAGGGACTTTCCATGCTCGAAGACCCTCGTGAAATCCTTGCTCTTGCGGAGCCGCTCGCTTTTCGGCATTAGCTGCACCCCGTAGCTCGCGCGGCTCACTTACCCACACTAGGCGGACAGCCGCTTTCTGCCCTTCGCGCGCCTCCTCCTGACCACAAGCCGCCCCGCTCTTGTCGCCATCCTCTTCATGAAACCATGCACCCGGCTGCGCCGTCTGACTTTCGGCTGATACGTTCTCTTCATGGCTCCTCGCAATCCTCCTGCGTCAAACCCATCCCATAGCATGTGTGCGCTAGCCAAATTATAGCCAAGGTCTTCCTGCGTGTCAAGTGCGGCCCTACCCCTATGCCCCACAAGCCCACCCGTTCCCGGAATTCTCCCGCTTTGCCGGGGCTTCGCCCACTCCTCGCCGCCTTGCGTCACCTGCCGCCCCCGCGCGCCTTCTCGTGCCGTTCAGTCGTCCCTCCCACCCTCCTCCTCGCCAGCACGCGCCCTATCCATAGCTTCTCTCCCTCTCTCGCCTCCTTCGCCCCTCTCGCCTCCCTTTTCCCGATCTTTCACCCTTTCTGCTTCCTTCCTTCGCCCCCCTTTGCCTTTCCCTGGCTTCCCGGAAACCCCCCTTCTTTTCTTCCACACCTACCCCACGCTCGCCCGCGCTTTCCCACGCCTTCACATACCCACCGCTATCTACCCCACTCGCCCCTTGCCACGCTGGAAAACCTCTGCTAATATGGTTCCGGAGGCTTTTCCATCCCTTCCATGCCGCCTGGTCAGAAGTATAGGGTTTCCAGTTCCGCACAGACTTATTCACAGGCTGTGCATAACTCTGTGGGTAACCTGTTGATGTTTGCCCCGACGGCGCCGTAAGGCTTTCAACGGTTTCCGGAATCATCTGTGGATATCTATTAGGCCAAGCTAGACGGCCTTTCCTGCGGCGAAAAGCCCTTCTAGCCTCTGATAATGTTATCCACAGCTTTTGTGGATAACCTGTGGACAACCTATGGATTTCCTGTGCATCTTCCCCTCCCACGGAGTTTTTCACACCTGTGGAAAACTCTGTGGAAAACTCGGCGCGAAAGGTAGGCCAGAGTATGCCAGGCCTCTTTTCACGGCTTTTCCGCAAAGACACGCAAGGCCGCTCCCCTCGACCGGCCCATCCTGCCGATGCAGCCCGCCAGCGCACCAGGCAAGGGGAGCGGGAGGTTCGCATCGCAGTATACGATTCTCTTGGCACCGTTCCGAGGATCGTGGACGTGCGCTCGAGCGACCACGCGGACCTTCTGAACGAGCTTGCCTCCAGGACCTATTCCTTCGCCCGCGAAAAAGGCGGGAAGCTGCCATACGTCGCGATAAAGGAGATCGTTGAAAACCTGCTCCACGCCGACTTCCAGGACGCGGTGATAAGCGTTCTGCCGGACGGCAATACTATCAGAGTGTCGGACCGGGGACCTGGCATAATTGAGAAAGAGAAGGCATTTCTTCCTGGTTTCACTACGGCCAGCGCAGAGATGCGGCGGATAATCCGCGGGGTGGGCTCGGGCCTACCCATCGTGCGCGACTCCATGCGCGCCGTGGGAGGATCTGTCTCCATCGAGGATAATCTGACGCGCGGGTGCGTGGTGACTCTTTCCTCCATTTCCAAAACGGGTGAAACGCCATCTGGCGCCTCCGAAAGGGTTTCCGGGAGAAGCACAACGCCAGCAGCTTCTTTTCGGCAGCTTGACCCCGGTATTCCAGAGGCCCAGCGCGAAGGGGCGGGCTTTGCCGGAAACACCGTTTCGGAAGGCGAGGACGACGAGGTGTTCTTGGAAAGGCTCGATGGAATGCTCTCAGACCGGCAGCGGAGAGTTTTCCGGGCCCTCGCTGAAAAGGGGGAGGCCGGCCCTTCCACAATCGTAAAGCAGCTGGATATCAGTCTGAGCACGGCGTACCGCGATCTTGTGTCTCTCGAGGAGCAAGGGCTCGTCGAGCCGGCGGACACCACCGGGAAGCGGCGCCTGACAGCGCGGGGCATGACATTCCTCGCTCGACTCGCAAGATGAACGTGGTGAAAGGCGAGCTTTCTCGCAGGGGGTAGTGACTTATGATCGAACGTGCAGATGCGCTGTGGGGCAAGGTGCTCGAGGTCATGCAGGGGGAGATCTCAAAACCCAGCTACGAAACATGGCTTCGGGGCACGGAGGGAGTGGCTATCAATGGGAACACCCTGATAGTTCGCACGCTCCATGATATAGGGCGGAAGTTCCTGAACGACAACTACCGCCAGCCTATCCGACGCACCCTCCGGGCGCTTACTGATGTGGATCTCGACGTGTCGTTTGTGTGCTCTGTCCCTTCGGGGAGTGTAGAGGAACCTGAGGGTGACGATGGCCACTTGGGATCCCTCATGGGCGACGAGGTGTACACAACCCGCCTCAACGCGAAATACACATTCGACACCTTCGTAGTCGGCAACAGCAACAGGTTTGCGCACGCGGCCTGCCTTGCGGTAGCGGAGGCACCGGGGAAAGCATACAACCCCCTTTTCATCTATGGCGGCGTGGGCCTGGGCAAGACGCACCTCATGCAAGCCATCGGTCACTTCGTGCTCGATCGTAGCCCTGCGACCCGAGTGGTGTACGCTCCCTGCGAGAAGTTCACCAACGACCTCATCAACGCCATCCGTGACGACAAGACGGTGGAGTTCCGCGAGCGATACCGCAACGTTGACGTACTGCTAATCGACGACGTTCAGTTCCTCGCGCAGAAAGAGCGTACCCAGGAGGAGTTCTTCCACACCTTTAATACCCTCCACGAAGCGGGTAAGCAGATCGTCATATCAAGCGACCGTCCTCCGAAGGAGATCCCGACCCTGGAGGACAGGCTCAGGTCGCGCTTCGAGTGGGGCCTCATCTCCGACATCCAGGCGCCCGATCTCGAGACCAGGATCGCCATTCTGAAGAAGAAGGCGGGCATCGAAGGTCTCGACATGCCACCGGAGGTGCTCGCCTACATTGCAAACCAGATCCGCTCCAACATCCGTGAGCTGGAGGGGGCCCTCACGAGGGTGGCCGCGCATTGCTCCATACACAACCGGCCCCTCACCGTCGCGACCGCGGCGGAGTGTCTGAAGGATATCATTCCCTCGCAGAAGCCCAAGCAGGTTTCCATCTTCCATATACAGCAGGCGGTTGCAGAGTTCTACCAGATGCCCCCCGAGAACATGAAGGCCAAGACGCGGACTCGAACCATATCCTACCCGCGGCAGGTGGCCATGTACCTGTGCCGCGAGCTTACGGAGGAGTCTCTGCCCACCATCGGCCTTGCCTTCGGTGGCAGGGACCACACCACCGTGCTCCACGCCTGCTCGAAGATACGCTCTGACATGGAGGACGACGAGGCACTTGCGGCCGCTATTCGCATCATCATCGCAAGGCTCAAGGAGATGACATGACGCGGTGCTGCCAGACCCTGCGTCTCCTGTGGACAGGTTCTGTATAAGTTGTGGATTATCTGTGAGTAATCTCCCGAACGATGTCGGACTGTGCATAATGTGGACAAGTCATGACGAGAATCCACAGGGTTGTCCACATGCTAACCACACTTGCCTCAACGCGTTCGGGGGCTTATCCACAAATTCACAGCGCCTACTACTAGTACTAGAAAACTGTACATGTACAGAAAAGGCCATTAGAAGTACGGGCTGTGGACAAGGTGCAGAGCACCACCTTTCATCTCGTCTTCAGACATCGTGTCAGTCTTGAGGAAACCCAACAACGAGAGGAGGACTCGAAGAAAGTGGATAGCCTTGAAACTCTCGGCCAGCCAGGCGCAGGTACGGAATCACAGACGGAAGCCCGCATGCTGCTTTCCTGTGACCGCGACGAGCTTGCTGCAGGTGTTGCCGCCGTTCAGCGTGCGGTGTCATCCAGGACGACTCTGCCGATCCTTTCAGGTGTGCTCATCGAGACCACACCAGAAGGGCTTCGTCTCGTGGGGACGGACCTCGAGCTCTCAGTCGAAACCTTCATACCTGTCAGCTTCAGTGTGCAAGCCGCGATGGTGCTGCCCGCCCGATACCTTGGCGAGATAGTGCGGCGCCTGCCTGAGAGAGAGGTGAAGGTCGCGTTCGATGGTGCCAGGAGAGTGGCCACCATCTGCAGTGGGAAGGCCGTGTACGACATCAACTCCATGGAGCCCGCGGAGTTCCCCCTGTTTCCACAGGTAGAGGGGAATGTGTGGTGGAAGATCCCCGGAAAGGATCTGGCGCAGTCCGTCAGGCAGACCGCATTCGCCGCTGCTACCGACGAGAACCGCCCCTTCCTGACAGGTGTGCTCGTGGCATGGGATGGAGGAGAGGTGAAGCTGGTAGCCACGGACACGTTCCGACTCGCCCTCAGAAAGGTACAAGCCGATGGTGACGGCAAGGCGGATGAGTCTCCTGCGGTCAGGCAGATGATTGTCCCTGCAAGGGCCTTCGCCGAGGTGGGACGGATCGTGCAGGGCGAGGGGGACGAGGTGGAGATCTACGCTTCACCGAACCAGGTGGCTTTCAAGTGCCGCAAGACGACGATAGTAAGTCGCCTCATCGATGGCCAGTTCCCCAACTACGAGAGGGTCATCCCCAGAGGATGGAAGAGCCGCATGGTGGTCGACAGGGTGCGACTGATGGACGCTGTGGAGCGCGTGGCCGTCCTCGGAAAGGACGAGTTCGGCACAGTAAGGCTGGGTTTCGGCGGGGACACCGTCACTATAAGCGCGAACGCGCCTGAGGTGGGCACGGCCTTTGAGGAGGTTGGTGTGGCAGGAAACGAGGGCGAGAAGGGTGAAACAGCTCTTCGTTCTCGCTATCTCCTTGATGTCCTGCGGGCGGTGGACGACGAAGAGCTTGCGCTTGAAGCGACGGGGCCGGTGAGCCCGGTGGTGCTGAAGCACGCAGGGGCAGAGGCCGGCGACTACCTCTATCTCATCATGCCGGTGACAGTGAACGCATGACAGGCTGGCGCAAGATGAAGAGCGTAAAGGTCAGGGTCACAAGCCCGGAGATCAGGCTCGACCAGTTTCTCAAGTGGGCTGGGGCGGTGCCCACAGGCGGGCACGCCAAGGCCCTCATCCAGGAAGGGCATGTCAGGGTGAATGGCCGGCAGGAACTACGGCGCGGCCGCAAGGTCCACACCGGGGACCTCGTGGCTGTGGCGGGTGTGGGCGGCGAGGGGCAAGAGCAAACCTACGAGGTTGCGAGGGATGAGGGCGATGGTCCTTGAGAGCCTGAAGCTCAGGCATTTCAGGAACTATGCTTCTGCACAGCTCGGGCTATTCCCCGGGAAAAACGTCCTTTCAGGGGACAACGGCCAGGGGAAGACCAACATCCTCGAGGCTGTTTACCTGTGCGGGACAGGCACGTCCTACCGGACCTCGCGCGACACAGATCTCATCCGGTGGGGCGAGAGTGGGCTTCATGCAGCGTGCCGGTTTCTCCGGCGCAGCGAGCCGTTTGTGGTGGAAGTGGCCTGCTCGCGTGAGGCGGGGAAGAGCATAAGAATCAACGGTGTTTCCCACGATTCCTCCGCCGAGAATATCGGTGCGGCCAACGTCGTGGTTTTCGGGCCTGACGATTTGCGAATGATAAAGGGCGGCCCTGTGGAGCGGCGCCGGTTTCTCGATACGGAGATAGGCGCGGTGAGCGAAGTGTACCGGCGCGACCTCTCGGCGTACCGGAGGATCCTCGCCCAGAGGAACGCGTTTCTCAAGGACACACGCTACGACGCGATGCCGGCGACCCGGCGAAACGCGGCTCTCGATGTGTGGGACGAGCAGCTCGTTTCCGCCGGGACACGCGTGATGATCAGGAGGTCTCGGGCGATACGAAGACTCTCGATTCTTGCCAGGGTGACCCATCGCCACATCTCCCCCGACGGCGCTCTCGAGATCATCTATCAGCCGTCGTTCCAGGTGGCATCCCCGGGTGGGCCTCACGGGAGCGATGACGGGGAGACTCTGCGCACATGGGCGGACGCCTTCCGCCGCGAGCTCGAGAGGATGCGCGGCGAGGAGCTGATGCGTGGGGTGACGCTCGTCGGCCCGCACAGGGACGAGGTCAGGTTTCTCGTTGATGGCGTGGACATGAGGCTGTTTGGCTCCCAGGGGCAGCAGCGGGCCGTCCTCCTCTCTGTGAGGCTTGGGGAGCTCGAGTTCGTGAAGAGCGAGGTCGGCGACGATGCTATCCTCCTGCTGGATGATGTGTCCAGCGAACTCGATCCCGGCAAGAGGGCGCGGCTCTGGGATTACCTCAGCGACCGTGTCCAGACAATCATCACTACGACCGATGAAAGGTCCTTGGGTGATACAGGCGCTGCTGTGAAGCTCTTTCGCGTGAAAGCAGGGCATGTGGAAGAGGTGGGGTGAAGTGGTCCGCCTGCAGCAAGCACTGGACGAGAGCTTGAGACGCCTCGGCATAGCGAGGCAGGCAAGAAGGGCGCGCGCCGTGGACGTTTGGGCAGAGGTGGTGGGCACCGCCCCTGCCAGGGCGTCCATGGCCACCGCGTGTAAGGACGGGGTCCTCTTCGTAGCCGTGAAGACGTCCGTCTGGGCGAATGAGCTATCCCTGCTCAAAGCGGATATCATCAAGAAGCTGAACCGGCGGCTCGGTCGAGGCACCATCGTCGATATCCGGTTTCAGGCAAGAGGCTTCGCGAAGGCCGGGGAGACGGACAGATCCCCTGGGAGATCTGGCAGGGACGGTGCACGGCAGGTCCGCAACCTGACCGCTGCGGAGAAGGAAGAGATCTGCGAGCTTGCGGCCGTAATCGCGGATCCTGACGTCCAGTTGGCGTTCGCTCGGGCGCTCGCGGCCGCAAAGAGAGAACAACGGGCTCGTTCACCGATGGAGCCAGCATAGCCGTAATCCGGACCGCAGGTGACAGACGGCACGCGGTAGATGGCAGATCAAGGAGCTGGTGCAGGTGTTTTTGCACATAGGGGCGCAAGTGATGGTCGCCGTGAAGGATCTCGTGGCGATGCTTGACATGGAAGTAACGAGGAAGTCCCCCGTCGTGTCGGAATTCCTCTCGCGCGCCAGAAAAGACCGCGCGCTCCGGCCCGTGAACGGTGGGGAACCCAGGTGCATAGTAATTACGGCCTCCCGCGTATACCTCTCATCGATATCCCTCCCAACTCTGCGGCGCCGTCTCGAGGCGGTGTGTCGTGGCTTCCGTGGTGAAGAGGACGAACCCGGTGACGCGTGCCGCGACGCGTCCGCCTCCTCTCGTTGACAAGGGACTGGGGGTATAATAACATAGAGGATGGCAGTAGATCTGGCGCTCGCGCGGGGTTGACCGCGAACCCGTGTTTGGTATAATAGGGGCGGGTGTCATTATCCCAGGAACCGTGGTGACAAACATCACGGTTCTTGATGGTTCAAAGACGTACTCTTTACAGACTCTACAGTGACTCTACTATGAAAGAGCGGCGGTATCATGGATAACATCACCGGAAATGGATTGAACCACAACCGCTACGGTTCGCACCCCAACGGTCGTCCCGACAGGGTGGCAATTGAGGGGCCGTACGGTGCTGAGCAGATCCAGGTGCTCGAGGGGCTCGAGGCTGTCAGAAAGCGACCCAGTATGTACATCGGCAGCACCGGCGTGCGCGGCCTGCACCAGCTTGCCTATGAGGTCGTAGATAACAGCATCGACGAGGCTCTTGCCGGCGTTTGCGACACGATAAACGTGATCATCAGGAAAGACGGTTCGCTGCAGGTTGTCGACAACGGGAGAGGCATCCCTGTTGACGTTCATCCCAAGACGGGGAGGCCTGCCGTCGAAGTGGTGCTCACGCTGCTCCACGCAGGCGGCAAGTTCGGCGGCGGAGCATACAGGGTCTCGGGAGGCCTTCACGGCGTGGGCGTGTCCGTGGTCAACGCGCTCTCCGAGTGGCTCGAGGTGGAAGTGCGATCCGGCGGCAACGTGTATCGTCAGCGATACGAGCGCGGCAAGCCCGTGACTGATCTCCAGGTAAAGGGGACGGCCGATACCACGGGGACCACCATCACGTTCATGCCGGACCCCAAGATCTTCGAGACCGTCGAGTTTAGCTTCGATACGCTGGCTCATCGGCTGAGGGAGCTTGCCTTCTTGAGCCGCGGGGTCAAGATCACCCTTACTGACGAGCGCGACGGCGAACGCCAGGGCGAACGAAGGGGCGAGCGCGAAGGTGAAGGTGATGGCGAGAGCGATGGCCGTGGCGAGAGCGAGAGCAAGGGCGGGCGGAAGGCCGTCGAGTTTCAATACGACGGCGGGATCGTCTCTTTCGTTGAGCACCTCAATAAGAACAGGGATCCCATCCACCCTGAGGTTTTCTATGTAGAGCGCGACGCCGGCAACTCGTCCGTCGAGGTCGCTCTCCAGTACAACGATGGCTACGTCGATAATACGTTCTCATTTGCCAACTTCATCAATACCACCGAGGGCGGCACTCATCTCAGCGGCTTCCGCTCCGCTCTCACGCGTACCATCAACGACTATGCCAGGAAGGTCGGGATGCTCAAGGAGAACGAGGAGAACCTCAGCGGCGACGACGTGAGAGAGGGTCTCACCGCAGTCATCAGCGTGAAGCTCCTTGCCCCCCAGTTTGAAGGGCAGACCAAGACCAAGCTGGGCAACACAGACATGCGCGGGATCGTCGATTCGGTGGTGGCGGACGCCCTTGCGGAATTCTTCGGGGAGAAACCCGGCTCCGCGCGGGCCATCGTCGAGAAATGCCTTTCCGCCGCCCGCGCCAGGGAGGCGGCGCGAAAGGCCAAGGAGCTCACCCGGCGCAAGACGGCGCTCGAGGTCTCGTCTCTGCCCGGCAAGCTCGCCGATTGCTCCATCCGCGAGCCCGACCTGTGCGAGCTCTTCCTGGTAGAGGGAGAGTCCGCAGGCGGTAGCGCAAAGCAGGGGCGCGACAGGCGTTTCCAGGCCATCATGCCGCTGCGAGGCAAGATCCTGAACGTGGAGAAGGCGCGCCTCGACAAGATCCTCGCCAACGAGGAGATCCGCGCGATGATAACAGCGCTCGGAACAGGCGTGGGCGACGACTTCGACGCGTCCAGACTGCGTTACCGAAAAATCGTGACCATGACCGATGCCGACGTGGACGGAGCCCACATCCGGACGCTGCTATTGACGTTCTTCTACCGTTACATGCGCCCGCTCATCGAGAACGGCAACGTATACGTTGCCCAGCCGCCGCTGTTCCGGGCGAGACAGGCCAAGAACGACTTCTATGCGTACAGCGAGAAAGAGCTCGAAAGCATCCTGGAGAAGATCGGCCGACAGGGCGTGAACGTGCAGCGCTACAAGGGTCTCGGAGAGATGAACGCCGAGCAACTCTGGGAGACCACGATGAACCCGGAGACCCGCACCATCCTGCAGGTGTCCCTGGAAGACGCGATGGCCGCGGATGAGATCTTCACAACACTGATGGGCGACAAGGTCGAGCCGCGTCGCGAATTCATCCAACAGCATGCCAGGGAAGTAACTGACCTTGACATATAACTCCGCAAGGAGGTCCTGACGCTTGGTTCAACCGACTGACGGAAAAGTGATCCCCATAGATATAGAGTCCGAGATGAAGCGGTCCTATCTCCTGTATTCGATGAGCGTTATAGTGGGACGGGCCCTTCCTGACGTGCGAGACGGTCTCAAGCCCATACACCGCCGCATCCTGTACGCCATGAGAGAGCTGGGCCTCTCCCCTGACAAGCCGCACCGCAAGGCGGCGACCATCGTGGGGGAGGTGATGGGCAAGTACCATCCACACGGTGACGCCGCGATATACGATACCCTCGTGAGGATGGCGCAGGACTTCTCCCACCGGTATCCGCTCATAGACGGCCACGGGAACTTCGGGTCCGTTGACGGCGACCCTCCGGCGGCCATGCGGTACACCGAGGCGCGCATGGCCAAGATCGCTCTCAAGCTCCTCGCCGACATCGACAAGGAGACGGTGAACTTCGTGCCCAACTTCGATGAGTCGCTAAAGGAGCCCACCGTGCTCCCGGCGAGGTTCCCGAACCTCCTGGTCAATGGATCAGCGGGCATCGCTGTTGGGATGGCCACTAACATCCCGCCCCACAACCTGGGCGAGGTGATAGACGGCGTTACTATGCTGATCGATAACCCGGATGCGTCCATCAAGGAACTCATTATGGTCATAAAAGGGCCCGATTTTCCCACGGGCGGCCTGATCATGGGCAGGGACGGCATCCGGGACGCCTACACGACCGGCCGCGGGTCCATCAAGATGAGAGCCCGGGCGAGGATCGAGACATCCTCGGCTGGCAAGACGAGGATAATCGTCACGGAGATTCCGTACCAGGTCAACAAGGCGAAGCTCGTAGAGAGTATAGCTGCGCTTGTGCGGGACAGAAAGATCGACGGCATCACCGACCTGCGCGACGAGAGCGACAGGGAGGGTATGCGCATCGTCATCGAGCTTCGGCGTGACGCCAACCCCAATGTCGTGCTCAACCAGCTTTACAAGCACACCCAGATGCAGGAGACCTTCGGCGTCATCATGCTGGTGCTCGTGGATGGCCAGCCAAGGGTGCTGAACCTGAAGGAGATCCTCCACTACTACATCAAGCACCAGGAAGAGGTCGTCACGCGGCGCACCAGGTTTGAGCTGGCCAGGGCCGAGGAGCGGGCTCACATCCTCGAAGGCCTGAAGATAGCCCTGGACAACCTCGACGCCATCATCACCCTGATCCGGGAGTCGCGCACACCTGACATAGCCAGGCACGGGCTCATGAAGAAGTTCAAACTCTCGGAGAAGCAGGCGCAGGCGATCCTCGATATGAGGCTGCAGCGCCTGACCGGCCTGGAGCGAAAGAAGATCGAGGACGAGTATGTTGACGTGATCAAGCTGATAGCAAAGCTCCGCGCCATCCTGGCTGACGAGAGAAAGGTGCTGGAAGTCATCAAGCAAGAGCTCGTCGCCATCAAGGAGGAGTTCGCCGACCCGAGGCGCACCGAGATCACGGCGGCGGCCACCAAGATCGACATCGAGGACCTCATCGCAGAGGAGGACATCGTGGTGACCCTGACTCACCAGGGTTACATCAAGCGCTTGCCTCTCACCACCTACCGGAACCAGAGGAGGGGCGGCCGTGGGGTGGCCGGCATGAACACGAAGGAGGAGGACTTCGTCGAGCACCTCTTTGTGACGACCACCCACGACTACATCCTCTTCTTTACAGACAGGGGCAAGATGTACTCGATCAAGGCGTACGAGGTCCCGGAGGCCAGCCGGCAGGCGAGGGGCACCGCGGTGGTGAACCTCATCTCCCTTTCGCCTGGTGAGAGCATCCGCGCGGTCATACCCATCCGGGAGTTTGCGGACGACAAGTATCTGGTGATGGCCACCAGGCAGGGAATCATCAAGAAGACGTCGCTTTCGATATACGACAACGCCCGGAGGTCGGGCATCATCGCCATCGACCTTTCGCCCGGCGACGACCTCGTCAGCGTCGAGCTGACCTCAGGGGGAGAGGAACTGATCATCGTGACCGCCCGAGGGCAGTCGATACGGTTCAAAGAGGACGAGGCGCGTCCGATGGGCCGGGTCGCCCACGGCGTCAAGGGCATTTCGCTTGCGAAAGGCGACTCGGTCATCGGCATGGATGTCGTCAGGCAGGGCTGCGACCTGCTGGTGGTGACCGCAAACGGTTTCGGCAAACGCACTCCGCTTGTGGAGTACAGAGTGCAGTCGCGCGGCGGCAAGGGCATAAAGACCTTCAAGATCACGCCCAGGACCGGCCCGGCGGCCGACGTGAAAGTGCTCACCGGCGGCGACGAACTGATGATCATCTCGGCGGAAGGCATAATAATCAGGATGAACGCGGCCGACATCTCCCAGCAGGGCAGGTTGACGCAGGGCGTGCGTGTCATGAAGCTGGAAGACGGCGACCATGTGGTGTCGGTGGCCCAGGTGGTCGGCAAGAACGGAGGCTGAGGCGAGGCAGGTGAGGCGGCGGTGTCGCGCCCTTATGAAGTCCTGGAGCACACCGCAGACGTCGGGCTTCGAGCCAGGGGCCGGACTCTGGAGGAGGTCTTCACCAACATGGCCCTCGGCATGTTGGCGCTGGTGGTGGCCGAGCCGGGGCGCATCTCCGGCAGAGAGCAAAGGCGGGTTGCGGCGGGGGCCGAAGATCTGGAAGGGCTGCTGGTGGCGTGGCTGTCTGAGTTCGTGTACCTGGTGGATGCTGAGGGGTTCCTGGTGGCGAGGATCGAGGGTGCGCGCATAACCGGGCGGGCTGCTGCGATAGATGAGACAGGTGCCACGGATGGAACGGGCGGAGGGGACGCCGAGTCGGCGATGTGGACGGTGTCGGCCGTGGTGCACGGTGAGCGCATTGATCCTACGAGACACCAGATGGAACTGGAGATCAAGGGCGTAAGCTACCATCTTGTGAAGGTCGGGCGGAGCGATGTGGCGGGCGAGCCCGGAGGCGGATGGGTGGCGCAGGCCATCTTCGACGTGTAGCAGGCGAATGGCGCGGACCTCGGCGTGGGCGGGTACCCGGTAAGATCCCGCATCGTGTTGCTGTAAGATGTCGGAATTGGCAGACCACGTGTGGCGAAGACGGAGACCAGGTAACATGTGGTTCCTTTGAGAACTCAGGAGGTGCTGTGTCGTGAGCAACGGATGGAAAGGGCCTCTTGAGCGAGTGGACGAGTTTCGCTGGCGCATCCCGGTGACATACAAAGCCGGCATGAAAGTGCCGGGCATGATCTATGCGGACGAGCGTCACATCAACCACATCCGGGGCGACCAGGCCCCCGAGCAGGTGGCCAACGCCGCCTTCCTCCCGGGCATGGTGGGCATGTCCCTTGCCATGCCCGACATTCACTGGGGTTACGGGTTTGCCATAGGGGGCGTGGGCGCGACCCTGGCTGACGAGGGCGTGATCTCGCCGGGTGGTGTCGGCTTCGACATCAACTGCGGAGTGAGGATGCTTCGAACAGATCTCCTCGAGGAGGACGTCCGCCCGCGCCTCGAGCAACTCGTGAGCCAGCTTTTCCGCGACATCCCGTCGGGCGTGGGCTCGACCGGGGTGATCAGGCTCGGCAAGAGCGACACCGCGGAGGTCCTGGAGAAGGGCGCGCTGTGGGCCGTGGAAAACGGGTACGGCTGGCCCTGTGACCTTGACCACACCGAGGAGCGCGGCATCATGAAAGGGGCGCGGGCGGGCAAGGTGAGCGACAGGGCGATAAAGCGCGGCATGCCTCAGCTCGGCACGCTTGGCTCGGGCAATCACTTCCTCGAGGTGCAGGTGGTCGAGGAGGTGTTCGACAGCAAGGTGGCCGAGAGGTTCGCTCTCGCCCCGGGCCAGGTCGTGGTGATGATCCACTGCGGGTCGCGGGGCCTGGGCCACCAGGTCTGCACGGACCACCTCGCCACAATGGAGCATGCCGTAAGGCGGTACGGCATCACCATCCCTGACAGGCAGCTCGCCTGCGCCCCGCTGAGCTCTCCCGAGGGGCAGGACTACTTTGCCGCCATGGCGTGCGCGGCGAACTACGCATGGGCGAACCGCCAGTGCATCATGCACTGGACGCGCCAGGCGTTTGCCAGGGTGTTCGGGCGGTCGCCGGAGGACCTTGGCATGGAGCTCATCTACGACGTGGCGCATAATATCGCAAAGATCGAGGACCACGTGGTGGACGGAAAACGGAGGCGGGTGTGCGTACACCGCAAGGGCGCGACCCGCGCGTTTCCGCCCGGCCACCCCGACGTGCCGGAAGACTTGCGCGACATCGGCCAACCGGTGCTGGTGCCGGGGGATATGGGCCGGAACTCTTACCTGCTTGTGGGGACGGAGATGGCGATGCAGGAGACCTTCGGCTCAACCTGCCACGGGGCCGGCCGGGTGATGAGCAGGGCCGCTGCGAAGAAGTCTGTGAGCGGCGCCGCGCTCCAGGCGGAGCTGAGAGAGCGCGGCATCATTGCGAAGGCGGCCAGGAAAGCCTCGCTTGCCGAGGAGACCCCCGAGGCCTACAAGGACGTCAACGAGGTCGTCCACGTGTGCCACGGGGCAGGGATATCACGCAAGGTGGCACGAATGAGGCCGATCGGAGTCATAAAGGGGTAGTCGCCCGCACGGGGCATCGGCTGGTGCCATTCTGGAACGAACAGGAACGCCGGCACCCTGACACTGCGTCCGTCCGTAGTGGAGGTGCCGGCGCTCGCTGCCGAGGTCGGATAGCCCAGCTACAGCCTCGGTACTGCGTGGTCCCGTCGCCTCAGGCGACGGCCGCCAGATCCTGACCTTGCTATCCCGAAGTAGGTCCCCGGGTCGGGGCGATCTTGAATCTCCGTGCTATAGACTTCAGCTCAGTTACATCCGCCTTGGCACCGGCCTCGTTCTTCGCCTTGATGTCCGCTCTGAGCTTGTCCACGCGCGCATCAAACGTCGAGACGTCCTTTGTCGTGTTCGTGCTGGTCACACGGGGACGAAGCGATTCCCAGGTGGTGCGCAGCTTCGCGGATTCTCTGTCCGCAGCGGCCCAGTCCTTGCGCCTCACGGCCTCTTCGACCCTGGTCAGGTCGCGTTCGAGATCGGTCGTGGTTGCTGCCGGGGCTGTCGGTGCCGGGCGAGTTGGCGGCGCGGGTGCGGGCTTGGTTGGCGCAGGCCTCGTCGGCGCGGGACGCGGCGGCGCCGGAACCCTCGCATACCTGAGCCCCGCGAATACGGCGATGATGACCACAAGCGCACCGATTATCCAGGCGCTGGTGTTCACCCGGCCGCCCCGGCTGTTGCCGCCCCTGCCGGCGTTGTTGTCACTTCCGCCGCCGGCTGCAAAACCCTGTCCACCGCCATTCCCACCTGCTCGGTCATCTGGAGATAGACGGTCGTCCACGTGATCACCTCCTCAGCGAATATTATCTGCCAGGTATCACGGGATAATGCGCCGTGTCCAGCCGCGCGCAGGCGACGCTCGGGGTTCTGCCAGTAGTTGCCCCTGCCGGCCTGCGGCCAGCGCCATCGCAAGGATGAAAATGCTCAGCACATTTTCAAAGGAGACGCCAACGAGTGCGCAGCAGTAGAAGCCGCCGCCCCCGTGTCCCGAAGTCAGTGTCGGCGGTGCCGTGTGGCGAGAGTAGTTTACATAATGTCGCCCACATGCTATCATTGTCGCGTTCCACTTCACGTGGGAGAGGAGGAACATGCTCGTGTCCAGGCGAACGTGGGGGGCCGGGCACAACACTCACCATACTTGCTGGAAGGGGGCGCCTGCCGTTCTGGGTGCCTGTCTCGTGCTACTCGCCTTGGCGACCGTGTCTGCCGTGGGGGCCTGGCCCGGACGGGCCGTCATTCCTGTGGCCGGGATTCTCGCGCCAGGTGGCGACGCAAGCACAGGTGGCCGCCGAGCACCAGCAGCGGAGTCTTCGACGATGGTGGCGCCCGAGAGCCCTGTGGCGGACCCCGCTATCGGGAGGGAGCCCGACTTTGTGGGATGGTTCGAGCGTGATGTCGAGCACCTCGGCGCCCTGGCCCGGCGGACATGCGATCGGGACGGCGGCGATGCCGCCAGCCGCGAGGCCCGATGCGAGATCGCGCGCCTGCGGGTGCTCATCGCGCAGCTTGACGAAAACCCGTCGTTCCACGACCCGGAGCTCGGGTTCTCGGTATACGATACCCGGACTACAGGCTGGCTTCACGTGCTCAGCGCCGCGCTCCGGGCGCGCGAGGCGCTCGTGGCCATGCGGACGTGTCGGGCCACCATTCCTGGGAAAGACGCCCTCTACCGCCTGAACGACGGCACGCCGCTCTATGAGGCGAACCCCGCCAGGCTACCCCGGGTGGACGAGGTCGTGGACACCCTGCGGGCGATGGACCTGCCGCGCGGCGCGTTTGAGGGATACCGGGTTTACTTGCTGCCCTTCTCCATGGGCGATGTCAGCGGCCTCGGGGCAGACGGCTACACGCTTGTTGGAGCCGTGGCCGCAGGGCGGAAGGTCATCGCAAACCAGGTCCCTGTGACGGTGGCGCACGAACTGGGTCACCACATACAGTTGGCAACCATGGGGGCGACATACAGGGATAACCCTGAAGCCTGGGACCGCTATATGAGGCTGCGGGGCATCCCCCGGTGGACCAGCGACGGGAAGGTCAACACCTCTGCGTGGGCCACATCGCCCGAGGAGGCTTTCGCAGAGGATGTGAGAGTGCTGTTCGGCCGGGCTGCCGCGGCACGGGAGCCGTATGGGACGGCATATAATGATCCAAGAAGCGATCCTGCGCTGGCGGCGGCAGTGCGGGAGTTCATCGTCGGGCAGGCAAGACGCGCCGGTGGCGCGAGGAGCGGCCAGGCCAGGAGCGCCTCGGTTGTGGCCGGCGGCCCGTGGTTGCCTGAAAGCGGCGCAGTCGCATCTAGCTGGTCGAATGCAAAGGCGCTGTTAAGAAGATGTTACGACATAATTGCGGGTAGGCCTTGACAGGGGCTCCGGGCCGTGGTAGTATCATAGAGCGGCAGAGGTCACTCTCTGCTGAAGTCACTTTTGCTCCTTGAAAACTAAACAGTGA